>CAYQJU010000003.1:0-89644 GCA_964417875.1 uncultured Steroidobacteraceae bacterium
GACCAGCGCAGCGGCTTTGCGCTGACGCTGGTGCGCATGCTGGCCTTCCGGCCCGGTGCGCCGGGCGCGGCAGCCGAGGCGCCCGCGGCGGCGGCAAAGGTGTCGGGCGCCGCTGCCGTGCGCGCCAGCATGGCGCGCGCTGCCGCGCCGCCTGCAGTGGCCACCGCGCCGGTGGCACCGGCGCGCGGCGGCGCACGCGGCAGCGATGGGGCGCGTGCCGCGGCTGCTGCGCCGGGCCCCGTTTCCAGGGGTACTGCGTCCACCCCGCCCGCCACGCCAGCCACTTCCCCCGCCGCAGCCGCACTGCCGCTGGTGCCGGAGAACTGGTCTGCCATCGTCGGGCAGCTGGGACTGGCCGGATCCGCCCGCCAGCTCGCGGCGAACTGCGCACTGGCCGGCCGCCAGGGCGGGGTGGTGCGGCTGCTGCTGGATGCGCGCGCCACGCGCACGCCGGGCAACGAGGCGCGACTCACCGAGGCGCTGTCCCGCTACCTGGGCGAGGGCGTGCGGGTGCAGTTCGAGGTGCCGGCCGTCGGTGCACCGGTGACTCCGGCACGCGAACTGAAGCAGCAGGACGAAGAACGCCTTGCGCAGGCGCGTGCCGCACTCGAATCCGATCCGACCATCCAGGCGCTGCAGCAGCGCATGGGTGCGACGATCTTTCCCGACTCCGTGCGACCGAACTACACCGAGGAGAACTGAATGCGCGGCAACATCGGCAACATCCTGAAGCAGGCGCAGGCCATGCAGGAGAACCTGCAGAAGGCGCAGGAACAGGTAGCACAGCTCACTGCCACCGGCGAGGCCGGCGGCGGCATGGTGAAGGTGACGCTGAACGGCAAGCACGAGGCGGCGCGCGTGCAGATCGATCCGGCGCTGCTCGGCGAAGACAAGGAAATGCTCGAGGACCTGGTCGCCGCGGCCATCAACGACGCCACCCACAAGGTGGGCCTGGCGGTGAACGAGAAGATGGCCGGCGCAATGTCGGGGCTGTCGCTGCCGCCGGGCATGAAGCTGCCGTTCTGAGCGGACCTGACCTGATCGCAGGCGGCGATGAAACATCCTGAAGCGCTGGCGCGCCTGATCGAGGCGCTGCATGCGCTGCCCGGCATCGGGCCGAAGAGCGCGCAGCGCCTGGCCTTCCGGCTGCTGCAGGACAAGCGCGCGGCGGCGCGCGAACTGTCGCAGGCGCTGGAGCTGGCCGTGGAGCGCATCGGCCGCTGCCGCCGCTGCCGCATGCTGGCCGAAGGCGAGCTGTGTCCGCTGTGCGCCTCGCCATCGCGTGACGATTCGTTGTTGTGCGTAGTGGAGTCGCCGGCCGACGTGATGGCCGTGGAGAGCTCCGGCGCGTTCCGTGGCCGCTACTTCGTGCTGATGGGACATCTGTCGCCGCTGGATGGCATCGGGCCTGCCGAACTGGGCCTGCATGAGCTCGACCTGCTGCTCTCGCAGGGTGCGATCCGCGAGGTGATCCTGGCCACCAACTCCACCGTCGAAGGGGAGGCCACCGCGCATTTCATCTCCGGGATGGCGCGCGCGCGCGGAGTTTCCGCCACGCGCATCGCGCAGGGCGTGCCCTTTGGCGGGGAGCTGGAGTATGTCGACGGGGGCACGCTGGCGGCGGCACTGGCCGGCCGCCAGGACGTCGGCTGATCAGCGCCCGGTGGTGATTTCCAGTCGCTCGACTTCCACCCGCGGCTCACGCATGGCGCGTGCATCCACCTCACCGTGGATCTTCACCTGCGTGTCGGCGTCCACCTGCTGGCCGGTCGGAAAATCATCGTCATCGATCTCGACGGTGATCTCGCCGCTGGCGTCCCTGAACAGGTAAAGCTCGCGGCCGGTCTGCCGCACCAGCTGTCCGGAAAGTTCCACCGGCCGGTCATCGCGCGCATCGGCCAGCACCTCGCTGACACTGCGTGCCACCTCGCCCTTGCCGGAGGGCTTCGCGCCGGGGCCGGTGTACTGCGCCATGGCAAGGCCAGTGCCCAGCATGCAGCTCACGGCAATGCCGGCGATGCGGAATCGAAAGTTCATGTGTCGGCTCCTCTGCATTCGCTGCAGCCTGCAGCCTGCGCGCGGACCCGGCCCGCGGTCAGTGGCCCGCTCCGCCAGCGCTTGTGGGCGCCAGCCGACAGGGCGCATGAATCGGGATGCCGCATCGCAGCAATCGCGATTCCGCCAGTCTTCCGGGCCGGGTTGACTATCCCCGCAAAGGCCCTATGCTCAAGACCATGTTGAGCTTCGCCATTGTCTGCGTCCCGACCGCGATCTTCGTTTCTGCGGGACATCTGATCCAGGGCACTTCGCCCCGGACGTAGGCGTTTTCGCGCTTCGTCCGGGGTGATTCCGGGCGAGGCAAACAACAAGTAACTGTCCTATATTTTTCCAGCCGTCCGTCAAGGCCTGTTGCCGGCATCTTCACCGGTTGCGGCCGCCCGGCGGCGTCATCCAGGAGCGGATCGACATGCAGTACCAGACATCCGGTGCGGCAATACTGCCCCAGATCGTGATTCCCGCAGGCGACTATGACCGGCTGATGGATCTGGCCGGCACGGCCGAGCGCATCGCGCCGGACGTGGCCGACTACCTCAGCCGCGAACTGGAACGTGCGCAGATCGTGCCCGACCAGGATTTCGAGCCGGGCGTGGCGCGCGTGGGCTCGCTGGTCACCTATGAGGACCAGAGCGGCCAGCAGCGCGCCATGACGCTGGTGTGGCCGCAGGAGGCCAGCCTGCAGGACAACCGCATCTCGGTGCTGACCTCGATCGGTGCGGCATTGCTCGGCCTGCGCGCCGGCCAGTCGATCGAATGGCCCTCGCCGGTGGGTGGCGCGCGTCGCCTCACCGTGGTGACCGTGCAGGATCCGCGATCGCGCCCGATGCCCGATCGCGCCGCATAGCACGGCCATCAGCGCGGGCGGGCTGCCCGCTCGCGCGCCGGCCGCTGTTCCCACAGCTGCGCATAGAGCCGGCGCAGCCTCCGGTAGCTCTCGTAGCGGCGCGCATCCATCACCGCGGCATCCACCGCGTTGCGCACGGCGCAGCCGGGCTCGTGCAGGTGCTGGCAATCCTGGAAGCGGCATTGCGGCGCGAGGCGCGCCACTTCGCGAAAGCCCAGCGTCGCAGGTTCCAGGTCATCGATGGCGGGCGCGAAATCACGCACGCCGGGTGAGTCCATCAGGCGTGCGCCGGCGCCGCATTCATACAGGCGCGAGGCGGTGGTGGTGTGGCGTCCTTCTTCATCGCGCATCAGGCCGCCGATGGCAATGTCTTCGGCATCGGGACACAGCTGGCGCGTGATGGACGACTTGCCGACGCCGGACTGGCCGACGAGGATGGTGGTGTTCGCGCGCAGCGCATCGCGCAGCGGCTGCATCTGCGCTGCCGGCCCTGCGTCATCGACCGGCTGGTTGGCACTCACGTGCAGCACCACATAGCCCAGCGCGGCATGCACCTGCAGATGCTGCGCCAGCGCCTCGGCTTCATCCAGGTCGCATTTGTTCAGCACGATGAGGCCAGCGAGGCCTGCGCATTCGGCGGCACAGAGGTAGCGGTCGAGCAGGAACAGGTCGGGCGCGGGCAAAGGCGCAATGACCACGCCCAGTTGCGAGAGGTTGGCTGCCAGGGGTTCGCTGCGGCCGCGCAATGTGCTGCGGCGAAGGAAGGTGCTGCGCGGCTGGATGCCCGTGACGAGCAGTTCGCCGTTCTGGAAATCGCAGTCTACCTGATCGCCACAGACGATTTCGAGCTTCCGCCCCAGGGGGCGCGCCTTGTACTGTGTGCCGACTGCGTCACGCAGCAGAAGATGCCTTCCATAGGTGGCGATGACTTCGGCGATCACGAACCCTAGAATGCCACAGACCGCTTTCCACGAGATATCCGTGCAGAATCGCGACAACCTGATCTGGATCGATCTGGAAATGACCGGGCTGAAGCCCGAGCTCGACACCATCATCGAGATCGCCACCGTGGTGACCGATGCGCAGCTGCGCATCCTCGCCGAGGGTCCGGTCCTCGCGATCCACACCAGCGACGAGGTCCTGGCCGGCATGGATGAATGGAACACGCGCCAGCATGGCGCCAGCGGCCTCATCACGCGCGTGCGCGAGAGCCGCGTCACGCTGGCTGATGCCGAGTCCGCAACGCTCGACTTCCTGAAGGAATGGGTGCCGGGCGGCGTCTCGCCGATGTGCGGCAACAGCATCTGCCAGGACCGGCGCTTCATGGCGCGGCAGATGCCGCAGCTGGAGCGTTACTTCCACTATCGCAACCTCGACGTGAGCAGCGTCAAGGAGCTGGCGCGCCGCTGGGCGCCGCAGCTGGTGGCAGGCTTCGAGAAGCAGGCCACGCATCTGGCGCTGGCCGACATCCACGATTCGATCCGCGAGCTCCAGTTCTATCGCAGCCGGCTGTTCGTCGAAGCTGCGCAGGCACCGGTGGTGGCCGCGTGAGCGTCGACCTGCGCAGCGAGTCGCGGCTGCCCACCAGCTGGCGGGCGCGGCCGCGTGGCTTTGCGGCGCTGATGTCGCTGTACGAGAGCAACTACCTGCGACTCACGCAGCTCACCGGCGACCCGGCGAAGCTGCGCGGCGAGCGCATCTCGCACGTGGCTGGTGGCTGTGACCTGAAGCTCACCGTGCTCGAGCAATGTCCCTACACCACCACCGTCGGCCTCACGCACCTGTTCCACGATGCGGCGGCGGTGGGCGCCGGCCTTGAGACCTTCATCACCTATCCTGACGTGCGCATCCGCGTCTATACCGATGCGCGCATGGCCCAGGCGCAGCACTGGCCCGCAGACCGTCCCGAGCCCGTGTCGGGCCATCCGCTGCAGGCAGAGCGTGAACTGGAGCAGCGCTGGCTGCACAACAACATGTTAAACAAGTGGCTGGAGTACTGCCTGGAGCTGGGACACCACCTGGCCTGAACGGACTTTCCGCTTGCTGACGTCCGACCACACCAACTGGATTGGGAAGATCCTGCGTACCCGGGTGAAACTGCAGCACCCGGAAGCGCCCGAGGATGCGCGTCTCATCCAGCTGTTCCGCAACCGCGCGGAACTGAAGAAGGTGCTGGCCGAATCACAGGACGAAGTACACCGCCTGAAGGACCGGATGAAGCTGCAGGAGGCGGCCACCTCGCGCGTGCGCGAGCAGCTGCAGCGCCTGGAGGCCTTCCTCGGCCAGCCGGTCAGTGGCCTGCATTGCCTGGTGCACTACCAGCTGCGCGAGCTGTGGGCCACCGGTCACAGCCAGATCGCAGCCCTGGTGCGCGAGCTGGCCAAGGCGCGCGAGGAGCGCGAGCGCAAGCAGTTCCTGGCCGACCTGAACCGCCAGCTCTTCGAGCGCCAGCAGGCTGCGCGGGCCGCCGCCGCGCGGGCCGAGGGTGCGGCCGCGGATGCACGCGCGCGGCTCGCGGCATTGCAGGCGGCGCTGGGCGCATCGCAGCGCTGGTGGCACTTCTTCCGCCGCCGCGAGCTGCTGCGCCAGAAGCCGGGCATCGAGGCCGAGGTCGCCTCCACCGGCAACGAACTGCATGAGGTGCGCGCCCAGCTGGTGAAGATCGAGGAGGCCGGCGGCGCGAAGTATCCGGGCCTGTCGCTGGACGCGCGGCGCATGCTGAACCTGACCATCCTGGCCGCCGCCCAGTCACTGGCGCTGCGCGTCACGCCGCACACGCTGGTACGGCGCATGGTCGATGCCATGTCGCGCGCCGAGCCGCCGATGGAGGGCAGCGCCGAGCAGGCGATGGCGGCGATGCAGGAGATTGCCCGGGTGCGTGCGGCCCTCACGCAGAATGCGCAGGGCCTGGCCGCCGAGGCGCGACGCCTGGCCGACCACCTGGCCGCCCATGTGCAGTACCGCCTGCCGGGCGAGACCCACCCGCGGGATGAATCGGTGTATCAGGCGCTGCGGTCGGGCCTGCCGCGTGGCCAGCAGATGCACTGGGACCTGCTGGGGCAGGACATGTGGGGTGTCTCGGCGCTGCTGTACAACGCCGAGGAATAGCGTCGGCCCGCTCCATGCGGGCCACAGTCATCCCATCGCAGTCGCTGGCGGCAACCGCCAGGCGCTACTTCTGCGCCACCCTTCCCGGCGCGGCCGGCAGGCCGGCCACCACATCGCCGACGATCTGCGTGGTGCGTTCGAGCAGCACGTCCGGCGTCTTGCCGCTGCCATCGAGGCTGCTGTTCTCGTCCGCGGTGGCCTTTTCCATCTCCTCGAGCGAGGCGAAGGTGGTCAGCCCCTTGGCCTTGCGCCGCTGGTTCTCGCGGGCCAGCCGCTCGGCGTCGAGCCGTTCGCGCTCGGCCTTGCGTTCGGCGAGGTTCAGCGACAGCGAGGTTTCATTGCGCAGCTGCTCGGCCGCGGCAATGCTGTCGACCAGCCAGCGGAAGTCCGGATCATCCGCCGCGCGCGCCGCTTCGGCCTTTTCAAGCTCGGTGGCCGAGGGCACACGCGAGGTCATGCTGACGCGGCGGAAGCTGGCCGGCTGGATGCGATCCCAGGGCAGGGCACCCTTCAGTGCGCTCTCGCCGACCTGCTCCAGGTCGATCGCGGAGGGCAGGGCGATGTCCGGCTCGACGCCCCGATGCTGCGTGCTCTCGCCGGTGACCCGGTAGAACTTGCCGATGGTGACAGTGAGCTGGCCCTGCACCGGCGTGTTGCTCCAGCGATCCAGCGGCACCAGGTTCTGCACCGTGCCCTTGCCGAAGCTGCGCTGGCCGATGACATAGCCGCGACCGTAGTCCTGGATGGCGCCGGCGAAGATCTCCGATGCCGAGGCGCTGTAGCGATCGATCAGCACCACCATCGGGCCGTCGTACATGGTGCCGGCGGAGGGGTCATCGAGCACTTCGACGCGACCGGTGTAATCCTTCAGCTGCACCACCGGTCCGCGGTCGATGAAGAGTCCCGTCAGCGCGGTGGCCTCGGGCAGGAAGCCGCCGCCATCGCCGCGCAGGTCGAGGATCAGCCCGTCGATGGGACCCTCGGTGCGCAGCTCCTCGAGCAGGTTGGCCACATCGCGCGTGGTGCTGCGGAAGTCCCGCTCGCCGCGGGCCTCGGCCTCTACATCGCGATAGAAGGTGGGCACGCTGATCACGCCGATGTTCAGCTCCTTGCCGTTGCGCGTGACCTTGCGAAGTTCCTTCTTCGAGGCCTTGTTCTCGAGCGTGACCTTGCCGCGGGTGAGCTCGACGATCTTCTCCGGCGAGCCCGGCGCGGCGCCGGCCGGCAGCACCTGCAGGCGCACCACCGTGCCGCCCTTGCCGCGGATCAGGTCGACCACATCGTCGAGGCGCCAGCCGATGACATCCTCGAATTCGCCATTGCCCTGCGCGATGGCGGTGATGCGGTCGTTGATGCCCAGCGTGCCGGCTGCGGCGGCCGGGCCGCCGGGCAGCAGGTTCACGATGCTGGCGTAGTCATCCTCGGACTGCAGCGTGGCGCCGATGCCCTCATAGGACAGGCTCATCTCGATGCGGTATTCCTCGGAATTGCGCGGCGAGAAATAGTTCGAGTGCGGATCGAAGGTGCGCGCATAGGCGTTCATCAGGTTTTCGAACACCTCGTCGGCGGTCACCTGCTCGGCACGCTTCAGCACCCGCTCATAGCGCTTCTTCAGCGTCTCGGCGATCTCGGGCCACTCCTTGCCGGTGAGCGCCAGCGACAGCGCATCGTTCTTCACGCGCTGGCGCCACAGCTCGTCGAGCTGCTCGCGCGTGGTGGGCCAGGGCGCCTCCTCGCGGTCGAACTCGAAGGATTCGACGGCGCTGAAATCCGGCTCGGTCTCGAGCAGCGCCAGCGCATGCTCGACCCGCTCGCGGTTGCGCTGCTGCAGGCGCGCATACATCAGGAAGGCCGGCTCGACATTGCCGCTGTTGATCATGTCGTCGAAGCGCAGCCGGTACTGCTCGAACTCGGCCACATCGCTGGCCAGCAGATAGAAGCGCTGGCCGTCGAGCGAATCCAGGTAGCGCTCGTAGATCTGCGGCGACATGCGATCATCGATCGTGGCGCGCCGGTAGTGCGCACTCTCGAGCAGCACCTTGATGCGCTTTGAGATCAGCCGATGGCCTTCGGCCGGCGCCAGCGCCCCCTCGGGCAGCAGGCTCTGGGCCTGGCCCGCAGGCGCTCCGGTGGATCCTCCGCCAGTCAGGCAGAGCAGCAGCAGCGCCGAGAGCGCGACCGTGCCCAGGGGACGGCGCGTGCGCCTTGTCAGTTCGTTTACAGTCATGATCTCGAGGCTAGAAGGAGGGTAGGGGTTGTGCAACCGCTGGCGGCACTGTTCGGCATCATCATGGGGTCCTCGGTCGCGCTGCTCGCAGGCCTCATCATGACATTGTTGGTGTTCGCGCTGCTGCCGGAGTTCCACGACCGGCTGTCAGGCGAATTCCGACCCTTGGGCAAGGCGATTGCATGGGCTACGCTGCTCACGGCCACTTCGGTAGCCGCATTCTGGTCGGAAGTGAAAAGGCTCGCGTGGCGGCTCTGGGCGGCAGCAGGAATGGGCCTGTCCGTCGCCATGGTGACGGCGTATTACTGGCCCTGAACAAGGCCGGAACGGATCAGCGCGGGCGCTTGCCGTTCCACACGCCGGCGCCGGCCACGGCCTTGTGCACGCCGGTGTTGTAAGGATCGATGCCGCCGCTGGCGGCCGCTTCCTCGATGGCGAGCTTGTCGGCCAGCAGCGCCGCCTCGATCTGGGCGAGGATGGTGTCGCGACGATCGATGCGGGCGGTGTCGCCAAGGCCGATCTTCTGCGGTTTTGAGGTGCCGTCCATTTGACTATCGTCGGGGGATTTGCGACGCGCGTCAAGCAAGTGGTTGATTTATGTCACCTTTGGCGGGCGGAGCCACCGGCTGCCGGCGCTCGTGGCGGCGCAGGGCCTGCATGCCGCGGAAGGCCATCACCAGCAGCCAGGGGCCAAGAAAGGCCACCCAGTGTCCGAAGGATCCGCGCAGGATGCCGCCGAGGTAGTCGACCCACAGGGCGCCGAAGCCCCCGGTGGTGCCTTCGACATCGCGGAGGTAGTCGCCGAGGAAGAACTGCCCGGCGAACCAGATGGCCAGCGGCAGCAGCGTCAGCGACACCAGCAGCATCAGCCCGAGCGTAACCAGCTCGCGCGGCAGCAGCGGCAGTGCGCGGTATCGGCGCCAGGACTGGGCGAGTGCATTGCTCACGGGCTTGCATGATACCGTGAAGGCATGAGCCTTCGACAGCTTCCCGCGCACCTTGCGCGCACGCCGCGGCGTGTCACGGTGGCCGCGACCCAGTTCGCCTGCGGCTGGGACCGCGCCCTGAACATCGCCAATGCCGAGCGGCTGGTGCGCCGCGCGGCGCAGGATGGCGCGCAGGTGATCCTGCTGCAGGAGCTGTTCGAGACGCCGTACTTCTGCATCGAGCAGGACGCCCGCCACCTGCGCCTGGCCACCACGCTGGCCGACAATCCGGCCGTGAACCACCTGCGCGCCGTGGCGCGCGAACTGTCGGTGGTGCTGCCGGTGAGCTTCTTCGAACGCGCCGGGCTCAGCGCCTTCAACAGCGTGGCGATCATCGATGCCGATGGCGAGGTGCTGGGCAGCTATCGCAAGGCGCACATCCCGAACGGACCGGGCTACCAGGAAAAGAACTACTTCGCGCCCGGCGACACCGGCTTCCGGGTCTGGGATACCCGCTTCGGCCGCCTGGGCGTCGGCATCTGCTGGGACCAGTGGTTTCCCGAATGCGCGCGTGCCATGGCGCTGATGGGCGCCGAGCTGCTGCTGTATCCCACCGCGATCGGCACCGAGCCGCCGCCGGCACCGCCGCTGAATTCGCGCGCGCACTGGCAGCGCACGCAGCAGGGCCATGCCGCGGCCAACCTGATGCCGCTGGTGGCGTCCAACCGCATCGGCGTCGAACGCTCGCTGCAGTCGCCGGATGAACTCTTCATCCGCTTCTATGGTTCATCGTTCATCGCCGATGCGCATGGCGCGAAGGTGGCCGAGGCCGACGAAGAAAACGAGGCGGTGCTGCTGGCGCAGTTCGACCTGGCAGAGCTGGCCGAACAACGTGACAACTGGTTCGTGTTCCGGGACCGCCGGCCCGACCTCTATGGCGCGCTGACCACCTATGACGCCATCGCGCGCGGGAGGCCGGCGTGAAGATCCTCTTCGTGTGCCTGGGGAACATCTGCCGCTCGCCCACCGCCGAGGGCGTGGCGCGCCATCTGGCGCAGCGCGAGGCGTCGCACCTGGGCCTGCAGTTCGATTCGGCCGGCACCGCCGACTATCACATCGGCAAGCCGCCGGATGCACGCTCCACGCAGGCGGCGCGGGCGCGCGGCTATGACATCTCCGGCCTGCGCGCGCGGCAGGTGACGCCCGAAGACTTCCACCGCTTCGACCTGCTGCTGGCCATGGATGAAGAAAACCTGCGCGACCTGCGCGCCATCGCGCCGCCCGGACGCGCGCAGCGCGCGCAGCTGTTCCTGTCCTTTTGCGAAGATGCCGGATGCACCGCGGTGCCCGATCCGTACTACGGCGGCAAGGCGCATTTCGAGCAGGTGCTCGACCTGGTGGAGAAGGGCGGGCGCGGACTGTTCGGCGCGCTGTCGCAGAAGGATCCCGCCACCGCGCGTCGCTGACGCAGCGGCCTGGATCAGCGGCGGTTGCGCTGCTCGTCCTTCCACTCGCCGCGCAGCACCTCGCCCTCGATGATCTGGCCGTCATCCCCCTGGGATGGCGGCGGGGTTCCGGCACCGCCATGCAGGTCGCGGAACTGCTGGAAACGTGGATCCTGCCGCGCCTGGCGGATCAGGCGCCGCATCTTCCACCACAGCCATCCCCAGACGGCGAGGCCCAGTACCAGGGCCACGCCGAACACCACCGCCGAGACCATCAGTCCGACGATCAGTGCGCCCAGCGTGACCAGGGCCGCGATGACCCGGCCCACGATGCTGCGCGGGCCGGCGAGACGGGCGGGTCCCCGCATGTCCGGGGACACGGGCCTATTCCTCCCGCTGGCTGCGGTCCGGCGTGCTGTCCGGGCCGGCTGGGGGGGAGGACGACCAAACCACGGTGGGTCGTTCCGGCGGCGGCGGCGGCGGTGGCGGGACCGCGATGGCCGCCGGGCGTTCGGCGCGCGCCGGTGCCGGATCGGCCGCCGGCTGCAGGTCGGTGCCGGCATGCGGGCGCGGCTCGGGCCTGGGCTCGGCGTGCACCGGGGCGCCATCCGGATCCTGGCCATGCGCCGATCCGGTGCCGCCCTCGTCGTGGTGGCCGCCATGACCGTTCAGGCCGGCGTCGGGCATCGTGCTGCCGCCCACTGCGCCTTCGCCGCCGCGTCCGCCGCGACCACGGCGGCGACGGCCACCGCGACGCGAACGCTTCTCGCCGTTCTGCACCGGCGCGCCGGATTCCGGCGTGCCGGCCACGGCTTCGAGCTGTGCCTCAGGCTTTGCAGCCGTGGGCGATGCGCCCTGGTTTGCTGGCTCTGCCTGTCTGGCCGCGGCCGGTTCGCGCCGCGGCTTCTGTTCACCACGCTGCGAGCCGCGCCGTGATTCCTCACCCTTGCGCTCGCTGCGCTCCCGGTTGCCGTCCTTGTCCTTGTCCTTGTCGCGCGCCTGGCGGCCGTCGCGATCCTTCGAATCGGAACGCTCCTTGCGCTCGCCGCGATCATCACGGTCGCGGCCGCGACGGCTGCGGTCCCGGTCACGATCGCGCGAGCCGCGGCGCTCGTCGCGGCCGCCGCTGGCCTTGCGCTCGCCGCGCGCGGGCTCCTTCTTGCGTTCCTCGCCGGATTCATTGGCCGCCGGCGCATCGCCGAACAGCATCGTGCGCAGCGCACCGATCAGGCCGCGGCGTGGTGGCGGGGGCGGCGGGAGAGCCGGTGCAGGCTCCGGTGCCGACGGTGCCGACGGTGCCGGTGCGGTGGGAATGATGGTGGTGACTGCGGCAATTGGCGTGCCGGGCCGCTTCGGCTGCAGCGCGGTGACATCCGGCGCCACCGGCGGCGCGGGAATGCGGTATGAGGTCTGGCCGTTCTCCGCCAGGCCCAGCTCGTCGCTGCGCACGCGGCGGATCTCGAATTCCGGCGTCTCCATGTTCGGGTTCGGCACCAGGATCAGGTCGACGCCGCACTTCTCCTCGATGGACGACAGCGCACGGCGCTTCTCGTTCATCAGGTAGGTGCCGACGCTCACCGGCACCTGCACGATCAGCCGCGCGGTGCGGTCCTTGCGGGCGTCCTCGCCGGCCAGGCGCAGGATGGCCAGCGCCATCGACTCGACGCTGCGGATGTTGCCGAGGCCCGCGCAGCGCGGGCAGGCGATGTGGCTGTGCTCGCCCAGCGATGGGCGCAGGCGCTGGCGCGACATCTCCAGCAGGCCGAAGCGCGACAGGCGGCCGATCTGGATGCGCGCACGGTCCTGCTTGACCGCCTCGCGCAGCCGTTCCTCGACCTCGCGCTGGTTCTTCGAGGACTCCATGTCGATGAAGTCGATGACGATCAGTCCGCCGGCGTCGCGGATGCGCAGCTGGCGCGCGATCTCGTCGGCGGCCTCGAGGTTGGTGTTCAGTGCCGTGGCTTCGATGTCCGAGCCGCGCGTGGCGCGCGCGGAGTTGATGTCGATGGACACCAGCGCCTCGGTGTAGTCGATCACGATGCTGCCGCCGGAGGGCAGCTGCACCTTGTGCGCATACGCCGATTCGATCTGGTTCTCGATCTGGTAGCGCGTGAACAGCGGCACGTCTTCCTGGTAGAACTTCAGTCGCCGCTGCGCTTCCGGCGGCATGAAGCGCTGCATGTATTCCTGCGCCTTCTGGAAGGCCGCCGGGTCATCGACCTGGATCTCGCCGATGTCATCGGACAGGTAGTCGCGCAGCGCGCGCGTCACCGCATCGCTTTCCTGGTAGACGAGGAACGGGGCAGAGCGCGACTTGATGCCCTCGGCAATCGCATCCCACTGCGCCTTCAGGTTGTCCAGGTCCCACTGCAGCTCCTCGACGGAACGTCCCACGCCGGCGGTGCGGATGATGGCGCCCATGCCATCGGGGATGTTCAGCTGGTCCATGGCATCGCGCAGCTGGTCGCGGTCCTCGCCCTCGATGCGCCGCGACACGCCACCGGCGCGCGGGTTGTTCGGCATCAGCACCAGGAAGCGGCCGGCGAGGCTCATGAAGGTGGTCAGCGCCGCGCCCTTGTTGCCGCGCTCCTCCTTCTCGACCTGCACCACGATCTCCTGTCCCTCGGACAGCAGTTCGCGCATGCCGCGGCTGCCCTGCGGCTGGCCGTCACGGAAGAATTCCTTCGAGATTTCCTTCAGCGGCAGGAAGCCATGGCGTTCACAGCCATAGTCGATGAAGGCCGCTTCGAGCGAGGGCTCGATGCGCGCGATGCGCGCCTTATAGATGTTGGCTTTTTTCTGTTCCCGCGAGGGGATGTCGATGGAGAGGTCGTAGAGTTTCTGGCCATCGACCAGGGCCACGCGCAGTTCTTCCTGCTGCGTGGCGTTGACGAGCATTCGTTTCATGAATTCCACTCGGAAATTGGGGAGTGGCAGGCCGGAAGACCGCGCGCGCGAAGACGGGCGCGTGAACGAGCCGGGGGAGGCAGAAGGTTGCGCCGAGCTGGACCAGGAGTCTGGCCAGAAGGCACTGGATTGTTGCGTGCAATGTCTTCAAGAGAACCGCGCCTTCGCCTCTGACCACGAACGCGCTCGCAATCCTTTACTGCTGCCGACCTGGGGAGCGGCTCACCCTTGAAATCGGGGAACCCATGGCCCTTGGTCTGCCACGATGATGCGACGCCGTGCGTCGCAAGGTTCCGTGCCGCTCGATGTGGTGGGGTGCTCCGGGAAGAGCACCTTCATCCGTCCCGGTGGGGGCACGTGGCGCGCAGTATAATTCAAGGTGCTTGAGAAACAAGGCCTTAGCCTTGGATGGATGCAAAATGGACGAATCTTCACGCGACCGCCCGGCGGATGAACAGACAACCGCCGGTGCCGGCGCCGATCCGGTGGCAGCGCCGGCACCGGACAGCGGGCGCACTGCCGTGCGGCACGAAACCATCGGCAGCGAGGATGCGGGCAGCCGCGTCGACAGGGTGCTGGCACGGCTGCTGCCCGGCGTGCCGCGCACGCGCCTGTTCCGCCTGCTGCGCAAGGGCGAGGTGCGCCTGAACGGCCGTCGTGCCAGCGGCGAGCTGCGCGTGGCAGAAGGCGATGTGCTGCGCATCCCGCCGGTGTCGGTGGAAGCGCCCTTGCCCGCCGACGATGCCGCGCCGCGCGCGTCCGCGCGGCTGTCCGGCCGCATCGAGGAGGCCATCATCCATGAGGATGAACGCCTGCTGGTGGTGAACAAGCCCTCCGGCGTCGCCGTGCATGGCGGCAGCGGCGTCAGCGCCGGCGTCATCGAGGCGCTGCGCGCCTCGCGTCCGGGCGAAACGCTCGAACTGGTGCATCGCCTCGACCGCGATACCAGTGGCTGCCTGCTGGTGGCGCGTCGGCGCTCCACGCTGCGCAACATGCATGCGCTGCTGCGCGAACACACCGCGGACGGGCAGGGCAGCTTCGACAAGCGCTACCTGGTGCTGGTGCGCGGCAAGTGGGAGCTGGGCAAGAAGCGCATCGAGGTGCCGCTGGCCACGCATACCCGTGTTGGCGGCGAGCGCACCGTGATGGTGGCCGCCAACGGCAAGCCGGCCGCCAGCGAATTCAGCGTGGTGCAGTTCTTCGGCAACCTTGCCACGCTGCTGGAAGTGCGGCTGCTCACCGGCCGCACGCACCAGATCCGCGTGCATGCCGCCTATGCCGGCCATCCGGTGGCCGGCGATGAAAAGTATGGCGACGCGGCATTCAACCGCCAGCTGCAGGACTTCTCGCTGCGACGGCTGTTCCTGCATGCGCACAGTGTCAGCTTCGAGGATCCGGAGCGGCGGGTCACCGAGAGTGTCAGTGCGCCGCTGCCGGATGAATTGCGCACCGTGGTCGATGCGCTGACGGCGCGGGCGGGCAGGCTGCGTCCGGCAGGCGGCGCGTTCACTGCATCGGTGATTGCCGCTCCTGCGCCGCGCGGCGGCCCGCGCCGGCCGGCGATCAGACCGCCACGCCCAGCCGGCGCAGCGCCTCGCAGAGCTCGATCAAAGGCAGGCCGACCAGCGCCGTCGGGTCGCGGCTCTCCACCGACTGGAAGAGGCTCACGCCGAGGCCCTCGCACCTGAAGCCGCCGGCGCAGTCGAAGGACGGCTCGCGGTCCATGTAGCGTTCCACCTCGGCGGTGGTGAGGGGGCGGAATCGCACCAGTGTCGGCACCAGCTGCGCCACTTCGGTGGCGCCATGGCGCACCGTGACCGCGGTGTCGAAATGCACCGTCTGGCCCGACATCGCCAGCAATTGCCGGCGGCAGGTCTGTCGGTCACCGGGCTTGCGTAGCAGTGTCGCGCCGTCCGCACCGGGCAGGCTGGCCACCTGGTCGCTGCCGATGACGATGGCCCCTGGATGCTGCGCCGCCACCGAGGCGGCCTTCTCGCGGGCCAGGCGCAGCGCGCGCGCCGGCGGGGCCTCGCCGGTGAGCACGGTTTCGGTCACCGGCGGCGAGACGGTCGAGAAGGGGATCTGCAGCCGCTCCAGCAGCTGGCGCCGGTGCGGCGAGGTGGAGGCCAGGATCACCGGCGGGGAAACTTTCATCTTGGCCTGTCCGGACAGGAACTTGCGCCCCCAATGGGGGCTAGTATGATACGCGCCCCATGCCCGAGGACGGCCTTACCGAGAGCAATGTCGCGGTGCTGGCCGATGAAGGCCGGCAGGTCGAGCTGGCCGTTGCGCTGGCTCGCCTGAAGCGCCTCGATGGTTTGGTGGCCGGCAATGAGGGCATGGCCACCGGCCGGGTGGCGTTGTCGCGCCAGGGCGGCCGCATCATCGCCGATGTGGGATTCGCGGCCCGGGTCACGCTGCAATGCCAGCGCTGCCTGGGGCCGATGGAACTGGACCTCAGCGGCGACTCCCGGGTCGCGCTGCTGGAGACCGAAGACGAGGCGGCCGGTGTGCCGCAGGAGCTCGAGACGGTGCTGGCGCCCCATGGCCGCCTGCGGCTGGCCGGGCTGATCGAAGAGGAATTGTTGCTGGCGCTTCCCGCGGCGCCACGCCATGCAGCAGGGCAATGTCCTGCGGCGCGGCCCGAATCGCGGGAAGAAGCCGTACCGGAGGTGCAGCGGCCTTTCGCCAACCTGGGCGAACTGCTGGCGCGCCGGTCGAAACACTAGATCTGACGGAGAACTACCCATGCCAGTCCAGAAGAGTCGCAGGACGCCCTCCACGCGCGGAATGCGCCGTTCGCACGATCGCGTCGCGCAGCCCGCGCTGTCGATCGATCCGCAGTCCGGCGAGACCCACCTGCGTCATCGCATCACCCCGGATGGCTTCTATCGCGGCAAGCGCGTGATCGAAGCGCCGGCCGACGCCGCCGACCAGGACTGAGCTTCCGACGGGCCCGCGCGCGGCATGCGCGTCCGCCTCCGGCGGGCGCCCGTGCCGGCGTAGCCCTGTTGCGCCATGAACGCGCGAATCATCGGCACCGGGTCCTATCTTCCCGCGAAGGTGGTGCACAACACCGACCTTGAGAAGATCATGGACACCTCGGATGAATGGATCCGGGAGCGCACCGGCATCGAGCGCCGGCACTACGCGGCCGAGGGCGAGACCACGGTCGACATGGCCGAGCACGCGGCGCGCCGCGCCATCGAGGCGGCCGGCCTTGCCCCATCCGAAATCGACCTGATCGTGTTCGCCACGGCGACGCCCGATCTGGTCTTCCCGAACTGCGGCACGCTGCTGCAGGCGCGGCTGGGTTGTCCGGGCGTGCCGGCGTTCAGTGTCGAGGCGGCGTGCAGCGGCTTCATCTATGCGCTTTCGATCGCCGAGAAGTTCGTGCGCACCGGTGCCGCGCAGCGCGCGCTGGTGGTCGGCGCCGAGACCCTCTCGCGCATCACCGATTTCACCGATCGCACCACTGCCATCCTGTTCGCCGATGGCGCGGGCGCCGTGGTGCTGGCGCCAACTGAAGAGCCCGGCATCATCTCCACGCACCTGCATGCCGATGGCAGCTATGAAAAGCTGCTCTATTGCACCGGCGGTGTGTCGCGCGGCTACGAGGCCGGTTCCGATGGCCGCGCCGTGATCCGCATGGCCGGTCGCGAGACCTTCAAGGTGGCCGTGAACATGCTGGGCAGCTCGGTCGACGAGGTGCTGGCGAAGAACGGCCTGCCGAAGTCCGCCATCGACTGGCTGGTGCCGCACCAGGCGAACATCCGCATCATCCAGGCGGTGGCGAAGAAGCTCGACCTGCCCATGGAGCGGGTCATCGTCACCGTCAATGAACACGGCAACACCTCGGCGGCCTCGGTGCCGCTGGCGCTGGATGCCGGCGTGCGCGACGGGCGCATCAAGCGCGGCGACCTGCTGCTGCTGGAAGCCTTCGGCGGCGGTTTCACCTGGGGTGCGGCGCTGGTCCGGTTCTGATCCGCGCGCGCTCCTGCGCCGTCGGCTAGATTCCCGCCAGCACGTCGCGCAGCTGGCTGATCCCCAGCACGATGAACAGCAACGCGCAGGTGGCCAGCGCTAGGTTGGTATGCAGGCGGTTGGCCCATTCACGCGGGATGCGCCGGCCATTGAGCAGCCCCAAAAGCGTGACTGCCAGGAAGGGCATGAACAGTGACCCCAGCACGCCATAGGCCACGATCAGGCCGAAGGGCCGCTGCAGCAGCAACAGCAGCATCGGCGGGAAGGTCAGCCACAGCACATAGAAGCGGAAGTAGCGGCCGCCGGTGCGGGTGGCCGCATGACCGGCAGGCAGGCCGCGCAGGTTGCCCCAGAAATCCGCGAACATCAGCGACACGCCATTCCACACGCCGATCAGCGACGAGAACGAGGCGGCCCAGAAACCCACCAGGAAGCCGGTGCCGATCACCTCGCCATACTCCTGCCGCAGCACATCGTGCAGGTCGAGCAGGCCGGCATCGCCGGCACTGAGTGACACGCCGGCCGCGCGCACCACCTCTGCGCCGACGATGAGCATCGCGATCACGAACACGCCGGTCAGCACGTAGGCGGCGGCATTGTCGATGCGCATCACGCGCATCCACGTGCTGCTGTACCAGCCCTTCTCGCGCAGCCAGTAGCCGTAGGCAGCCAGCGTGATCGTGCCGCCCACGCCGCCGGCCAGTGCCAGCGTGTACATCACATTGCCGGGACCTTCGGGCAGCAGCGGCACAAGTCCGCGTGCCACATCCGGAAGGTTCGGCACGGCGATCACTGCAAGGCCCACCACGGTGACGAACATCAGCGCCACCAGCACGGCGCTGATGCGTTCGAACATGGCGTAACGGCCGAACCACACCATCACGAAGCCGGCCAGGCCCATCAGCACCGCCCAGTTGGTGAGTGACAGCGACGGGAACAGCACCGCCAGCGGCATCGCCGAGGAGGACATCGCGGTGGCGCCATACACGAATCCCCAGATCATGATGTAGGGGCCGAAGTACCAGGTGGTCCAGCGACCGAGGCTGCGCCAGCCCTCGAAGATGGTGCGGCCGGTGGCCAGCGAGAAACGTCCGGCGCCCTCGACCAGGATGATCTTCAGGATGACGCCGGCAATCACGGCCCACAGCAGGCCGTAGCCGTAGCGGGACCCGGCCACCAGGGTGGCCACCATGTCCGCGGCGCCGACGCCGGTGGCGGCCACCAGGAGTCCGGGACCGATGAGGCGCCAGCGTACCGGCCGGGCCGGTTCATCGCGTGTCGATGCGGCGCCGGCGCCTGGCGCCATCAGCTGCGCCGGAAGAGGGGACGGATCAGCCGTCGCCACGCCAGCGCAAGGCCGGTATAGACCAGGAAGCAGGCAGCCAGCGAGGCGATGCCGGCAATGGTCTGGCCGATCACGCCGTACTGCTCGCCGGTATGCACGAAGCGGAACCAGCTGCGCGCACGCTGGCCGGCGGTCTGCGCGGCGCCGCCCGGTCCGGAGTCGGAGACGATGCGGGCATCGGCCGTGCTCAGCTCCAGCGTGCGGCGCGGCGGACGCCGCTCGCTGGAGCGGGGCTCGATCTGCACATCGACATGATCGCCGCGCGTGCTGACCGGGATTGTGATGCGCTGCCAGTCGGGGACGGTGGCGACGGCGATGGCGAAGAACTGCTGCAGGTCCGGACGTGGCGCTTCGGCCTGCAGGGTCGCAGCGTCGGTGCTGCCGCCGCCGATGGCTGGCGCGCCAGCGGTTGCGGCTTCCGGGGGACGGGCGCCACCACCACCACCACGTTGCGGTGGCTGCTCGCCGAAGGCGGCGTAAACCAGGTTGCTGGCCCAGGGAAAGGAGATCACCGCGCCGGACACCGCAATCAGGAACAGCGGCAGCAGCATCCAGATGCCCAGCACATGGTGCCAGTTGAAATCGCGCACCTTTGCGTTGACGTATCTGCGCTGGAACAGCAGCACGCCGCGCACCGTGCGCCAGCGCCATACCGCCGGCAGCCACAGGTACAGGCCGCTGACGATGATGAACACGAACAGCAGGTTGCTGTAGTCGATCAGCAACGCGCCGATGCTGCTGGAATCGCCGCCGATCCAGCGATGCCAGCTGCGCATTGTCGACATGAATCCGCGCGTGGCCGTGGAGGCATCCTCGATGGCGTCACCGGTGTAGGGATTCAGCAGCGCGGCAGTCTGGCGGCCGGCGCTGACCGACACCGGTGCGCCCGGATCGGCATCGATGACCAGCGACAGGCGGTCGTTGTCGGGCGCGGCGGCGCGCGCCGCGGCGGCCAGTTCATCGATGGTCCGTCGCGACTGGCCGGCCGGTGCCTCCACATGATTGCTGCGCGCGGCCGCATCGATCATCTGCCGCTCGTAGGTGAGCAGCACGCCGGTGGCGGACATCAGCAGGATCAGGAGTCCCGCGACCACGCCACAGGACAGGTGCATCCAGAACAGGATCTTGCGGAACAGGGAACCGGGGACGGGGCTCATGCAGGGAGGGCATTGCGTTGTTGTTTGTCGAGAATGATACGCAAATGCCCATACATCCATCACGGGGATATTCGTGGGCCTGCCCAATGCGCCGAGGTAACGCGCATGCTCGTCATCGCCCAGTTCGTACCGCAACTCGATGCTGTGCGACTGAAGCGGAAGAGGTAAGTGCGGGGGCGGAGCAAAAAAAAGACGCCGCGCATGGCGCGGCGTCTTTCATCGAACGAAAGCGACGAAGCTTACTTCGAAACCGAACGCTCGAACATGCGGTCGATCTTGGCGTTCAGGTCGTTCACGCCAGTCTGTGCGGCCTGGGCGGCAGCCAGAGCCTGGTTCGCCGTGTTCTGCGCGGCATCGGCCTTGGCCGAAGCAGCCTGCGCGGCGGAAGCGGCGTTTGCACCGGTGCGGTCTGCCTTCATCGCGGCCACGTCGGAGGACAGCGTGCCCACCTGGCTCTTCAGGCTGTCGATGTCCGCCTGCAGCGGCTTCAGGTCCGTGCAACCCGCCAGCGCAACGAAGGCGGCCACAGCGGCAATCTTGATACCCATCGAGCTTTTCATTGTTGATCCCCTTGAAGGTCAGTCAGTGTCAAAAACAACCGCTGGGCAGTTCACCATGACCTCATGTCAAGGTGCCCAAAATTGCGGGTGCCTAACTTGACCATATCTCATGTCGCTGCTGCAACTGCTTTCTCCACTGTGTCGGGTGTAGGAGACAGATGACAGTTTGGCTACTGTTGCACCTGGAAAGGAATTTTCCGTCATTCACGCAACATCTGTGCTGCGCAGTTGCGTGCAGGCAACCGCGTTACATCACGCCCGGATGTACTCCCGGCACCGCACAGGAACAGGTCTTTCATGCACGTACGGTATTCACGCAGGGTCAGCAGCGGACGTGCTGCCGATGGGTGGTCGAGTCCGGATGCGCCATGGAGATGTCACCGATACGGAAGTGACATGGCCGCCAGACAACATGCCCGCACAAGCATGTGGCCATCTTCAAGTTGCAGTCCGTGCGCGCGAGTTCACCAGCAGGGCGGCGCACCGGTGCATCGACATGGATGCGCGTGTTCATGCGCCTCGATCGCGCGGGCGATCGCGCGGGCGATGGCGCTGGTGATCGCCCCCTCACGCGGGCCGATGGCATGACCCCTGACCGGGTGCCGTTCAAGGTCTGCCGTTCATGGGGCGGGGCTTGCGCACCTGTATAAATCCACAGTAGGCTGTATGCAAATCCAGCTACGGAAGCTTCCCATGCCCGACACCGATCTCACGCCCCGCCAGACCGAGATTCTGCGGCTGATCCAGCGCGCGGTACAGGCAACCGGCATGCCGCCCACCCGCAAGGAGATCGCCGACGAACTCGGCTTCCGCTCCCCCAATGCCGCCGAAGAGCACCTGCGGGCGCTCGAGCGCAAGGGCGTCATCACGCTGCTGCCCGGCTCCTCGCGCGGCATCCAGCTGAAAGACGCGCTGCGCGAGCAGCTCGGCCTGCCGCTGATCGGCCGCGTCGCCGCCGGCAGTCCCATCCTCGCCGAGCAGAACATCGAAGATCACCTCTCCATCGATCCCTCCATCTTCCATCCGCAGCCGCATTACCTGCTGAAGGTCATCGGCATGAGCATGAAGAATGCCGGCATCCTCGATGGCGATCTGGTCGCCGTGCATCGCACCGCCAATGTGCGCAATCGCCAGATCATCGTCGCGCGCCTCGAAGACGAGGTCACGGTCAAGCGCTACCGGCAGGAAGGCCCCGTCGCCTGGCTGTTGCCCGAAAACGAAGACTTCGAGCCCATCAAGGTCGACCTCAAGCAGCAGAAGATGCTGATCGAAGGCGTGGTGGTGGGCGTGGTCCGGCGCGGCAAGAGCCTCGGGCTCTAGCCGCAGCGGAGGGCTTGTGGAGAAGCTCGACCTTCGCAAGCAGCTCAAAGCCTTCTACCAGGCTTCGGCGAAGGCCGTGGCTGAGGTGCAGGTTCCCGCCTTCAATTTCCTGATGGTCGACGGGCAGGGCGATCCGAACACCTCGCCCGCCTATGCCGAGGCCGTCGAGGCCCTGTTCACGGTTTCATACACGGCGAAGTTCATGGTGAAGAAAGGCCCCACACAGCAGGACTACGCGGTGATGCCGCTCGAGGGGCTGTGGTGGGCCGATGATCTGTCGGCCTTCCAGCACGGCGATCGCGCCAGCTGGCGCTGGACGATGATGATCATGCAGCCTGACTTTCTGGCGCGCCCGTTGCTCGAAGAAGCCATCGCCACCGTGGCATGCAAGAAGTCCCTGCCCGGCCTGGATCGCCTGCGCATCGAACGTTTCGAGGAAGGCCGTTGCGCGCAGGTCCTGCATGCAGGTCCGTTCACCACCGAAGGTCCCACCATCGAACGCCTGCACGCACACATCGAGGCGCATTCCGCGCTGCGCGGCCGGCATCACGAGATCTACCTCAGCGACATCCGGCGCGCCGATCCTTCGCGGTGGAAAACCATCCTGCGCCAGCCGATGGAATGACTCCATGCAGGTTCCATCCCACCAAGATGAGCAGCTCCAGGCGCTGTTGCGGCATCCGTCCCTGTGGCGCGGACGGGGTGCGGCTGCGCCGGCCGGCTGGCCCACGGGTTTCGCCGCGCTCGATGCAGCCCTGCCCGGCGGTGGCTGGCCGCGGCGCGGCCTGGTCGAAATCATCACGCATGGCGCCGGCCACGGCGAACTGACCTTGTGGGCGCCGCTGCTGCGCCAGCTCAGCCAGCATGAGGGCGCGCGCTGCTGCGCCTTCATCGCGCCTCCCTTCGAACTGTTTGCGCCGGCGTGGCGCGCGGTGGGCATGCGACTCGACCGCCTGCTGGTGGCGCGCGCTGCCGAACCTTTGTGGGCGCTGGAGCAAAGCCTGCTGTCCGGCGTCTGCGCCATCGGCTTCGCCTGGGTGGGCGCGGGCATGAACCTGGTGTCGCTGCGCCGCCTGGCGCTGGCGGCAGAACAGGGCGCGTCGCTGGGCGTGCTGATCCGTCCGCCGCGCGCGGCGCATGAATCCACCGCCGCCACATTGCGCCTCGGGGTCACGCGCAGGCACAGCGGCCTGTCGGTGGAACTGATGAAAGGACGCGGCCTCTCGCCGCGCACCCTCGAGCTGGGGCTGGCATGAATCCGCTGCAGCAGACGCTGTTCGATCCGGCAGGTCCTGAAGGCCTTTCGCCTGCAGCACCGGCGCTGCGCATCGTCACCACGGCGTCCGCATCTGCGCCAGCGGCGCAGGCAACCCGCACCCGCGAACTGTGGGCGGCCGTGCAATGCGATGCCTGGGAACACGAGGCGAAAGCGGCCGAACTCCAGACTGCGCTGCAGCCGGCGTTGTCCGCAACGGTCCCGCATCTGCCACCCGTCGTGGCGGTGCTGGTGAAACGTGCGCAGGGCTTCACGCCGCGCGTCACGGTGGAATCCGCCGATGTGCTGCTGCTCGAACTGGCCGGCAGCCTGCGTCTGTTCGGCGGCCTTGCATCGCTGCTCAAGGCGCTGCGCACGGCTTTTCCGCGGCCGTTGCGCCTGGCGCTGGCACCCACGCCGCTGGCGGCGGCGGTGCTGGCACGCTCCGGCGCCAACTGCTGCATCCTCGATGCGGCCCGCCTGAAGGGCAGGCTGGCGCCGCTGTCCATCGAACATCTGCGCTGGCCGCCTGAAGAACTGGCGCGTTTGCAGGGCATGGGCGTGCGCACGCTGGCCGAGCTGCTGCGCCTGCCGCGCGCCGGGCTGGCGCGACGCATCGGGCCTGAAAGACTGTGGCAACTCGATCGCCTCACCGGCGCGCGGGCCGATCCGCGCGCGCCGCTGGCGCAGCCGGAACGTTTCCACGAGCGGGTCGATCCCGATTACGAAACGCGCGACTGCGAGCGCCTGCTGGCTGCGCTGCAACCGGCACTGGAACGACTCGAGGTGTTCCTGCGCGAGCGCCAGCGCGGCATCACCAGCCTGCGACTGCGCCTGGTCCATCGCCGTGCCGAACCGCTGGAGTGCATCCTGCGCTGCGTGGCGCCCGAGTACCGCGCCGCACGCTTCACGGCATTGCTGGCCGCGAAGCTCGAATCACTGGTGCTGGCCGAACCGGTGCGTCGCCTCGAACTCACCGCCGGCCGGCCGCGGCGCTTCATCGCGGCGAGCGCACCGCTGTGGGCGGCAGGCGAGCAGGGCGGTGAGCTCGCGGCAGCCCAGGCGCCGGAATTCCTGCAGACGCTGCTGGCCCGGCTCGGCGACGAGGCGGTCTACAGCCTCTCTGAAATCGACGAGCATCGTCCGGAATGCCAGCAGCAGCGGGTCGGGCCCCGCGTTCCCGGCAGCGATGCCGGCGCAGCGCCGGCATCAAGACGCCTGTTCGGCGATGCGCCCGCGGCAGCACCGGCCGGCGTTGCGCGGCCGCTGGGCATTTTCGAAACCCCGCGGCCGCTCGAGATGCTGCGCGATGCCACAGGCCATGTGCGCGCGCTGCGCCTCGACGGGCAGGAGCTGACCCTGCTGCGCGGTCCGGAGCGCATCCAGACCGGCTGGTGGGATGCCCACAGCATCGCGCGCGACTATTACGTGGCGCGCGCCGCCGATGGCGCGCATTGGTGGATCTTCCGCGAATGCGATCCGCCGCGCCGATGGTTCGTGCATGGATGCTTTGCCTGATGCGGCGGCCCGCAGCACAGGGAGGGCTGTACCGGCCGCGGACTATGCCGAGCTGCATGCTTTAAGCAATTTCAGCTTCCTGCGTGGCGCCTCGCATGGCGCCGAGCTGGTCGATCGCGCCGTGGCGCTGGGTTACCGGGCACTGGCCCTCACCGACGAATGCTCGATGGCCGGCGTGGTCCGCGCCCACATGCGCGCGAAGGAGACCGGCCTGTCGCTGATCATCGGCAGCGAGTTCAGGCTGCAATGTGGCCTGAAGTTCGTGGCGCTGGCCGCCACGCGCCGCGGTTATGCGCAGATCTGCACGCTGATCACGCGCGGCCGGCGCGCCGCGCCGAAGGGCAGCTACCGGCTCACGCGCCAGGACCTGCTCGAATGCATCCTCCCTGCACCCGACTGCCTGCTGGTCTGGTTGCCCGGCGAAAACGTGCTGGGTGCCACCGCGCAGGCCACCGAGGAAACCGGCCGCTGGCTGGCAGATCATTACCCGGGCGCGCTGTGGCTGGGCGTGGCGATGCTGCGCAATGGCAATGACGCGGCGCTGCTGGGCGCCTCGATCTCGCTGTCGGTACGCCTGGGATTGCGCGCGGTGGCCGCCGGCGATGTGCACATGCATGAGCCCGGCCGCCGCCTGCTGCAGGATGTGCTCACCGCGATCCGTCACCGTGTCTCGCTGCGCGAGGCCGGCCGGCGCCTGTTTCCCAATGGCGAGCGGCACCTGCGCGAGCGCACCGAGCTGGCGCGGCTGTATCCGCCGGAGCTGCTGGCCGAGACCGTGGCGATTGCCGCGCGCTGTCATTTCTCGCTCGACGAGCTGCGTTACCAGTATCCGCGCGAACTGGTGCCCGAGGGGGAAACGCCCACCAGCTGGCTGCGGCAGCTGGCCTGGCAGGGCGCCGCCACGCGCTGGCCGGAAGGCGTGCCCGACAAGGTGCGCGCGCTGCTCGAGAAGGAGCTGGCCATCATCGCCGGGCTGCGCTATGAGCCCTTCTTCCTCACCGTGCACGATGTGGTGCGCTTCGCGCGCTCGCGCGACATCCTCTGCCAGGGGCGCGGTTCGGCCGCCAATTCCATCGTCTGCTACTGCCTCGGCATCACCGCCGTGGGCCCGGACCAGCTGGAGATGCTGTTCGAGCGTTTCGTGTCGAAGGAGCGCGATGAGCCGCCCGACATCGACGTGGACTTCGAGCACGAGCGGCGCGAGGAGGTGATCCAGTACCTCTACGACAAATACGGTCGCGATCGCGCCGCGCTGGCCGCCACGGTGATCAAGTACGGGCCGAAGAGCGCGGTGCGCGACCTGATCCGCGCGCTGGATGTGGATGCCGGCACCGGCGCGGCGCTGACCCGCGCGCTGCGCGGCTGGCGCGGCCATCGCCTGGATCCGGCGCGCTGGCACGAGGATGGCGTCGACATCGAAACGCCGCGGATGCGCCAGCTGATCGCCATAGCCGCGCTGATGGTGGATTTCCCGCGCCATCTCTCGCAGCACGTGGGGGGATTCGTGATCTCCGAGGGACCGCTGGCGGAACTGGTGCCGGTGGAGAACGCCTCGATGCCCGATCGCACCATCATCCAGTGGGACAAGGACGACCTGGAAGACCTGCACCTGCTGAAGGTCGACGTGCTGGCGCTGGGCATGCTCACCGCGATCCGCAGGTGCTTTCAACTGGTGGCGGACTTTCACCGCGCGCCACCGCTGACGCTGGCCGGCATTGCGCCCGATGATCCGGCGGTCTACGAGATGATCTGCCGCGCCGACACCGTCGGCGTGTTCCAGATCGAATCGCGTGCGCAGATGTCGATGCTGCCGCGGCTGAAGCCGCGCCGCTACTACGACCTGGTGATCGAGGTGGCCATCGTGCGTCCCGGCCCCATTCAGGGCGACATGGTGCATCCCTACCTGCGCCGCCGCAGCGGACAGGAGCCCATCACCTATCCCAGCGAGGCGGTGGCCGGCGTGCTGGTGCGCACCTGCGGCGTGCCGATCTTCCAGGAGCAGGTGATGCAGCTGGCGATGGTGGCGGCCGGCTTCACCGCCGGCGAGGCGGACCAGCTGCGCCGTGCGATGGCGGCCTGGAAACGTCGCGGCGGCATGGAGCGCTTCGAGCAGAAGCTGCTGGAAGGCATGTGCCGCAATGGCTACGAGGAGGCCTTCGCGCGGCGCCTGATGGAGCAGATCCGCGGTTTTTCCGACTATGGCTTTCCCGAGGCGCATGCGGCGAGCTTCGCGCTGCTGGCCTATGTATCCGCCTGGCTCAAGCATCATCACCCGGCCGCCTTCACCGCCGCATTGCTCAACAGCCAGCCGATGGGTTTCTATGCGCCGGCGCAGCTGCTGCGCGATGCGCGCCTGCATGGCGTCATCGTGCTGCCGGTGGATGTGCGCATCAGCGCCGCCGCGTGCACGCTGGAACCGCGGCCCGCCGATGCGCCCACGGCATCGTCGCAGCAGCTGGGGCAGGGGATGGTCACCATCCAGGGGGCGCAGGGACCGGCGCTGCGGCTGGGCCTGAACTGCGTGCGCGGCCTGTCCGGGGCGGCCTGCAACGCCATCGTCGCCGCCCGCGACGCCGCGCCCTTTGCCAGCAGCCGCGACCTGGGCGAGCGGGCCCGGCTGACCCGCGCCGACATGGAGGCGCTGGCCGCCGCCGGCGCGCTGGCCGGCCTGGAAGGCCACCGGCACCTGGCCTTCTGGCAGGTGGCCGGCTACCTGCCGCCCCTGGCCGCCGCGCCCGATGCCGTGCGCGAGCCGGCCCTGCCGTTGCTGCGCACGCCCACCGAGGCCGAGGACCTGCTGGCCGACTATCGCGCGCTGGGGTTCACGCTGGGCCGCCATCCCCTGGCGCTGCTGCGCCAGCGCTTCGAGCGCGTGCGCGTGCGCACCGCCGCCGAGGTGGCCGAGGCGCCGGCCGGTTCGGTGATGCGAGTGGCCGGCATCGTCACCGTGCGCCAGCGGCCGCAGACCGCGCGCGGCGTCACCTTCGTCACGCTCGAGGATGAATCAGGCCAGCTGAATGTGGTGGTGTGGCGCGCGCTGGCCGAGCGGCGCAATGCCGCGCTGGTGGGTGCGCGCCTGCTGGAGGTGCACGGACAGGTGGAGCGCGGCGATGGCGGGGTGACGCACCTGGTGGCACGCGAGCTGATCGACCGCAGTGCATTGCTGGGCGCGCTGCACGTGCCCAGCCATGATTTTCACTGACGGCTAAATGCCCATGCGCAGACGCGAACCGCGCGGCGGCTTCGGCTCGTCGATCTCGTAGTCGTCGAAATCGGAGGTGAGCTCGGCCGTGCGCTTCTGCTCGGCCAGCAGCTCGAGCTTGCGCCAGGCCGGCACCCCGGGACGCGCACTGCGCCGGCGGGCAAGATCCATGTCGCGTGCGAGCCGCGCCAGGTCAACCTCGTCTTCGGCGCCATCGCCGTCGAGGCTGTCCTCGTCCGCACCGTCGAATTCTTCCGTTTCCTGTTTCTCGATCATGACCCTTTGCTCATGAAAGAAGAACCAACCCAGGATGAATCGAACCTGGAGACGGTTCGAATATATACCTCAGCGGATCAGGTTGTTCATCTGGAAAATCGGCATCAACATCGCAAAAACGATACCGATCACAAACAGGCCCATCACGATGATCAGCAGCGGGCCCAGGAGGCCCACCAGCGCGGTGAGCAGGCTGTCCAGCTCGCGCTCCTGGCTGACGGCGGCCCGCTCAAGCATCGAATCGAGCTCGCCGCTGGACTCGCCGCTGGAGATCAAATGGATGGTCATCGGCGGAAACAGCTTGCCGGAAGCCAGCGAGCGGCCGATCGGCGCGCCCTCGCGCACGCGAAGGGTTGCCGTGGCAACTGCTTCGCGCATCGGAAGGTTGTTCACCACCGAGCCTGCGATGCGCAGCGCCTCGAGCACCGGCACCGAACTGGAAGTGAGGATGGAGAGCGTGCGCGTGAAGCGCGCGGTGTTGAATCCGCGGGTGATCCGGCCGACGATGGGCGTTCGCAACTGCAGCCGGTCGACCCGGTCGCGCACCTCGGGTCTTTTCAGCTGGCGGGCGGCCAGCCACACCACCAGCGGCAGCGCCAGCAGCATCCACAGCCCCCATGCGCGGAAGAACCCGCTGGTGGCGATCAGCGCGCGCGTCATGAACGGCAGCGCGGCGCGATAGCTGTCGAACACCTCGGTGACCTTCGGCACCACGAACACCAGCAGGATGGACACGATGCCGAAGCACAGCAGCGTCAGCACGATGGGATAAAGCATCGCGCCCAGCACCTTCTGGCGCAGCACCTCGCGGTTCTCGGTGTAGTCGGCCAGGCGCTCGAGCACTGCGTCCAGGTGCCCGGCCTGCTCGCCGGCCGACACCGTGGCACGGAAGATCTCCGGGAACACGCGCGGGAACTCGCCCAGGCCCGTGGCCAGCGGATGGCCTTCCATCACCTTGGCCCGCACGCCGATCAGGATGCGCTGCACACGCGGCTTCTCGCTTTGCTGCGAGACCGCCAGCAGCGCTTCCTCCAGCGGCAGGCCGGCACGCACCAGCGTGGCCAGCTGGCGTGTGAGCAATGACAGGTCGGTGGCCGAGACACCGCTGCCGAAACTGAACGAGAAGCCGCGGCGGCCGCGCTTTTCCTCTTCCTGCACCTCGCTGACGCTGACCGGCACCAGGCGCTGTTCGCGCAGCTGGTTGCGCACCTGGCGGGGCGTGTCGCCCTCGATGACGCCGCGGCGTTCCTTGCCGGTGGCATCCAGCGCGGTGTATTCGAACGCGCCCATGGTCGCCTCAGTCCTCGCGGGTCACGCGCAGCACCTCTTCGATGGTGGTGCTGCCGGAGAGGATCTTGGCGCGCCCGTCGTCGCGGATCGATGGCGTCAGCGTGCGCGCATGCCGCTCCAGCTCATGCTCGGCGGCGCCGTCATGGATCATCGTGCGCAGGTGGTCATCGACCAGCACCAGCTCGTAGATGCCCATGCGGCCGCGATAGCCGGTGTTGCCGGCATCGGCGCCCGGACGCCAGATGGTGGGCGCGGGCGCACCGGAGGGCACGTTGAGCAGGCGGCGCTCGTAGTCGGTGGGTTCCACCGGCACGCGAGTTTCAGGGTTCAGCACCCGCACCAGGCGCTGCGCCACCACACCGATCAGGCTCGAGGACAGCAGGAAGGGCTCGATGCCCATGTCGCGCAGGCGGGTGATCGCACCCACCGCAGTGTTGGTGTGCAGCGTGGAGAGCACCAGGTGGCCGGTGAGGGAGGCCTGCACGGCGATCTGCGCGGTCTCCAGGTCGCGGATCTCGCCCACCATCACCACGTCCGGGTCCTGGCGCAGGATCGCGCGCAGCCCGCGCGCGAAGGTCATCTCGACCTTGGTGTTCACCTGCGTCTGGCCGATGCCATCGATGTAGTACTCGATGGGGTCCTCGACCGTCATGATGTTGCGGCTCTTGTCGTTGAGCCGCTCCAGCGCCGCATACAGCGTGGTGGTCTTGCCCGAGCCGGTCGGGCCGGTCACCAGGATGATGCCGTGCGGCTTGTGGATCAGCTCGTCGATCTGCGTCAGCGTGCGCGCATCCATGCCGAGGCTGGTGAGGTCAAGCCGGCCGGCCTGTTTGTCGAGGATACGCAGCACCACGCGCTCGCCGTGGCCGGTGGGAATGGTGGACACGCGCACGTCCACCGCGCGCCCGGCGATGCGCAGCGAGATGCGGCCGTCCTGCGGCAGGCGCTTCTCGGCGATGTCCAGGCGCGACATCACCTTGATGCGCGAGACCACCAGCGGCGCCACCAGGCGCCGGGTCTGCAGTACCTCGCGCAGCACGCCATCGACGCGCAGGCGCACCACCAGGCGGCTCTCGAAGGTCTCGATGTGGATGTCGGAGGCGTTGTCGCGGATGGCCTGCGACAGCAGCGCATTGATGAGGCGGATGATGGGCGCCTCGTCATTGCTCTCCAGCAGGTCGGCCTGCTCGGGCAGTTCCTGCGCCAGGTGCGCAAGGTCAGCGTTGTCGGTGAGCTCGCCGCCGGCCATGGCCAGCGTGCCGGCGCCACTCTCGTAGACCTGTCGCAGGATCTGGTCGAACTGCTCGTCGCTGACGCGCTGAAGCTTCAGCGGCACGCGCAGCGCGCGGCGTGCCTCGGCAATGGCGGCAGGGTTGGCATCGGCGCGCAGCGCACACAGGCCGGTGCCATCGACCACCTCGCGCAGCACGATGCCGTGGCGACGCGCGAAGGTGAAGGGCAGGTTGCGCGTGCCGTCCGCGGCGACGGGCGCCTCGGCCGCCTCCGGCGCCAGTCCGGCACCGGCGACAGGCAGCGCACCCTGCTGCAGTTCGACGCTCACGGCACCGGCGAGGTCGTGGCGCCCGTGCCGCCGCCGGCGGGCGCGGGCTGGATGGGATTCGGGACGTCCTCGAACTCCGGCAGTTCTGGCTGTGCAGTGCCAGGCAGCAGTGGCAGCACCTCGCGACGCCCTCCCTGCCGGATCTGCTCGTCGCGGATCAGGTTGTACTTGGTGCGCGTGGCATTGCCCATCTGCGTGGAGTCATTCACGATCACCGGGCGGATGAACACCATCAGCATGCGCTGGCGGTTCTCGCCGCCGCGGGTCTTGAACAGCTCGCCAATGATCGGAATGCGTCCCAGGAACGGCACGCGCGTCTCGCTGCGCGACGCGGAGTTGCGCACCATGCCGCCGAGCACGATGGTCTGGCCGTTCTCGACACGCACCTTGGTGTTCAGTTCGCGGTTGTTGGTGATCTGGCTGCCCGCATCGCCGGTGAGCCCGGCCAGCTCGGAACTCTCCAGCGCGATGTCCAGCGTCATCGTGCCGCCATCGTTGATCTGCGGCGTGATGGTCAGCGTGGTGCCGATCTGCTGGCGATCGATGTTCTGGATCGGGTTCAGCCCGAATCCCGGGTTCTGCGCGCCGCCGCCCCCCACAGCGCCCAGCGAGGAGGTAAAGCCGGAAAGAAACGGCACCTGCTGGCCGTCGGAGATCACCACTTCCTGGTTGTCGAGCGCAAGGATCTGGGGTTGCGCGATCACGTTCGAATCGGTGTCGGTGCGCAGCGCGCGGATCACCGCCGCGATGGACAGGCCATTCTCGCGGATGCGGCCTACGCCCACTGTGGTGCCATTGGGCACCTGGCCACCGCCGCTGAGGAAGGCTTCAGGGTTGGCCACCAGCGAGGCGATGTTGGCGATGCTGGCCCCCGCAATCGGTGAAATGAACCCGCCGGCGGGCACCGTAGTGCCATCCTCATCCGAGAACAGCGCCCAGTTCACGCCCAGGTTCGCGGCCTTGTCGGTGCTGACCTCGGCGATGATGGTCTCGAGCATCACCTGCGCCCGCGGAATGTCCAGCTGGTCGATGATGGCGCGCAGCTCGCGCATCAGCTTCGGCGGCGCGGTGACGATCAGCGCATTGGTGCTGGGCTCGGCAAGGATGGTGGTGCTGCGGTCGGCGGCGGTGGAGCTGACCGTGGTGGCCGGCGCGGCCCCGCCCGCGGCATTGCCGCCAGCGGCTGCCACGGCCTGCGCCTGCGCCACGCCGGTGGCCAGCTCCTTCAGCAGCGGAGCCAGTTCCTCGGCATCGCCGTGCTTCAGATAGATGACCTCCGGCTCTCCGCCACCCTCGGCTAGCGGCGTGTCGAGCGCGGTCACCCACGCCGTCACCTGCACGCGGGCCGCAGGCTCGCCCACCACCAGGATGCTGTTGGTGCGCGGGTCGGCGGTGATGCGCGGTGCGATGCCGGCGGCGGCATTGGCCGCCTGCTGCTGCCCGCCCATCAGCTGCGTGAGGGTGTCGACCACATTGTCGGCAGTGGCGTATTGCAGGGCGATCACCTCGAGGTCGCCGCCGCTGGTCTGGTCCACGCGCTGGATCATCGCGCGCATGCGCTCCACGTTCGCGGCGCGGTCATTGATGATGATCTGGTTGGTGCCCGGCACCGCCATCACCACGCCATATTGCGAGCGGAACTGGTTCAGCACGGTGGCCACCTGCTGCGCATTGGTGTTGCGCACCGGCACCACCACGTTGACGATCTCGTCGGGCGCGGCCTGCGGCGAGAGCTCGCGGCCGGGCAGCGTGCGCGCATTGGCGTCCTGCACGATCTTCATCGTGTTGGGTCCGGCCGGCATCGCGGCCAGGCCGTTCACCGCCAGGATGGAAAGGAAGGTGTCGTAATACTCCCGCGGCGTCATCGGGCGGCGGTTGGGGAAGTTGATCTTGCGGGTGCTGGCCGCCTGGTCGAGGATGAAGGTGATGCCGGTCACCTCGTAGACCGAATTGGCGATCACCGCGATGTCGGTCTGCTGCGGGAAGTTCGGCGTCAGCACGGTGTCGGGGCGGGGCGTCTGGGCGGCGGCCGCCGAAGCACACAGCAGCGCCACGTACAGGATCTTGTTCTTCATTCTCACCTCGCGGTTTCCGCTTCCGGCCCCGGCGCTGCGGCGTCGGGTACGGCGGGCGGGACATCGGGCTCAGGCGGTGCCTGGGCGATCTGCTCGGCCTCGCTGGCGATCTCGGCCAGGTTCAGCACGATCTCCTGCGACACCCCGTTGCGTTCCACCGTGACACGGGCTTCGGCCGCTCCGGACAGCGAGTCGAAGATGTCACGGCTGCGCGCATCATCGTTCAGTTCGACGCCATTGACGGCGGTGATCAGGTCATTGTTGCGCAGTCCCAGGCGCGCGAACGCCTCTGCATTGGGCCCCGCCGTGACGCGCATGCCCCGCAGGCGGCCGTCGGTGAATACCGGCGTGCGATGCATGACCTGGCCGATGATGGAGGGATTGCTGCGGATGGCCTGCTCGACCCGCTGCACGGCCACGGACGCGCCCTGGCTGGGCAGGGGCGGCGGTGCCGCGAAGCGCACCGACTCGAGCTCCGGCAGCGGCAGCGATTCGATGCTGCCGCCGCGATCAAGCAGCACGCGATCGACGTGCACCGCATGCAGCCGCGCGCCGCCGGGCAGTGGATCGCCGACCTTCTTCAGTTCGATGGAATTGGGCGTCGAGCCGATCATCGCCAGGCCCAGTTTTTCGTCGGGCGCGGCCACCACGCCGGTGAGCGTGAGCTGCATGCTGGTGACCGGAGCCTCGCCGCCGGCGGCCGCAGGGCTCTGGCCGAACAGGTTGGCGCGCAGGATGGAGGGCATATCGACCACATTGCGCACCGGGGCCGCGGGCGCGGCGGCGACGGAAATTTCGGTGGCCGGCGATCCGGCGAGGTCATCGACCAGCATGGCGGCGCGCACCCCGATCAGCACCACCAGGGCGTAACCGGCGAAATGGGGCAGGCGGGCGAGAAGCTGGCTCCCCAGCTCGCCGTCGAATCGCAGCGTTTGAGCCACGGTGGCCATCCTGCGGGTATTATGCTGTTCAGGCGATTGCACCCTCAAGCAATCGTTTGTTAAACCTCGGTTAACCGCCATGAATGCCGAACATGATCATCCCGGGGAGCATCCCCACACCGGCGTAGTGGTGGAGGAGGCTGCGCCGGAGGTCAAGAACCCACCTCTTTACAGCGTGGTCTTGTTGAATGACGACTACACCCCCATGGAGTTCGTCGTCGATGTGCTCGAGCGCTTCTTCCGCATGGATCGCGAAAACGCCACCCGGGTGATGCTCGAGGTGCACATGAAGGGCAAGGGCGTTTGCGGAGTATTCACGTACGAGATTGCCGAGACCAAGGTCGCCCAGGTGGTCAGCTACGCGCGCGACAACCAGCATCCGCTGATGTGCACGCTGGAGCAGGCCTGACGGGCGACTCCCACGAAGGAGCCGATCATGCTGTCGTCGGAACTTGAAAATTGCCTCAATGCTGCCTTCAAGGAAGCGCGCGAGGCGCGCCATGAGTTCCTGACGGTCGAGCACCTGCTGCTGGCCATCCTCGACGCACCGCGGGTGCGCGAAATCCTCAAGGCCGGCGGGGCCGACCTCAGGCGCCTGGCCGAGCAGTTGCGCGAGCACGTCGATGCCACCACGCCGCGCCTGAAGCCCGACGAGGAGCGCGAGGTGCAGCCCACGCTGGGTTTCCAGCGCGTGCTGCAGCGGGCCGTGTTCCAGGTGCAGTCGGGCGGCCGCCGCGAGGTCGGCGTCGCCGACGTGCTGGTGGCCATCTTCAGCGAGAAGCAGAGCCATGCGGTGTTCCTGCTTGCGCGCCACGAGGTGACGCGGCTGGATGTCACCCAATACATCTCGCATGGCCTGGCCAAGACCGGCGAGGAGCGCCCGGGCCGCGAGGAGGGCGCCAGCGGCGCCCCCGAGATCGAGAAGGAGGCCGAGGGCGGCAGCGCGCTCGACAAATATGCGGTGAACCTGAACCGCGCCGCGCAGGAAGGCCGCATCGATCCGCTGGTGGGCCGCAAGACCGAGGTGGAGCGCACCATCGAGATCCTGTGCCGTCGCCGCAAGAACAACCCGCTCTATGTCGGTGAGGCCGGCGTCGGCAAGACCGCCATCGTCGAGGGGCTGGCGCGCATGATCGTCGAGGGGCAGGTGCCCGAGATGCTCACCGACAGCGTCATCTACTCACTGGACCTGGGCAGCCTGCTGGCGGGCACCAAGTATCGCGGCGACTTCGAGAAGCGCCTTAAGGCCGTGGTCACCGAGATCCGCAAGCAGCCCGGCGCCATCCTGTTCATCGACGAGATCCACACGCTGATCGGCGCCGGCGCCACCTCCGGCGGCGTGATGGATGCCAGCAACCTGATCAAGCCGGCGCTGACCAGCGGCGAGCTGCGCTGCATCGGCTCCACCACCTACCAGGAATACCGCGGCATCTTCGAGAAGGACCATGCGCTGTCGCGGCGTTTCCAGAAGATCGACATCGTCGAGCCCACCGTGGCAGAGACCGTGGAGATCCTGCAGGGCCTGAAGCCCAAGTACGAGGAACACCATGGCGTGCGCTACACCGACGAGGCCATCCGCGCCGCCGCGGAACTGGCTGCGCGCCACATCAACGACCGCCATCTGCCCGACAAGGCCATCGACGTGGTCGATGAAGCCGGCGCGCGCCAGCGCCTGAAGCCGGTGGGCGAGCGCACCGACATCGTCGACCTGACACAGATCGAAGATGTGGTGGCGCGCATCGCGCGCATCCCGGCCAAGACGGTGTCCACCTCCGACAAGGAGGTGCTGCGCAACCTCGAGCGCAACCTGAAGCTGGTGATCTTCGGCCAGGATCCGGCTGTCGAGGCCCTGGCGGCGGCCATCAAGATGGCCCGCTCGGGCCTGGGCGAGGGCCGCAAGCCGGTGGGCAGCTTCCTGTTCGCCGGTCCCACCGGCGTGGGCAAGACCGAGGTCACCCGCCAGCTGGCCGTGGCGCTGGGCGTGGAGTTCCTGCGCTTCGACATGTCCGAATACATGGAGCGGCACACGGTCTCGCGCCTGATCGGCGCGCCGCCGGGCTATGTGGGCTTCGACCAGGGCGGCCTGCTCACCGAGGCGGTGTCGAAGCACCCGCACTGCGTGCTGCTGCTCGACGAGATCGAGAAGGCGCATCCGGATGTCTTCAACCTGCTGCTGCAGGTGATGGACCATGGCGCGCTGACCGACAACAACGGCCGCAAGACCGACTTCCGCCATGTGATCATCGTGCTCACCACCAACGCCGGCGCGCAGGAAATGAGCCGCCCGGCCATCGGCTTCACGCAGGCGGACAACACCAGCGATGCGATGGAGGCGATCCGCCGGCTCTTCACGCCCGAGTTCCGCAACCGCCTGGATGCCATCATCCAGTTCGGCCCGTTGTCCAAGCAGACCATCGAGCGCGTGGTGGAGAAGCTGCTGGTCGAGGTCGAGACACAGCTGGAGAGCAAGGGCGTGCAGCTGTCGGTGAACGATGCGGCGCGCAGCTGGCTGGCCGACCATGGCTACGATCCGAAGATGGGTGCCCGTCCGATGGCCCGGCTGATCCAGGACCAGATCAAGCGGCCGCTGGCCGAAGAGCTGCTGTTCGGCAAGCTGACCGAGGGCGGGCAGGTGCAGGTGAGCGTGGCCGAGGATGGCCAGTCGCTGAAGCTTGACTGCTCACCGCTGCCGCGGCCGGTGCTGCCGCAGCCGGCCGAGGGCTGATCCGGGAAAACGGGGCGGGGCAGGAAGCCCCGCTCGCGCGGACTAACGCCCGCGGTAGACGATGCGACCCTTGCTCAGGTCGTAGGGCGTCATCTCGACGGTGACCGCGTCGCCGGTGAGGATGCGGATGTAGTTCTTGCGCATCTTGCCCGAGATGTGCGCGGTGACCACATGGCCATTCTTCAACTGCACGCGAAACGTCGTGTTGGGAAGGGTTTCCACCACTTCGCCTTCCATCTGGATCGCGTCGTCTTTGGCCATGCCCGTCCGTCAATGCGTAAAAGAGGCCGCGGATTCTGCATAAACACGGCCGGCAAAGCAACGACGATGGTGTTTCAGGGGGTGTCCGCCCGGGATGCGAATGCATGCTCTGGCGGGTTGGCGAGGGCTGGTGGGCCAAGGAATTCAACAAACTGGCTGCGCGGCATCGCCCGGCTGCCGAGGCTGCGCAAATGCGCCGAAGGCATCTGGCAGTCGATCAGCGCGATGCCCAGTTGCGGGCTGTGCTCCACCAGCCAGGCCAGCGCCACCTTCGACGCATCGTCCCGGCGGCTGAACATCGACTCTCCGCTGAACACCCTTCCGGACTGCACCCCGTACAGGCCGCCGACCAGCTCCTCGCCGGCCCAGGCCTCGATGCTGTGCGCGCGCCCGAGGCGGTGCAGCTGCAGGTAGGCGGCGCGCATCTCGTCGGTGATCCAGGTTCCGGCGCCTTCGCGCCGCAGCTGCGCGCAGGCGGCGATGACGGCCGCGAACGCGCGGTTGCGGGTCAGCGTGAAGGCGCCACCTCGCAGCCGGCGCGCAAGGCTGCGCGAGCAATGGAACTCCTGCGGCCACAGCACCTCGCGCGGGTCGGGCGACCACCACAGCAGCGGCTCGCCTTGCGAGTACCACGGGAAGATGCCGCGCGCATAGGCTGCGGCCAGCCGCTCGGGCGACAGCTCGCCCCCCACCGCCAGCAGGCCCGGCGGTTCCTGCAGCGCCTGGCTCACCGGCGGAAACCAGTCCGGCGGCAGGTCATCGGAAAGCCAGGGCACCCGGGTCATGTGCGATGGAAGGGCGTATGGGCGCCGGCCATGCGCGCATAGCGGTCCACCGCGGCGCGCTCCTGGTCGAGGAAGCCGGCGATGGCCGTGCGGAAGCGCGGATCGGCGATGTAGTGCGCCGAGTGAGTGGTGGCCGGCTCGAAGCCGCGCACCAGCTTGTGCTCGCCCTGCGTGCCGGGCTCGAAGCGCGCCAGCCCGCGCCCGATGCAGTAGTCGATGCCCTGGTAGTAGCAGGTTTCAAAGTGCAGGCTGTGCAGGTCGGCCGCGGCACCCCAGTAGCGGCCATACAGCGTGTCGCCACCCACCAGGTAGATCGCCGCGGCCACCGGCGTGTCGTCCGCCATCGCCAGCTTCACCATGAATGCATCGCCCAGCACATCGGCGATGCGCGCGAAGAATTCCAGTGTCAGGTAGGGCTCGTGCCCGTGCAGCTGGAAGGTGCGGCGATGCGCCTCGAAGGCAAAGCGCAGCTCGGCCGGCGTGATGTCGCCGCCATGCACGGTGCGGAAGCGGATGCCGCTCTCGGCCACGCGCCGCCGCTCGCGCCTCAGCTGCTTGCGCTTCTCTGCCCGCATGCCGGCGAGGTAATCATCGAAGTTGGCATAGCCACGGTTGTGCCAGTGAAACTGCACGTCTTCGCGTGCCAGCCAGCCGGCCGCGACAAAGGCCGACTGCTCGGCGGCGGTGAGGAACAGGGCATGCGCGGACGACATTCCCTGCGCATCGCATTGCGCCTGCAGCGCCGCCACCAGCTGCGCCATCAGCGGTGCCGCCGGCTGGTCCGGCGCGGTGAGCAGCCGGGTGGCATTCACCGGCGAGAAGGGCACCGCCAGCAGCAGTTTCGGGTAATAGGGCAGGCCGCTGCGCTCATGGGCCTGCGCCCACGCAAAATCGAACACGAACTCGCCCCAGGAATGCGACTTGCGGTAAACCGGCGCCGCGGCAAGCAGCCGGCCCGCCTCGAACAGCGTCAGGTGCGCCGGCTGCCAGCCGGTGCCGCTGCCCACACAGCCGCTTTCTTCCAGCGCGGCGAGGAATTCGTGGCGGAGGAACGGGCAATCGCTGCCGCGCAGGCTGTTCCACTGGTCCGCCGCGATGTCGGTGATGCGCGCCAGTTCGCGGATCTGCAATGACAAAGGGGGCCTTCATCCGGGGAGACTCGGCCTGATGCTAGGGGGCCGGCGGGCGGACGTCGAGCGGTTGCGCAAGTCCATCCGGAGCCGTTTCGTCTGCACCCCGGGCAGCATGGCAGGCTGTGTCGCCTACAATCGCTGGATCCACTTCGACCACCAGCGCGACACGCCTGCTCAGATCCCTCGCCAGAATCAGTCCCAGCCTTGCAGCGGCCGCCGGCTTCGCCATGTCCGGCGCCGCGTTCGCCGTGGGCAACCTGCTGCTCGCGCGCCAGATGCGCGTCGAGGACTACGCCAGGCTGTCGCTGGCGATCGCGCTGTTCATCGTCGTCTCGCAGGTGGCCACGCTGGGCCACAGCCAGGTGGCATTGCGCGAGCGGCTGCATGCCGGACGCGGCCTGCTGCTGCACCTGCTGATTGCCGGCGTCCTGCTCGGCGTCCTCGCCGCGGCGCTGGAAGGGCTCACGCAGGGGCTGGCACTCGACAGCGCACTGCTGGTGCTGGCCATCGCCTGTGGCACGCTGATCTGGGTTTCTGGTTCGGCGCTGCTGCGCGAGGGCCGCAAGGACCGGGCCTTCCTGGTGCAGACCGCGCCGGACTGGGTGCTGCTGGCCCTGGGCCTGGCCGCACTGGTCTTTCCGCGCTGGTCCTCTCGCCATGCACTCGAAGCCTATTGCCTGGCGGTGTCGGCGCTGGCCGTGGTTGCGTGGTGGGTCCATCGTGCGGCCACGCGCGATACCGTGGCCGGTGCCCCGGTCCCTCTGCGGCTGATGGCATCCACCACGGCCATCGTGGCCGGCAGCGTGCTGGTGATCCAGCTGGAGCGGCTGGCGGTGGGCTTCCTGCTCGATGCCCCGGCGCTGGCCATGTTCAGCGTGCTGGCGTCGATCGCGGTGTTTCCCTTCCGACTGGTGACCGCGGGTACCGGCTTCGTGCTGGTGCCCGGGCTGCGGCGGCTGGCCGACGACCTGCCGGGCCGCCAGCGTCTCGTGCGGCGCGAACTGCAGGTCATCGGCGCCGTGCTGGCCGCTACCACGCTGCTGCTGTGCCTGGTGGCGCCGGCGGTCGCCAGCTGGATCACCGCAGGCCGCTATGCGCCGACGCGCTGGCTGGTGCTGGCGGCCTGCCTGGCCGGGGCGGCCAAGGTCTGCCACGGCATTCCGCGCGCCATCATCACGGCCTGCGGTTCAGACCGGCAGATGGAGGGGCTCAGCCGCTATCTGTGGCTGGGCATTTCGTTGAGCCTGGTCGGTGCGCTGGCCGGCGCGCAGGCCGGCCTGATCGGTGTGCTGTGCGGCATTGCCGCCGGCAGCATCATCGGGGCGCTGCCATCGATGCGCATGGCCACGCGGGTGCTCGCCGCACCCGCATCCACCCGGTGAAGGCGGTGCGCGGCAGGTTCAGCCGGGGTGCTCGAGGCTTTCCAGGTAGCGGTCGGCATCGAGCGCCGCCATGCAGCCGGAGCCGGCGGAGGTGATCGCCTGGCGATACACCGAATCGGCCACGTCGCCGGCGGCGAACACACCGGGCACGCTGGTGGCGGTGGCATTGCCGTCGAGCCCGCTGTGCACCACCAGGTAGCCGCCGCGCATCTCCAGCTGGCCGGCAAACAGCTGCGTGTTCGGCGCATGGCCGATGGCGATGAACACGCCGGTGACATCCAGCGTCGAGGCCTCGCCGGTGGTCGCGCGCACTCGCAGTCCGGTCACGCCCTGCTCATCGCCCAGCACCTCGTCGACCTGGTGGTTCCAGCGGATGGTGATCTTGCCTTCCTTCTCGCGCGCGAACAGCCGGTCCTGCAGGATCTTCTCGCAGCGCAGGCGATCACGCCGGTGCACCACGGTGACATGCGCGGCGAGGTTGGAAAGATAGAGCGCTTCCTCGACCGCGGTGTTGCCGCCGCCGACCACGGCCACGCGCTGGTTGCGGAAGAAGAATCCGTCGCAGGTGGCGCAGGCGGACACACCCTTGCCCTTGAAGTGTTCCTCGGAGGGCAGGCCGAGGTATTTCGCGGTGGCGCCGGTGGCGATGACCAGCGCATCGCAGCTGTAGCGGCCGGCATCGCCCTGGAGCAGGAACGGGCGCTGCGAAAGGTCTGCGGTGTGGATGTGATCATTGACCAGGCGCGTGCCGAAGCGCTCGGCATGGCGGCGCATGCGGTCCATCAGGTCCGGACCCAGGAGTCCCTCCACGTCGCCGGGCCAGTTGTCCACCTCGGTGGTGGTCATCAACTGCCCGCCCTGCTCGAGACCGGTGATCAGCAGCGGCGCGCGATTGGCGCGCGCGGCATAGACGGCCGCGGTGTAGCCGGCGGGCCCTGAACCCAGCACGATCAAGGGACTGTGGATGATCTCGCTCATGTATAATTTACCTCTGGCGCCTATTGTGCCGTCCGCCGGCGCAACCTGCATGGGGTGCCCGTTCATATGAACATGCAATTCCTGGAGCTTGGCAAGGTTTGAGTCAGTCCACCTCGCTTTCGGGTGGAGCGCGTCTCACCCAGGCCGTCGTCAAGGCAGTGCGCGAGGGCTTCTCCCTGCTGCTGGCTGCGCTGGGCCTCATCATCCTGCTGGCACTCGCAAGCTTTCACGCCGGTGATCCGGGCTGGTCTTATTCCGGCGATGGCACCGAGGTGCGCAACCTGATCGGCCCGGGCGGCGCATACCTTGCCGACCTGCTGCTGTTCCTGTTCGGCCGTCCCGCCTATCTGCTGCCGGCGGTGCTGCTGTTCGCCGCCTGGATGGTGTTCCGCAACCGCGTCGATTCGCTGCGGCCCGCGAGCCGCACCAACCTTGCCGTGCGCCTGGGCGGGTTCGTGCTGCTGCTGGCGGCCAGCTGCGCACTGGCCACGCTGCACTGGGATGCCGGCACGCTGCGCCAGACGGCCGGCGGCGTGCTGGGCCAGGCGGCGGGACATTCGCTGGCGGCCGGGCTGCGCAACCTCGGCGCCACGTTGCTGCTGCTGGCCGCATGGATGGCCGGCGTCGCGCTGGCCTTCCATGTCTCCTGGTTCAACGTGATCGACGCGATGGGTCGAGGTTTCTGGCAGGGCATCGCGCTGCTGAAGGGCTGGCGCTCCACGCGCCGCGACGTGGCCGAGGGCCAGCAACGCAAGCGCGTGCGCCAGGAGGCGGCGCGCGAGGAAATCAAGAAGAGCGCGCCACGCGTCGCGCCGGTGATCGAGAAGCCGCCTCCGGTGGTCGAGAAGAGCGAGCGGGCGCAGAAGGAACGCCAGGTGGCGCTGTTCGATTCGGCCAAGCCAGGCGAGCTGCCGCCGATGAGCCTGCTCGATGATCCGCCGGGTCGCGTCGCCGCCTATTCTGCCGAGGCGCTCGAGGCCATGTCGCGCCTGGTCGAGATCAAGCTGGCCGATTTCGGCGTGCAGGTCGAGGTGGTGGCGGTGCATCCGGGCCCGGTGGTCACGCGCTTCGAACTGCAGCCGGCGCCCGGCACCAAGGCCAGCCAGATCTCCGGTCTTGCCAAGGACCTGGCGCGTGCGCTGTCGGCAATCTCGGTGCGCGTGGTCGAGGTCATTCCCGGAAAGTCGGTGATGGGTCTTGAGATCCCGAACGAGAAGCGCGAGACGGTCACGCTGGGCGAGATCATCAAGTCGCGCGCCTACGAAGAAGTGCATTCGCCGCTGGCGCTGGCACTGGGCAAGGACATCGGCGGCAATCCCATCGTCGCGGACCTTGCGCGCATGCCACACCTGCTGATCGCCGGCACCACCGGCTCGGGCAAGTCGGTGGGCATCAATGCCATGGTGCTGTCGCTGCTCTACAAGAGCACCGCCGAGCATGTGCGGCTGATCATGATCGATCCGAAAATGCTGGAACTCTCGGTGTACGAGGGCATCCCGCATCTGCTGGCGCCGGTGGTCACCGACATGAAGCAGGCCGCCAACTCGCTGCGCTGGGCAGTGGGCGAGATGGAGCGGCGCTACAAGCTGATGGCCGCGCTCGGCGTGCGCAACATCGTCGGCTTCAACAAGAAGGTGCGCGACGCCAACGAGGCGGGCAAGCCGATCAAGGATCCGGTGGCGATGCAATACGCCTCCACCGATCCGTCCTTCGACCAGAGCACCATCCAGGACCTCGTGCCGCTGCCCTACATCGTCGTGATCATCGACGAGCTGGCCGACCTGATGATGATCGTCGGCAAGAAGGTCGAGGAGCTGATTGCGCGCCTGGCGCAGAAGGCGCGCGCCTCCGGCATCCACCTGGTGCTGGCCACGCAGCGTCCCTCGGTCGACGTGATCACCGGCCTGATCAAGGCCAACATCCCGACGCGCATCGCCTTCCAGGTTTCGGCCAAGGTCGACTCGCGCACCATCCTCGACCAGGGCGGAGCCGAGTCGCTGCTCGGCCATGGCGACATGCTCTACCTGCCGCCGGGCACCTCGTTGCCGACGCGCGTGCATGGCGCATTCGTCTCCGACGAAGAGGTGCACCGCGTGGTCGATGCGCTGCGCAAGTCCGGCGCACCGGATTACATCGAAGAAGTGCTCTCCGGTCCGTCGCAGCCCATCCCCGGCATCTCCGGCGAGGAGGGCGCGGGAGCCAGCGACGATCCGGAGCAGGATGCGCTCTATGACGAGGCGGTGAAGATCGTGATCAGCGAGCGCAAGCCGTCCATCTCCTATGTCCAGCGGCGGCTGAAGATCGGCTACAACCGCTCGGCGCGCCTGCTCGAGGCGATGGAAGCCGCGGGTGTGGTCGGCCCGCTGCAGGCCAATGGTTCACGCGAAGTGCTGGTGCCCGGAGGCAGTGATGATTGAATCATGCGGCAGCCCGAGGTGGCAGCGGCTGCTGTCGGCGCTGTGGCTGTTCATGGCGGCGGCGATGCTGCCGCTGGCCGCGTCCGCGCAGACCCTGCTCGACGACTATGTCGGTGATCTGGCCACCTGGTCCGCGCAATTCACCGAGAGCCGGCAGGATGGCCAGGGGCGTCGGCTCGACCAGCGCGCCGGCAGCCTCACCATCGTGCGGCCCGGCAAGTTCCGCTGGGAGAGTGCGCCAGCGCGCGGACAGCCGCCGGACCAGCTGATGATCGCCGACGGCCGCAACCTGTGGTTCCTCGACTACGGCCTGGAGCAGGCCACCGTGAAGCCGCAGGGTGAGCAGCTCGGCCAATCCCCGGTGATGCTGCTGGCGGGCAGCGGCAACCTGCGCACGTTGTTCACCGTCACGGCCGATGGCCGCCGCGACGGCCACGAATGGGTGAAGGTGACCCCGAAGCAGGCGGAATCGGATTTCCGCGAGGCACTGTTCGGCTTTAGCGGCCGTGAGCTCGCGCGGCTGGTGTTCGTCGACAAGCTCGGCGAGCGCGCCACGCTCGAATTCACCAACGTGCGGCGCAATGCAGCCGTCGATCCGGGCCTGTTGCGCTTCGAACTGCCGGAGGGCGTGGATCTGCTCGGGACACCGGTGCAGCCTTGAAGCCGGTCGTCCTGCCCGAACTGCGCTACCGGCGCCTCTGGTTCGGCGTGGGCATCGCCATCGCGCTGGCAATCGCGGTGGTCTGCCTGATGCCGGGCGGCAAGCTGCCCGACGTGCGCGTTTCCGACAAGACCGAACACCTGCTGGCCTTTGCGATGCTGGCCTTCTGGTTCGGCAGCATCGTGGTGCGACGCGACCTGGTCTGGCTGGCGCTGGCGCTGCTGGCTTTCGGCGCATTGATCGAGGTGGCGCAGGGCCTGATGCGCCTGGGGCGCCAGGCGGACGTGAACGATGTGGTGGCCGATGGCGTGGGCATCCTGATCGGCCTTGGATTGGCGCTGACGCCGCTGGGTCGCTGGGCAGGCTGGCTGGAAAGCCTGGTCAGGAAACAGCCGTGACGGCGCCGCTGCGACCGCTGGCGGATCGCATGCGGCCGCGTCATGTCGACGAATTCGCCGGTCAGCGCCACCTGCTGGCGCCGGGCCGCGCACTGCGCACCGCGCTGGATCGTGGCCAGATGCATTCGATGATCCTGTGGGGCCCGCCCGGCACCGGCAAGACCACGCTGGCGCGCCTGTTCGCCGCCGCCATCGATGCGCATTTCATTGCACTCTCGGCCGTGATGGCCGGCGTGAAGGACATCCGCGCCGCGGTGGACGAGGCGAAACGCCAGCGCGCCGACGGCCGCGCAACGCTGCTGTTCCTCGACGAGGTGCATCGCTTCAACAAGGCGCAGCAGGACCTGTTCCTGCCCTTCGTCGAGGATGGCACGCTGGTGTTCATCGGTGCCACCACCGAGAACCCCTCGTTCGAGGTGGTCGGCGCGCTGCTGTCGCGCGCACGCGTCTACGTGCTCAAGCCGCTGTCGCACGATGACATTGCAGCGGTGCTGCGGCGTGCACTTGCCGATGGCGAGCGCGGACTGGGCGGGCGCAACCTGACGCTCTCGCCTGGTGCGCTCGATGCACTGGTCGCGGCGGCCGATGGCGATGCCCGCCGCGCGCTGGGGCTGCTTGAAACCGTGGCCGACCTGGCGGTGGATTCGATCATTGCCGAGGAGCAGATCGCCGAGCTTGCCGCCGGCACGCGACGCCGTTTCGACAAGGGCGGCGAGCAGTTCTACGACCAGATCTCAGCGCTCCACAAGGCCGTGCGCGGCAGCGATCCGGACGCTGCGCTGTACTGGCTGGCGCGCATGTTTGATGGCGGCTGCGACCCGGCATATCTGGCAAGGCGCATCACGCGCATGGCGGTGGAGGACATCGGCCTTGCCGATCCGCGCGCGCTGCCGATGGCGCTGGAAGCCTGGCAGGCCTTCGAGCGGCTGGGCAGCCCCGAGGGCGAGCTGGCGCTGGCGCAATGCGTGGTGTTCCTTGCCGTCGCGGCGAAGAGCAATGCGGTGTATCGCGCCTGGGGCGCGGCGCGCGAGGATGTGCAGGAGTTCGGCTCGCTGGAAGTGCCGCTGCGGCTGCGCAATGCGCCGACGCGGCTGATGCGCGAGCTCGGCCATGGCAAGGGTTATCGTTACGCGCATGACGAGCCGGAAGGTTATGCCGCCGGCGAACGCTATCTGCCGGATGAGATGCCGGAGCGGCGCTATTATTCGCCGGTGCCGCGCGGCTTCGAGATCCGCATCGCCGAGGCGATGTCGCGACGCCGTGCACAGGATTCCACCCCAGCCGAGAATGACAGGAAAGACCCGTGATCGACCCGAAGCTGCTGCGCACCGCGCCTGAACAGGTTGCCGCCAATCTGGCCCGCCGGGGCTTCACGCTCGATGTGTCGCAGCTGGCCGCGCTCGAGGAGCGACGCAAGGCCGCGCAGATCGAGGCCGATCGGCTGCGCGCCGAGCGCAATGCCAATGCGAAGCAGGTGGGCATGGCCAAGGGCCGCGGCGAGGATGTCGCGCCACTGCTGGCGCGCGGCGAGCAGCTGGCCGGCGAGCTGGTCGGTGCCGAGGGCGCCATCGAGGCGGTGCAGGCCGAACTTGAAGCGCTGCAGCTGGGCCTGCCGAACCTGCTGCACGACGATGTGCCCGACGGCCGTGATGAAACGGCGAATGTCGAGCTGCGCCGCTGGGGCACGCCGCGCAGCTTCGACTTCGAGCCGCGCGATCATGTCGAGCTCGGCGAGAAGCGGGTCGGCGGCATGGACTTCGAGGCTGCCGCGCGCATCTCCGGCAGCCGTTTTGTGGTGCTGCGCGATGGCATCGCGCGCCTGCACCGCGCGCTGGGCCAGTTCATGCTCGATGTGCACACGCGCGAACACGGCTACACCGAGGTCTATGTGCCATACCTCGTCTCGCCCGCCGCGCTGCGTGGCACCGGGCAGTTGCCCAAGTTCGGCCAGGACCTGTTCGCGGTCGGCGAGAATTCGCAGCATTACCTGATTCCCACCGCCGAAGTGCCGGTCACGAACCTGGTGCGCGAGCAGATCATCGAGGCGCGCGAGCTGCCGCTGAAGCTGGTGGCGCATTCACCCTGTTTCCGCTCCGAGGCCGGCGCTGCCGGGCGCGACACGCGCGGCATGATCCGCCAGCACCAGTTCGACAAGGTGGAGATCGTGCAGGTGGTCGAGCCTGCGCGCTCGCAGGCCGCGCATGAGGAACTCACCGGCCATGCCGAGACTATCCTGCAGAAGCTCGGGCTGCCCTATCGGGTCATGGCGCTGTGCGCCGGCGATGTGGGCTTCGGCAGCAGCCGCACCTGGGACATCGAGGTGTGGCTGCCCGGCCAGCAGTGCTATCGCGAGATTTCCTCGTGCAGCAATTTCCTCGACTTCCAGGCCCGTCGCATGCAGGCCCGCTGGCGCAATCCGGCCACCGGCAAGCCCGAACCGGTGCACACACTCAATGGTTCGGGAGTTGCTGTAGGACGCGCGCTGATTGCAGTGCTCGAGAACTACCAGAATGCGGACGGGTCGATCACAATACCTGAAGTGCTGCGGCCCCTTTTCGGTGCGGATCGCATTCCGGCCCTGGCTGGCCGCCCCACATGATCGCCAAGGAGAGAGCAACCATGAACCGCCATTCCCTGCTGCTGAAGACGGCAATGATGTTCGCACTGGCCGGAGCAGCCGGTTGTTCGGGTGGAAGCGAAGCGGCCAGCGATGCGGCCGCGGGCACCACCTCGCCGGGCACGCCGGCGTCCACCGCGCTGGGCGCACCGCTCGAGACGCGCGATCCCAATGGCGTCGACTACGGGCCCGCGTTCGAAGGCCAGACCCGCGCGCCGGGCATCCGCGACAGTGTTGCGCTCGAGGTGCAGGAAGTGGCCACCGGCCTGAACCTTCCCTGGGCCGTCGAACTGCTGCCCGATGGCCGCTTCCTGGTCACCGAGCGTCCCGGCGCGCTGCGCATCGTCAGCGCCGACGGCAGGATCTCCGCACCGGTCACCGGACTGCCCGAACTGTTCACGCAGGGGCAGGGCGGCCTGCTCGATGTGGCGCTCGATCCGGACTTCGCCACCAATCGCACCATCTATTTCAGCTACGCCGAGCCGCGCCAGGGGGGCAATGGCACCGCGCTGGCAAAGGCCGTGCTGAATGAATCCGGCGGCAATGCCTCGCTGGGAAGTCTCGAGGTCATCTTCCGCCAGATGCCCACCTACGACTCGGCACTGCACTTCGGCTCGCGCATCGCGTTTGCGCCCGATGGCAAATTGTTCCTGGCGCTGGGCGAGCGCTCCGATGTCGAGAGCCGCGTGCAGTCGCAGGACCTGAACAGCCACTTCGGCAAGATCGTGCGCCTGAATCCGGATGGCTCGGTTCCCGAGGACAACCCCTTCGTCGACCAGCAGGGCGCGAAGCCGGAGATCTGGTCCTATGGCCATCGCAACATCCAGGCGGCGACCATCGACCGCGCCACCGGCACGCTGTGGGAAGTGGAGCACGGCCCGCGCGGTGGCGATGAGCTGAACCGTCCGGAGCCGGGCAAGAACTACGGCTGGCCGGTGATCAGCTACGGCATCGAATACCGCGGTCCGAAGGTCGGCGAGGGCATCACGCAGCGTCCCGGCATGGAGCAGCCGCTCTATTACTGGGATCCGGTAATCGCCCCCTCCGGCATGATCGTCTATCGCGGCAGCCTGTTCCCCGGCTGGGATGGCAGCATCCTGGTAGGCGCACTGGGCGGCATGAAGCTCGTGCGGCTGCAGATGGACGGGGACCGCGTGGTCGGCGAGGAGTGGTTGCTCACTGATCGCCGCGCCCGCATCCGCGATGTGCAGCAGGGACCGCAGGGCGAGATCTACGTGCTCACCGAAGAAGGCCAGAATTCGAAGCTGCTGAGGCTGACACCCGCTGCGGGCTGAGCATTGCCGCTATCATCGCGCCCTGGTTCATCCAGCAGGAGATCGCAGATGGCGGCATCGAAGCCCAGGCCCGTACTCGTTCCCGTCGATGGTTCGCCCGGGTCACTGCGCGCATTGGCGCTGGCGCTGCAGCGGGTGCAGGAGCGCGGCGCAGGCCAGGTAATCGCGCTGAATGCGCAGCCACCGATGCCGCCCAGCCGTTTCGCCCCGGCCGCCGACATCCGTGCGCACCACGAGCGCATGGCGCGCGAGGTGTTCACCAAGGTGGAGCGCCTCGCGAAGCGCCATGAGGCGCCGCTGACGCAGCGCCTGGTGGTGGGCCTGCCTGCCGAAGTGATCCTGCGCGAGGCCGAACGCACCCGCGCCGGCGAGATCATCATGGGCACCCGTGGCCGGGGCAACCTCGGCGGACTGCTGCTGGGCTCGGTGGCGACGAAGGTGGTGCAGCTGTCGAAGGTGCCCGTCACGCTGGTGAAATAGCCGCGCCGTGCAGACGGGGCAGCCACCGGCACCGCCGCCGCCACCGGCATTGCGGACATCGCGGCCGGCGCGGGGCCGCGCCGCTCGCATCCACCGCCTGATCGTGCTGTTCGTCACCACGGTGATGAGCATCGACCTGGTGGTGCTGTTGCTCGAGGGGCACTGGATGAGCGCCTTCCTGGTGCTCACCATCATGGCGGTGATCCTGGCGCCGACGCTGTTCCATCGCCGGCTGCCGGTGCGCATTCCGGCCGAGTTCCTGGCCGCGGCGCTGGTGTTCTCGTTTGCCGCGCTGTTCCTTGGCGAGGTGCGCGACTACTACCGGCGCGTGTGGTGGTGGGACATCGCGCTGCACGGCACCTCCGGCCTGCTGCTGGGCATCCTCGGCTTCCTGCTGGTCTATGTGCTGAACGAGAACCGCCGCGTCGCCTTGCACCTGCGGCCGCGCTTCATGGCGCTGTTCGCGTTCCTGTTCGCGCTGTCGGTGGGCGCGCTGTGGGAGATCTTCGAGTTCGCGATGGACCAGCTTGCCGGCACGCAGATGCAGAAGCCGATGCTGGGCGATCCCTCCGGGCTCACCGACACCATGTGGGACCTGATCGTCGATGCCATCGGTGCCGGCAGCGTCAGCATCCTGGGATGGTGGTACATGAGGCGTGGCAAGCCCTCGTTCTTCGAACACTCGATCGTCAGGTTCCTCGACAGCAATCCCTGGCTGTTCCGGCGCTGACGCGGGCCGCACGGCGGTCGTGCGCGGCGTATCAATGCTGCGCGAGGATGACTTCCAGGTCGGCGCGCGCAGCGGCGAGGGCGGTGTCACGCGCGACCTGCGGCAGGCGGCCGCTGCCATTCACGATCACGGCGAAGGCCATGAAGCCGCCGGATTGCTTGCGCAGGTAGCCGGCGATTCCATAGACCGATACCGGCTGTGTCAGCGAACCGGTTTTCAGCGCGACGCGATCCAGCCATGCCGGACTGCCGCGCTGCAGGTAGGTGAACGAGGCATCGCGCGGCACGACGAAGGTGCCATAGAAGGCCGGGAAGCGCCTCGCATCGCGGTATCCCTCGCGCAGCACGCCCACCAGGTCCTGCGCGCTGATGCGGCTTGCGGGCGTCAGTCCGCTGCCGCTTTCGAGCACCAGCGAATCCTGCGCGTCGTTGGCGCCGCCACGCCGTACCAGGGCCACCAGTTCGCCGGAGGCATCGGCCAGCGAGGCCGGCGCCGCGCCGCGCACTTGCAGCGCCAGGTTCATCGTCAGCACGTCGGCGATGTAGTTGTTCGACCAGCGCATCATGCGGCCGACCTGCTCCTGCAGCGGGATGCTCTCCACCTTTGCCACCGGCCACGCATCCTGCCCGGTGGCGCGCAATGTCGTTTCCACTCCGCCGTTCACGATGACGCCGGCCTGGCCCAGGATGGATCGCAGCAGCAGCCCGGTGCCGGCCGGCGGATCGGACATCGCCCGATGAACCATGCGCTCGCTGCCCGGCGCGATGCTGCCGCTGACGGCGATGCGGTCGCCGTCATCGCCAGTGCTGCGCTCCACGGTCAGCGCCGGTCCGCCATTGCGCACCTGCACGCTGCCGCTGAGCGGAATCGCCAGCGGACCGCTGGCGCAGCCTGCGACCTGCGCGCGCGTGGCGCCCGCCGGCGCGCGCACCATCACGCACCAGCTGCCATAGTTCACGCCGATGGCGCTTGGCGCGGCGTTGTAGGCGCGCGAGCTGCGGCGCAGTCCCGTGCAGCGGTCCACGGTGTCGCAGCGCAGGTCGCCGAAGGGCGCGCGTTCCACCAGCACCCGGCCGCCGATGCGCGTGATGCCGTGGCTGCGCACCTGCGCCACCAGCGCCCACAACGTGGTTTCATCCAGCGTGGCATCACCGCCGCCGCGGAGCACCAGGTCGCCCTCGAGCACGCCATTAACGGGTGCGCGCGGGGCGCGCAGTTCAGTGACGAAGGTGTGGTCGGGCGGCCAGGCTTGCAGCGCGCCGGCCGCGATGACGATCTTGCTCAGCGAGGCCGGCGTCAGGCGCTGCGTGGCGCCCAGCTGCGCGATGGGCTGGTCGGTTTCCAGGTCATGGACGACGGCGCTGACCTCGGCGCCCTGGCGCGCCAGGCGCGCAAGGTTGGCCATCGGGATGGTCGTCGCCGCGGTACGGGCGACCGGTGCCGGCGGGGCGCCCGGCCGCTCCTGGCCGGTCGCAGTCCAGGCGACCAGCAGCGCGCAGCTCAGCAGCAGCCGTTGATGCAGCTCCACTTCTGTTCCATTTGCGCGCGGAAGAACTCGCGTTCGCCCATCGGTGGTGTGTCCGGTTCGTTGGTGCGCATGTGGGCGAGGTACTTCTCGTAGGCGTCATCTCCGGTCACGCCGCGCAGCAACGACAGTCCCGATGACAGGAACTGGCGGACCGGATTGCTGCGCGGCGCGGCCATGGGTTGCGTGGCGCCTCAGTGCGAACGCGGCAGTGCCGAGGCGTCCAGCTGCGTGGCCAGATATGGCGTCTCGGAGCTGGGCGGAACCGGCTTGCCGGCCAGGAAGCGCGCGCTGATGCGCACCATCTCGATGATCACCACCCACATGATGATCAGGAACAGCACGGTCAGCCAGCCATCCAGCCGCTGGTTGAAGATCAGCGTCGGGGCCACTGCGGCACGGTCGGCGGCCAGTTCGCCGTTGAGCAGCTGCATCGACAGCGCATCGGCACCGGCGAAGAAGCCCAGCTTCGGATCGGTGCTGAATATCTTCTGGAAGGCCGCCACCGTGGTGACGATCGCGATCCACACCAGCGGCAATGCGGTCACCCAGACATAGCGCAGTTTGCCGGTCTTGATCAGCAGGCCACAGGCCACCGACAGCGCGATGGCCGCCAGCATCTGGTTGGCGATGCCGAACAGCGGCCAGAGGATGTTGATGCCGCCATTCGGATCGATGACGCCCACATAGAGGAAGTAGCCCCAGGCGGCGACGATCAGCGACGAGGAGATCAGCACCGAGGGATACCAGGACGTGCGGCCCAGCGGCTCGTAGATCTGGCCCAGGGTGTCCTGCAGCAGGAAGCGCGCGGCGCGGGTGCCGGCATCCACCGTGGTCAGGATGAAGATGGCCTCGAACATGATGGCGAAGTGGTACCAGATGGCCACCAGGCCCTGTCCGAAGGCGCTGCTGAAGATGCTCGCCATGCCCACCGCCAGCGACGGTGCGCCGCCGGTGCGGGCGAACAGCGTGCTCTCGCCCATCGAGGCGGCCAGCGCGTTCATTTCTTCCACGGTCACCGGGAAGCCCCAGCCACTGATCGTGGCCACCGCCGCCTCCGGCGTGCCGCCGACGGCGCCGAGGCCGGTGTTGATCGCGAAGAACACGCCCGGCTCCAGCAGCGTTGCGGCGATCACCGCCATGATGCCGACGAATGCCTCGATGGCCATGCTGCCGTAGCCGGCCAGGCGCACATCACGCTCGTTGGCCACCATCTTCGGCGTGGTGCCGCTGGACACCAGCGCATGGAAACCCGACAGCGCGCCGCAGGCGATGGTGATGAACACGAATGGGAAGATCTTGCCGGCGAAGATCGGGCCGGTGCCGTCAACGAACTGCGTCACCGCCGGCATCTTGATGGTGGGAGCAGTGAACACGATCGCCACCGCCAGCAGCACCACCACCGAGATCTTCAGGAACGTGGAGATGTAGTCGCGCGGCGCCAGCAGCACCCACACCGGCAGGATGGCCGCGATCCAGCCGTAGCCGATCACGAAGCCGGCCAGCGACACCCCATCCCAGTTGAACATCGGTCCGAGCGTGCTGTGGTCGCTGATCCAGCCGCCACCGGCCACCGCGAACAGCAGCAGGGCAAGGCCGATCAGCGAGCCTTCCAGCACCTTGCCGGGTCGCCAGTTGCGCATGTAGAAGCCGACCAGGATGGCGATCGGGATGGTGGCGAACACGGTGAATGTGGCCCACGGGCTGTGCTGCATGGCCTTGACCACCACCAGGCCCAGCACCGCGATGATGATGACCACGATGGCCAGCGTGCCCACGGTGGCGGCGATGCCGCCGACGCGCCCGAGCTCATCGCGCGCCATCTGTCCCAGGCTCTTGCCGTTGCGGCGCGTCGAGAGGAACAGGATGGTCATGTCCTGCACGCAGCCGCCGAGCACGGCGCCCACCAGCAGCCACAGCGTGCCGGGCAGGTAGCCGAACTGCATGGCCAGTGTCGGGCCGACGAGCGGACCTGCGCCGGCGATGGCCGCGAAGTGGTGGCCGAACAGCACCCAGCGGTGAGTGGGGATGTAGTCGCGGCCGTTGTTCAGCCGCTCGGCGGGCGTGGCGCGCGTGCGATCAACGACGAACACCTTCGTCTCGATCCACTTCGCATAGAAGCGGTAGCCCAGCGCATAGACGCAGATGGCGGCGGTGACGATCCACAGGGAGTTGATCGGCTCGTCCCGTTGCAGCGCGATGCCCGCCATCGCAAAGCCGCCAATCACTGCCAGCCCGATACCCAACAGCTTTGCGTACATTTCTTTTTGTCGCTCCCCGTACGTGACTGGGGCGGGAGTGTCGCAGGATCAGGATGGCGCCGCCAACCCCCGCGAGGGCGCGGGTGGGAGTGGCAATCCCACCTTGCCCCATTCGGCAGTCGAACCATCGGGGCCGTGGCGCGTTGTGCATCATCGCCGGAAGGGGTATTTATCGGCCTTCCGCCTTAGAATGCGGGCACTCATTACTCCGGGGGTTTCACCATGCAAGTCGGCCAGATCGTCGCTGAGGTCATGAAGCGTGAGGGCGTGAAGGTCCTCCTGACCTACCCGCTCAATTCCCTCACGGAGTTCGCCGCGGCGGCCGACATCCGGCCCATCGTGGTGCGCCAGGAGCGCGTCGGCGTGCACATGGCCGATGCCATCTCGCGCCTGACTTCCGGCGACGAGGTCGGCGTGTTCGCCTGCCAGGAAGGTCCCGGAATCGAGAATGCCTTCGGTGCCGTGGCGCAGGCCTGGTCCGAGGGCGTGCCGATGGTGGTGTTCCCCAGCGGCGCCGGCTCCTTCATCAAGCCCTCGTTCAATGCCACGCTGAACTTCCAGCACATCACCAAGCATGCCGAGATGGTCACCAGCGCCAGCCAGGTGGTGCCGGCGCTGCGCCGCGCATTCAGCATTGCGCGCAATGGCCGTCCGGGTCCGGTGCTGGTCGAAATTTCCTCCGGCCTGTGGCGCACCGACGTGCCAGGCGAGCTGGACTACACGCCCGCCCCCCGGGTGCTCTCCGCGCCGAACCCGGCCGATGTCGACCGCGCTGCGGCCGAACTGATCGCCGCGAAGAAGCCGCTGATCTACGCCGGCCAGGGCATCCACTATGCCAAGGCATGGGATGAACTGAAGGCCGTGGCCGAACTGCTCGAGGCGCCAGTGTGCACCAGTCTCGAGGGCAAGAGCGCCTTCCCCGAGACCCATGCGCTGGCGCTGGGTTCGGGCGGCCCGACCATGTCGAATGCGGTGTCCACCTGGGTGCGCGAGTCCGATGTGGTGTTCGGCGCCGGCGCCAGCTTCACGGCCACCGGCTTCGGCATCCGCTTCCCGACGCAGAACAAGGTGTTCGTGCACAACACCAACCACGAATACGACATCAACAAGAACATCCCGGCCAAGCATGCACTGCTGGGCGACTCGAAGCTCGCGCTTGCCATGCTGCACGAGGCGCTTTCCGACCGCTTGAAGAGGCCGCGCGGCCTGACCAGGCAGGTGCAGGCGGACATCCAGAAGGCCAACGACCCGTGGATGGCCGAGTGGATGCCGCGCCTGACCAGCGAGTCGAATCCGCTGTCGCCATACCGGGTGATCTGGGACCTGATGCACATCGCCGACGTGGGCAACACCATCATCACGCACGATGCGGGCAGCCCGCGCGATGAACTCTCGCCGTTCTGGAAGTCCACCACGCCGCTGTCGTACATCGGCTGGGGCAAGAGCACGCAGCTGGGCTACGGCCTGGGACTTGCGATGGGTGCAAAGCTGGCGCGTCCGGATGCGCTGTGCATCAACATGTGGGGCGATGCGGCCATCGGCATGACCGGCATGGACTTCGAGACCTGCGTCCGCTGCAACATCCCGATCATGTCCATCCTGTTCAACAACTTCTCGATGGCGATGGAGTTCGAGGCGATGGAGCTCTCGCGCCACAAGTACGGCACCACCGACATCAGCGGCAACTACCACGAGTTCGCGCAGGCCTTCGGCGGCTATTCCGAGCGCATCACCGAGCCGGGCCAGATCGCGCATGCACTGGCCAACGGCATCAACGCCACGAAGGAAGGCAAGGCGGTGCTGCTGGAGTTCATCACCACGCAGGACAAGGTCTATTCGCGGCCACTGCGCGGCGGCTACACCGGCGGTTCCACGGCCAGCTGATTGCCTGCAGTGCGGGGTCGCATCGCGGCCCCGCGGCAGATGACCCGCGGTCCCAAAAAGGGTTTGTATCCGGGGACATAAACGGGTATTTATGCGCGGCTTTTCCGCAAAGTATCCTCCGTGATACATGCCGGATGCAGGCAGTTTCCTGCATCCGGTGACCGCGGCGGCATCCTTCCAGACCTCAGGTAGTTGCCCATGAATGTTGCCCAAGTCACTGCAGAAGTCCTCAAGCGCGAAGGCGTCGAGGTGCTGCTCACCTATCCGCTGAATCCCCTCACCGAGTCCGCCGCCGAGGCGAACATCCGTCCCATCGTCGTGCGCCAGGAGCGCGTCGGCGTGCACATGGCCGACTGCATCAGCCGCATGACCTCCGGCGAGAAGGTGGGCGTGTTCTGCTGCCAGATGGGCCCGGGCATCGAGAACGCCTTCGGCGCGGTGGCACAGGCGTATTCGGAAGCCGTGCCGCTGGTGGTGATTCCCGGCGGTTACGTGCGCGCCAACCTGTTCGTGAAGCCGAACTTCAACTGCGCGCTGAATTTCCAGCATGTCACGAAGCATGTCGAGACCATCACCACGGTCGAGCAGTTGGTGCCGGCGCTGCGCCGCGCGTTCAATTTCGCGCGCAACGGGCGGCCCGGTCCCGTGATGCTCGAGATCCCGCATGACATGTGGGACCAGGAAGTGCCGGGCACGATCGAATACAAGCCCTCGCGTCGCGTGCGCAGCGCACCGGATCCGGCCGCGGTGGACGCCGCTGCCGACGCGCTGGTCAACGCAAAGATGCCGCTGATCTACGCGGGGCAGGGCGTGCATTACGCCAAGGCCTGGGACGAGCTGAAGGCCGTGGCCGAGCTGCTCGAGGCGCCGGTCAGCACCAGCCTCGAGGGCAAGAGCGCCTTCCCCGAGACCCATGCGCTGTCACTGGGCGCCGGTGGCGTGGCGATGTCGCGCGCGCTGGCCGCCCATGTGGCCGAGAGCGATGTGGTGTTCGGTGCCGGTGCCAGCTTCAGCGCCACCAGCTTCGGCATCAAGTTCCCGGTGATGAACAAGAGCTTCATCCACAACACCGTCGAGCCGCTGGATATCGACAAGAACATTCCGGCCGACCACGCACTGCTGGGCGATTCCAAGCTCGCGCTGGGCATGCTTCACGACGCGCTGAAGGAGCGCATCAAGAAGCCGCGCGGCCTCACCGGCAAGGTGCAGGCGCGCATCGCCGAGCTGAACGAGCCGTGGTGGAAGACCTGGATGCCGCGCCTGACCAGCAAGGATGCGCCGATCTCGCCCTACCGCGTGATCTGGGACTTCCTGCACATCACCGACGTGGCCAACACCACCGTGACGCACGATGCCGGCAGCCCGCGCGATGAACTCTCGCCGTTCTGGAAGTCGGTCACGCCGCTGTCGTACATCGGCTGGGGCAAGTCCACGCACCTGGGCTATGGCCTGGCGCTGGCGATGGGCGCGAAGCTCGCGAATCCCGAGCGCGTGTGCGTGAACTTCTGGGGCGATGCGGCCATCGGCATGACCGGCATGGACTTCGAGACCTGCGTCCGCTGCGACATCCCGATCCTGTCCATCCTGTTCAACAACTTCTCGATGGCGATGGAATTCCCGGTGATGAAGTCCTCGAAGGAGCGATTCCAGTCGACGGACATCTCCGGCAACTACGCGGACTTTGCGCAGGCGCTGGGCGGCTATGGCGAGCGCATCACGGATCCTGCGCAGATCGGCGATGCCCTGCGGCGCGGCATCAAGGCCACCCAGGAAGGCCGGCCGGCGCTGCTGGAATTCATCACCACGCAAGAGAAGGTGTATTCCACCTTCCACGGCGGATACCACGGCGGCGCCTGACCGCCTTCTTCAGGTGTCTTCATGAAGGCCGCCGGGAAGCTTTCCCGGCGGCCTTTCATTTTGCGTTCAGGTCCCCACCTCTAGGGTATGCAGCAACGAGCCGGGCGCCGCGCGTGCCGGTGAGGAGCTGACTGACAGACGTTTAATGTTCTTCGGACAACTGTGCCGCCGGCCGGTTGTCCAATTTCTTGTAGCGGGCCTCCGCATCTTTCTGCAGGAAGCGATGTGCGGGGAGCGCGCGATTCACGCGGAGGTGCATCATGATCAAACGTGCAGGGATGGCGTTGGCGGCAGGCGCCGCATTTCTTCTGGCCGCCTGTGCGGGTATGCCCGGCAAGGCAGAGGCGCCGCCTTCCGCCAAGGTCCAGAGTTACATTCAGCATGCTGGTGAACCGGTGGAGAGCTTCCGCCTGTTCGGCCATGTGAACAGCTGGAATTCCGTCTCCGACGACAAGCTGGTGGTCCGCACCGGCGTGAAGGAGGCCTACCTGCTGTCGGTGGATTCCACCTGCATGAACCTGGAGTTTGCCAACCGCATCGGGCTGACCACGTCGCTGGGCAACCGCGTCCAGAGCGGGTTCGACTATGTGCGGTTCGATGACGGGTTCCAGGGGCAGCGGTGCCGGATCACCGACATCCGCCCGGTGGATGTCAATGCGGCGCGCGAGTCGCTGAACGCGGCGAGCTGATCCGCAGGCAGTCCAGCAGGCAATCAATCAGGCCGGTCACCCGGGTCGGGTGGCCGGCCTTCTGTTTGCTAGAATCGCCGGCTTCGGGGAAGGGTGGCCGAGCGGTTTAAGGCAGTAGTCTTGAAAACTACCGTGGGGAAACCCACCGTGGGTTCGAATCCCACCCCTTCCGCCACTTCCCTCCGGCGTAGGCTGCGACCGGTCGAGATGTTTCACGCCAGATCGCCGCAGCAGATCGCCGCGCGCATCGGTCGCCAGCTGGAACGTCGCGGTATTGTCGAGCGCGACATGGAGAATATTTGGCTCGCCAGCCGGTGAAGCCGGTCCGCTCGATGACCTGGTCGGCCACTCCATCACCTGCCGCATCGCCGTCGGCCCACGAGCCGGCCAGAAGTTGTTCACTCTGCAGGCACTGCCAGCCCGTGAGGAAGCCGGGCGACCAACAGGGAGACCATCGCGGCGCCGCCAACGCCAGCGGGTTCTCGCTGCACGCCGGCCTCGACATTGCCCAGGGCCAGCGGCAGAAGCTCGAACGACTGTGCCGCTACATTAGCCGCCCGCCGGTCTCCACCGAGCGGATGGCACTGAGTTCATCGGGCTATGTCCGTACTCGCTGAAAACACCTTACCGCGACGGCACCACCCACATCGTGCTGGCAACTTGCGCGCGGCGGTGACGCCGGCCCATCGGGGCGCCGGCGCGCCGAAGCCGCTGGTACCGGTCGGCGAGCCGGAGCAGGCGCCGACCCCGCACCAGTGGTGATGAACTGGGCGAGACGGTTGAAGCGGGTCTTTGGCATCGAGATCGAGACCTGCGCCCGCTGTGGCGACTAAGCTCAGGATCATTGCCAGCATCGAGGAACCGGCGGTCATCGCGAAGATCCTCGCGCACCTCCACAAGACAGCGCCGGACCAGTATCAGCCCGAGTTGCCGCTCGGGGCACGGGCACCACCGGCGCAGACAAGGTTGGTTTGAGCTCGAAGTGAGGGGGGATTAAACGAATCCCGGCGCCGGGCCAGGCGGCTGGTCGGGCCAGCTGCGCCCGGATCGGCTTTTAAGGGCAGAGCGGGGCGGATCGTCGCCTTGATCGGATGGACTCACGGCGTGCGGAGTGCGGCGAGGACGGGAAGCCGGCGGACTCCGAAGGCAGGGCTGTGAGGCGAGGCAGCCGCCTGCCGACATAAGGCCACTTACGCGAAGCATGCCGGGCAGGAAGGCCGTTTGAAAGTACTATCCGCCGGATATCCATCGCTGGTGAAATCGATGCCGCCACCCAGGCTCACCCACTGCACCTGCTGGAACAGCGCGCCGAAACGCGCTTCGACCTGCTGCAGCATCCGCTCGAACAGCGCGAAGTCGCCGTTCTCGCACTTGTTGTGGACCATGAAGCCGCTGATGCGGTCCATCACGGCTTCCACCGCGGAGGCGTCGTGCTCGCCCAGGCGGCTGAACGGCCGCGCCGGGTCGGCCAGGTCAAAGCTCGAGGAGCTGATGCCGGGATTCAACCGCAGCCCGCGCGCGATGCGCGCAGCACGGCCGCCGTGGCGCTGCAACTGGCCAGTGGAGTTGAAGATGATCTTGTCCGCGTGCGACACCGCCTCGTCGATCTCGTGATCGGCCCAGGCCACGCTGTAGGCATGTGTCTCGCCGCCGAAGCGCTCGCGCCCCAGCCGCACCTCGAACAGCGACGAGGAGGTCGTGCCGTCCATGTACTGGCGCATCTGGTCAAACACCGACCAGGTGGCAAAGCACTTCAGCGCCAGCAGTGTCTTCGCACCCGACAACTCCCGCAGCCGGGCGATACGCTCCAGATTGCGCTGCAGCTTCGCGCGGTCCAGCAGGTAACAGGGCGTGCGCAGGTCGGTCATGGTCGATTCCGCTGGGTAGATCGGCGCCCGGTCGGCCGCAATGGCGGCCCGGCAAGTGGGCGGGGAAGAGGCGCTGCGAAGGGTGGAAAGGCCATCCCGGACGCAGCACGCAGCCGGCTACGCCCGGGGAAGTTTGTCCGGGGTCAGATGTCCGCCGCGAACGATGCGGGACGGATTGAAGGGAGGGGCGGCTTGCATCATGGCGCCCGAAGGATAGCCCCCTGAGGGGGGGGGCAAGCCGCAGGGCCGCCGCCCACCGCAGGCACGCCGGAGAAGGGCACGGCAACCGCGGGAAGCAACGTCAGGCAGGCTTTACCCTGTACCACGGTCAGAACCCCAGACTTTCCAGTGCGGCGGCAAAGGCCGCGCGCGTCCGGGGCGTTTTCACCGGGAAAGAGCGAAAAAAATCACCGCGCACAAGCTGGGGATTGCGGTCCCGCACATTGGCCGCCCAGCTGCGCGCCGCGGCCTCGTTGTCGGCCAGCGACTGCGCCACCGCCGCAATCATCGCGATCAGCACGTGGGCGCCGGGTGCACGCGCGGCGCGATCCGTCCAGCTCACCGCTTCGGTGAATTCGCCTGCCACCAGATGCGCAAAGCCGCGGGTACCGAGCATGGCGTAGTGCAGCGGATCCAGCGGGCTCAGGCGCATTGCAAGGTCCACGTGTTCCCGGCCCTGCGTGGTGTTGCCGGCCATCGTCTGCGTCCATGCAAGCGCATAAATGCCCTGCGCGTAGTTCGGGCTCAACGTCGTCGCCCGTTCGAGCCAGGACATTGCCCGGTCCAGGTCGCCATCCAGCCAGTAGCTGCGACCCATCGTGAAGTTCACGAAAGGATCAAGCGGGTCCCGTTCCAGCCCCTGTGATGCATAACGGCGCGCCAATGCGATTTCACCGGCAACATCGTTCGTCTGCCGCATGAATGCAGTCTGAAAATGCACGAACGACAGACCGGCATGCGCACGCGCGAAATCCGGGTCCTGCTGAACCGCCCGGGCAAAAAGCGCCGCAGCAGCCGCGTTGTCCGCGCGATTGAAGCGGTAGATGTGTTGCAGGCCGAGGTGATAAGCGGACCAGGCGTCGAGGTTGCCGGTGACGCAAAGTCGCGCGTCGGCGGCCTCGTGCAAGGGGATGCGAATCTCGAGCGAAGCGAGCAGGGTCTCGCGGATCTGTGCACGCAGCGCGTGCACGTCGTCGATCGCGCCTGAATAGCGCTCACTCCAGACGACGGTCGCATTGCGCGTATCCACAAGGCTCGTTGTGATGAGAAGTTTCCGGCCGGTCACTTCAATGGTGCCGGCCAGGCAATAGCGCACACCGAGCCGGCGGCCAGCTTCACAATAATCGGGCTCAACCTGTCGGAGGCGAAAGGACGATCCGCGCGCGATCACGAACAGCCAGCGAAGCCGTGCGAGTTCGTTGATCAGTTCATGGGGCAGGCCATCTGCGATCGTGGCCCAGGGACCAGCGTCGCCGATGACACGGAACGGCAGCACCGCGATGGACGGCCGTCCACCGGTGCCCGCAGTCCCCGGCGCCGCGCTGCCGGCGGTTGCGCCGGAGATCTCAGGACCGGCGCGCATCCCCTCACCCTCTACGCGCACGTCCGCAACGAAGCGAAAGCCTCTGCCGTGCGCGGTCCGGATCAGACGCTGCGCCTGCCCGTCATCGCCGAGCGCGCGCCGGGCGGACTTGATGCGGCTGGAAAGCGCCGAATCCGACACGCTCCGACCGTCCCAGACGATCTCGAAAATCTCGTCGCGGGACACCAGTCGTTCACGGTGCTCCACCAGAAAGGCAAGCAGGGCGAAGACCTGCGGCTCCAGCGCTTGCGGCTGACCATTCGCGCGCAGCTCCCCCTTGCCAGGGTCGAGCTTGAAGTGGCCGAACGCATAGATCATCCACACGAGGATAGAACAGGCAACCGCGGGGTATCCCGGCATCCGCCAGGAAATCTCCAGGCAATCTCCAAGCCTCCGGCTGGCACAGCGGGTAAAAGCACTCCTCGAACGGCGACTTTCCCTGTCGCCTGCCTGCATGAGTTGAAGGAGATCCAATGAATCAGCCACGCAACGACCTGCCTGTCCGGCTTGATGCTGGCGGCGTATGCATCCAGGCGGAGGATTGGGGCGGCTTGAATGTCGCGCGAGTCCGCTTCCCCGGGGGCGCGGACGCCGGACCGCTGCTGGAGGGCCTGCCAGGCAATCTGTGCCAGTGCCCGCACTGGGGCACTGTGCTCAAGGGTTCGATCCAGGTGCGATACGCGGATGGGCGCGAAGAAACGGTACGCGCCGGTGAGGTGTACTACTGGCCGCCCGGCCATACCGTCCGCGTCGATGAGGACTACGAGGCCGTCGAATTCAGCCCCTCCGGTCCCATGGGCCAGGTGATCGATCACCTGAACGCCAAACTCAATCGCTGAGGGAGGCCATCATGGCGCCGGAAGGATAGTCCTCAAGGGTGTGACAAGCCGCAGGGCCGCCGGCAGCCCCGCGACCGCCGGAGGGGCTCTGCGGCTACTGAAGCGTCAGCCGAAGCACAGCCCCCCGCTCCTCATCCGTCGCCACATATAAATCTCCATCCGGCCCCTGCTTCACATCCCGGATGCGCTGGTGCAGATCGAGCAGCAGCGACTCCCTGCGCAGCTCCTCCATGTTCTCGTTCAGCAGTACCCGGTCCAGCCGCCCCGTCCCCGGCACTTCTCCGTAGCGCAGTCCCGCCACGAACAGATCGCCCTTCCATTTCGACAGCTTGTCGCCGGTGTAGAACGTCAGGCCTGCGTTGGCGATCGCTGGCGTCCAGTAATGATCGGCGGCTCATATCCTTCATGCGTCGGGATGTTGGCCTTGTTCTGCCACGGGCCGGGATACGTGCGGCCCAGACTGACAACAGGCCAGCCATAGTTTTTGCCGGGCTTGATCCAGTTGATCTCATCGCCGCCGTTGGGGCCCATCTCCGACAGGAAGATCTCATTCGTCGTGGGGTGCGTGGTGAGCCCGAGCGTGGCGCGGTGGCCCATCGAGTAGATCTCTGGCCGATAGCCATCCTTGCCAGCGAAGGGAATGCCGGGCGCGGGCTTTCCATCGCCCGTGAGCCGCAGGATCTTGCCATTTGAGCACCTTCGGATCCTGCGCGGCAGCATCGCCGCCGCTGCCAACCCACAGCAGTCCATCGGGCGTCATCGTCAGCGCGGCGGCGCCGCGGATGCCCTCGCCGGCCAGCAGCTCGGTGACATTCTCGAGTTTGAGTCCGTTCAGGCGAGCCTTGACGAGCACGCCGGTATAGCCCGCTTCCCCGTCGGGCTTGTGCGCGAAGAAATAGATCAGCTTGTTCTGCGCGAACTGCGGATGCACGACCAGGTTCATGTACCCGTGCACGGCACCCAGGGAGCCGCTCTTGCCGCGGAACACCGAGGGCGGACCACCGGTGACCAGCTGCGATTTACCGGCCTTGTCGATCAGCCGCAGCTCGCCGGTTCGCGTGGTGACCAGCAGCTCGCCGCTGGGCAGGAAGGCCATCGAGTACGGGTACTCGATGTTCGCGAAGACACTGACCTTGATGTCCATGCCTTCGGCGGTCTTGTATTGTCCAGGGACCGGCGCCATCGAGGAACCGGAGGTCATCGCGAAGATCCTCGCGCACCTCCACAAGACAGCGCCGGACCAGTATCAGCCCGAGTTGCCGCTCGGGGCACGGGCACCACCGGCGCAGACAAGGTTGGTTTGAGCTCGAAGTGAGGGGGGATTATACGAATCCCGGCGCCGGGCCAGGCGGCTGGTCGGGCCAGCTGCGTCCGGATCGGCTTTGAGGGCAGAGCGGGGCGGATCGTCGCCGGGATCGGATGGACTCACGGCGTGCGGAGTCCGGCGAGGACGGGAAGCCGGCGGATTCCGAAGGCAGGGCCGTGAGGCGAGGCAGCCGCCTGCCGACATAAGGCCACTTACGCGAAGCATGCCGGGCAGGAAGGCCGTTTGAAAGTACTATCCGCGCAGCGACAGCGTGGCGTTGCCCGCCGGCAGCGTATACACCGTGCCTGCGGTCTGCGGCATCAGCGAGGCATTCCTGCCGCGCGAGCGCGCCTCATCGCGCAGCAGCGCATCGATGAGCTCAGGCGGCAGCGGCGCGAAGGGATTGATCAATCCGGCATCGATGCCGGCCTGCAGTGCAGTGGTGTCGATGCGCCGGTCCGTCAGCGAATCCGAATCGCGCTGCGTGTAGTTGCCGGCGAGCATCATCCGCCAGCGTGCCAGCTGCGTGTTCACGTTGAGGCCGATATTCGCATCCACGGATCATCCTCGCGGCGCAGCGGTTCGCCCACGTAACGCGCGACGGCCACGTCCTGGCCGAAGGGCGAGAACGGTGAATCCGCCGGCACATGCAGCAGCGCGCCGGGCGCGCTAATGCGCGACACCGACTGACTGCGGTTGGCATTGAAGCTCAGGTTCAGGAAGGTATTGCGTGGCAGCGGCAAGGACAGGTTGCCGTGTCAGATGGGGATGACGGCCATAAGTTGCAAGGGGACGTCCGCATGACACAAATTTGAGGAACGGATACCGGTGCAAGCCGTGCAACGACCGACCGCCTCTGGCGTCAGGGTCGTACGAACGGACCGTGGATCAGCAGGATGCCGGGTTCACCCTGTCGCGTATTCAGCAGCGCCAGGCCGTCCGGTCCCCAGCGACGCAGGCGTGAATTCATCAGCAGCGTAGCCGCTCGCGGCATCCACACGGAGCCGACGGACTGCAGCGTTTGCGGATCGAAGGCGTGCAGGAAGGCGCCATCGAGTGCGAAAGGCCTTCCCGATGTCTCATCAACAGCCACCAGTGCTGAGCCGAACTGGTCCAGGTTCAGGTCGCCGCTCTTCGTCATGGCAATCGGATCAAACACCCGACCCCGTTGCGAGATCAGACGGCCACCCCGCAGATAGATCTCATGGTCGTACAAGGCGATGCCATCCTGGCTGGCCGTGACCGAAAGGCCATCGGCATCCACCGCGATCTGGAACATCGTGCCGGCTGTGGTGTGACCATCGATGGCAAAGATGCGCGCGCCTGATTCCCATTGGAAGGTGGACGGGAACCGCAGCGTGCCCGCCTCGCCAATGCGCTGCGGCCGCATCACGGCATCGTCGTAGACGACGAGATCGAACGCCTGGCCGATCGAATCCGCGCTACCCGTGCGCACCACCCCCAGCGTGTGCGCGGAATCCGGCGACACCTGCATCTCGCGCACGTACAGCGGCACATTGCCGGACGCTGGGCCGGTGAGGGGAATGGTCAGGTCCAGCGCCAGCGAAGGCAGGGCGAAGCGCCGGATCGCGCTCGTGCCCCGTCCGGCAACATAGAGGAACTGCCCGTCGCCGGACAGCGCGAGGCTGCCGGGTTGCATTCCGGCAGGCGCGTAGGCGATGAACGTGGCCGTGGCCGGATCGAGCACGCCGATGGTGTTCGGATTCTGCGGCGAGGACTGGGCGATCGACACATAGAACCGCTGGCGGGCCGCGTCCCAAACCAGGTCGTTCGCCACCACGGGCACGATGCGTGCCGTGATGCCATCGGGTCCGTCGGTGGTGTCCGTCACTGTGTACTGCACCTGGATGGTGGCCGGTGAGCCCTCCAGTTCGTTCGCGCAGGTGGCATCAAGGCAGGCGCGCACGGTGATGGTGTCCTGGTGTGTTCCGACGCCCAGTGTGGCCGGCGACTTCAGGTCAATCGAAAGGCCACCCTCGGTACGGCTCGTCGTGAGCTGCCGCAACGCGGTGATGGTCTGGTTCGTGCTGGTAACGCTGAGGTGGGGCCTGAGAATGCGGGTGCCGAGACCCGAAAACGCCAGCGCGACGGTTTCGGACAGGCCAGTGCCGGGATCGAGCACGAAGCCCTCGCGGCTGATGTCCAGGCGGTCCACCGTCATCGCCGGCGCCGGCGACGGGTTGGTGACGACATAGCTCACCGGAATGCTGACGGGACTGCCGATCACCTGCATCGTGCACGCCGAATCATGGCAGGCGCGCACGGTGATTGTGTCCTGATAGGTCCCCGGTGCGGTCTGTTCCGGTGCGCGCAGGGTCACCGCCACCATCACCTGCGTGCCATTGAGCGTGACCGACACACCCTGCACCGCCGCAGTGGTGTACTGGCCGCTCACGTAGATCAGGTCCGACCCGGTCAGGTTGCCCACTTCGAGCGATACGGATGCAGGCAGGCCGGGATCCGTGGTCTTCACCTGACGCGTGATGCCCTGCGTCGGCCCATACAGTGTGATCGACGAGGCTGGCGGATTGCCCGGCGGCTGCGGATCCGACGGCGGGTCCGGCGTCGCAGGTGGCTGCGGGCTGGAAGGCGGACCCGGACTGACGGGCGGACCAGCCGGCGGCGGTGTCGGCGCGGCACTGTCGCCGCCACCACCGCAGGCGCCGAGCGCCAGCGCGATGGATGCCACAGCCGCGCGCAGGGCCGTGTTGTTGCGCATGATCGCGTCAGTCCCCGACGAAAGGGCCGTCGATCAGCAGCAGGTCGACGGCACTGTTCTCCGGCGTCAGCACAGCCAGGCCGTCATCGCCCCAGCGCGCCATCGACAGCTGCTGCACCGTGGTCAGCGCCGGGATGCTGATCGAACCGGCCGGCGCCATCGTGTCGATCCCGAAGGCCGCGATGCCCTGCCTCTTTGCCATGAAAGCCTTGCCGGTGGACGCATCGGACAGCACGGCCACCTGCGCGGAGGAGCCCGGCAGGAATCCCAGCTGCAGCAGGCTCTGCGCATCGAACACCCGACCCCTCTGCATGACCACCCGATCGCCGATGAGCGTCGCGCGGCCATCGAAGGCCGCGACCGCGGGATGGCTCGACAGCACTTCGAGGCCGTCTGCTTCCACGGCCAGGCGATGCACCGAGCCGTCGGTGGAGGCGCTGTCGATGCCGAGGATGCGCGTGCCGCTTTCCCACTGGAAGGTGGTGACCTTGCCGGCCGGGAGTCCGGCGCCGAAGGTTTCCGGCCGCATCGTCGCGTCATCGAAGATGGCGAAGTCATGCTCGTTCGCGGCCAGCGGACTGGTGGATCGCACCACCCCGATGGTGCCGGGAGCATCCGGCGACACGTGCAGTTCCTTCGCGAAAAGCGGCAGGCCGCTGACCGGATGGGTGCCGAGCGGGATGTCCAGATCATGCTCCAGCGAGGGCAACCGCAGGCGGCGCACGGCGCCGGTGCCGCGCAGCGAGACATACAGGTATTGCCCGTCGGGCGAGATTTCCAGGTCGCCCGGCGCATCACCCACCGGCACATGGGCTGTGAAGTCGCCGGTGACCGGATCGAGCACCGCGATGGAACTGGCATGCGATGCCGCATCGGGTTTGATCGACAGGTAGAACACGCCGCGAGGGCCATCGTAAACAAGATGATTGGCCTTCACCGGAACGGGGCGCACCGTGAATCCATTCTCGCCTGTCCGGGTATTGGTGACGTTGTACTTCACCGTCAGCGTCGCCGGCGATCCCTCCACCTCGTTGTTGCAGAGCACATCCAGGCAGCCGCGCACGCTGAGCACTTCCGTATGCGTGCCGACCCCGAACTGCGCGGGCGATTCCGGCGCCAGGGTCAGGCGTGCAATGGGATTCGGCGTGGCTGCCACGAGCGTATTGCCGGGCACCGTGACCGTCTGGCCGGTTCCCGTGACTGAAACGAACGGGGCGTTGTTCGCCCCCATGTTCGCGAACACGATGTCGACGTATTCCGGCGGCGGTGGCTGCTGGTCCAGTATGAAGGCATCAAGCTCGACCAGGTTCCGCTGCAGCACCATCGCGGGCGGATTCTCCGGCTCCACCACGGTGTAGGTGACGGCGATCACCTTCGGACTGCCAGCGATGTGGTTCACGCAGGGCCATTCGTGGCACACGGCCACCGTGACGATATCCGTATAGACGCCTGGCGCTGTTTCGAAGGGATTGCGGAACTGCAGGTGAAGTTCCAGGCCGGTCCAGGTCAGCAATGAGGTGACCGACTGGATGCCATTGACGGTGTAATTGCCGCCGGCGACGAGCCCTTCGACCTCGCCGGCGTCGACGACCTCGAGGAACACCGACTGCGATGCACCGCGCGCGATGTTTTCGACTTGCATGGCCAGCGTGGTCGAGGACAGCAGCAGCGTCGGCTCGGGCGGAGGCGGCGGAGGTGGGGGTGGGGGTGGCGGTGGGGGTGGTGGCGGATCCGGCGGGTCGGGGGTCACCGGAGGATCCGGCGTCACGGGCGGATCGGGCGTGACCGGCGGATTGCCCGATGACGGTGGTGGCGTCGTCTCGTCGCTGCCCCCGCCGCCGCAGGCCAGCAGGCTGGCAGCCGCCAGGGCGACGAACAGCGCGCGTGTGCAGGATGAAAAAGGCTTCATGTTTGCCGAGCCCGGATGATTGGAGCGGTGGCCCGCCCTGTTGTTATCGTCCCCTGCGCCACGTTACGACGGCGGCGTCAGGGGCACAACCTGCCATTTGACGGAATGTGGCTTGAACTCTTCCCCCTCGCAAGGCGCGGCATGCGGACGGCGCCATTGCCCCGCCTTCCCCTGCATCGATAATGCAGGGCCGTCGGGGGTCTTGCGGCACGGTCGAAGGAGTGAAAAATGGCTGCTGGGGAGGAAGACGTCACCCGCCTGCTGCAGGCGTGGGCCGGAGGCGATGCTGCTGCCGGCAATGTCCTGCTGCCGTTGATCTATGCAGAACTGGGCCGCATCGCCCGCTCGCAGCGCTGGCATGCCGCCGGTGCCGTGACCCTGCAGACCACCGAGATCGTGCACGAGGCCTGGATGCGGCTGCGCGGGCAGAGCGCCACCGACTGGCAGAGTCGTGCCCATTTCTTCGCGCTTGCCGCCACCATGGCGCGGCGGGTGCTGGTGGATCACTCCCGCTACCGCAGTGCGCAGCGCCGTGACCGCCGGCTCGACACCACGCTGGAAGCGGGCGCCGCGGTGCTTTCCGATCAGCAAGCCGAAGAGATCCTCGGCGTGCACCAGGCCCTGAACGAACTGGAGCGGCTGGCCCCGCGCCAGGCGGCGCTGGTCGAACTGCGCTATTTCGCCGGCCTGGGCCTGGAGGAGATCGCATCGGTCCAGGCGGTTTCGCTGGCCACGGTGAAGCGTGACTGGACGCTGGCGCGCGCATGGCTGTTCCGGCGCCTGAGCGAAGACCATCACGCCGATCTTGCCGGCCAACTCGCGTGAGCGACGCGCGCTTCAGCCGCACCGGCGAGCTGTTCCACCGCGCCGTGGCTTATCCCGCGGGCGCGCAGCGTGACGATTTCGTCCGCCAGGCCTGCGGCGATGATGCGCCGCTGTGCCAGGAGCTTCGACGGCTGCTCGAGGCACATGAGGCGGCAGGCGATTTTCTTGAGGTGCCGGCGCATGCACAGGCCCACGCGCTGCTCGGTGAGCAGTTGCTGCAATCGGCCGTCGGACGTCGCATGGGCGTATGGCGCATCGAGCGCAGCATTCACGGCGGGGGCATGGGCGCGGTGTACCTGGCGCAACGCGAAGGCGGCGATTTCCAGCAGCAGGCGGCGGTGAAGGTGATCCGTGCCGGTATCCTGCACCCGGCGGCGCTGGAGCGTTTTGCACAAGAGCGACAGGTGCTGGCGCGTCTGGAACATCCCTACATCGCGCGCTTGCTCGACGGCGGCACCAGCGAGGAAGGTCTGCCATGGCTGGCCATGGAATACGTCCCCGGTGAGCCCATCGACCAGTGGGCCGATGCGCATGCGCTCGGGCTGCATCAGCGCCTGGTGCTGTTCGAGAAGGTCTGCGAGGCGGTGCAGTACGCGCACCGGCATCTGGTCATTCACCGCGACATCAAGCCTGCGAACATCCTGGTCACCGCAGGGGGCGAGCCCAGGCTGCTGGATTTCGGCATCGCCAAACTGCTGCCGGCCGGCGGGATGCAGCCCGGTCACACGGTCACGCAGCATCGGGTGTTCACGCCGGGTTATGCCAGCCCGGAGCAGTTCACTGGCGCGCCGGTGACCACCGCCTCGGATGTGTATTCGCTGGGTGCTTTGCTGTACCGCCTGCTCACCGGGCGCCTGCCTTTCGCGCTCGAGACGATCCCGGCGCTCGAAGCCGAGCGGCAGGTGACGCAGCTCATGCCGCCATTGCCCAGCGAGGCCGTGCGCGCCGGCGAAACCGGCCTGCCACGCATCGGCAAACTGCGGGCATCGCAGCTGCAGCGTTCGCTGCGCGGCGACCTGGACACCATCGTCATGACGGCGTTGCGCAAGGAGCCGGAGCGGCGGTTCGGGTCCGCCGCGGCGCTGGCCGATGACCTGCGCCGGTATCGCCAGAGCCTGCCGGTGCAGGCCCGGCCCGACACCCTGGGTTACCGCACCCGCCGCTTCGTGAACCGTCACTGGAAGGGCGTGGCTGCCGCCGGTGTGTCGGTGCTGGCGTTGCTCACCGGCCTTGGCCTGGCGCTCTGGCAGGCCGAGCAGGCGCGAACCGATCGCGATCGCGTCCAGCGCATCAACACCTTCCTGCAGGACATCCTGATCGAGGCCGATCCCTATGAGGCCGGTGCGGATGCCACCGTCCGTGATCTGCTGCGTACAGCCGACAGCATGATCGCGACCCGCTTTGCCGACGCGCCGGAGCTGGAGGCCACCCTGCGCGCCACCGTGGGCCAGGCGCAGCTTTCCCTGCTGGACCTGGACGATGCCGGGCGCAATCTTGAACGTGCCGACGAGTTGCATCACTCGCTGCATGGCGATGCCGATGCACGCAGCATCGGCAGCCGCCTGCAGCTTGCCCTGCTGGCCTTCGAGCGCGGCGACGTGCAGACCGCCGAGTCCCTCTACCGCGAAACGCTGGCGCGCCTGGCGGCGCTGCAGCTGGTGGAGCTGCGTGGCACCGCGCTCAACGATCTGGCCATCGTGCTGCTGTACACCGATCGCAGCGACGAGGCGCTGGAACTGCTGCAGCGCTCGCTGCAGTTCACCTCAGGTGACGAAGCGCCGGATAGCCTGGCCAACACCTACAACAACATCGGTCACGCCCACCACAATCTGGAGCAGCTCGAAGAGGCCGAGCAGAACTACCGGCGCGCGCTGGAACTGCTGCGCACCGTCTATCCGGATGACCAGCATCCCGACATCGCTTCGGCCGCCAACAACCTGGCCATCCTGCTCCACGAGCTGGGCCGACCGGACGAAGCGCTGGCGCTCTACGAGGAGTCGCTGCAGATCCGCCGCGCCACGCTGGGGCCGGAGCATCCCCGCACCGGCGTGGGGCACCTGAACCTGGGCAGGCTGCTGGTGAACCTGGACCGCCTTGACGAGGCCAGGCCGCACCTGCAATCAGCGCTGCAAATGGCGCGTGCCGTACGGGGCGAAGACCACCTGCACACACTGGTGGCGCGATCCACGCTGGCCCGAATCGATTTCCTGCAGGGCCGGCCCGCACCGGCGGTGCGCGAGCTGAGCCTGGTGAAGACGGCGCTGGAGCGCATCCAGGCGCCAGCCAGTCGCATCGAAGGCGTGTCGGACTGGCTGGAGGAAGCGCGCGCGGCGCTGCGTTGAAGCGCCGCCCGGCGGGACCTGCTGCGCCATCTAGAAGCGGCGACGGGCCAGTCCCAGCAGCATCAGTCCGAGCACGCCGGGCCAGCCCAACGCGCCACCGCCGCCGCCGGATCCGCTTCCCGGGCCGGGCTCAGGGCCCGGGCCGGGACCGGGATCTGGCCCGGGGCCACTGCCGCTGCCATCGCCGCCTTCCAGCACATACGCATCCACCTGTCCGGGCGTGGTAGTGCCTTCGGTGACGAACTCGATCGGCTGGCCGTTTGCGTCGAAGGTGGCCAGCTTGACCCGGTACGGACCTTCACCGGTGCCGACCAGGTTGATGTCGTAATCGTCCTTCGGCAGCAGCAGCGTCCATCCATAGCTGCCGTCCTCGTGCGGGATGGCAATGCTGTGGATGCTGCTGTCCAGTTCCTGCACTGTGAGCATGCCGCCCTGGGTGCGCACCTGCTGGCCGCGCGGATTGGTCAGCTGGATGTCGACCGGGCTTTCGGTGGTCACCATCACTGCTTCGGGCGGGGCCGGACAAGTGGCGTTGGCCATTGGATCCGGCTCCAGCGTGGCAGCGGCAGTGCCGCCAAAGGTGAATTCCGCCGTGTTGTGGGGGTAGTAACCCTCGAAGCCTTCCATGTCCCGGCTTTCCTGCTGCGCGATTCCGGGGAAGCGGTTCGCCTCCGTCCTCAGATACAGGCCATTCATGCCCGTCCAGCCTGCCGCGCCGGCGCCGAGACCTCCGTGCGGACCGACCGTGCTGATGAGGTGAAGCGGCGAGGGCGAGGGCGTGCCGTTGATGATGATGCCGGTCTGCCGGTAGTCCGTGCCCTTGGTGTAGACCACCACACCTACATGACCGGCCTTGGTGCGCTCGGTCTCCACGGGGGCGACGTAGTAGTCACCACTGGTGATGCCGCCGTAAGACAGGTTGGCGAATGCTTCAGGGTGCGCGCCGTGGATCGCCTTGAGACGCTCAAAAATGTCGTCCTTGTAGAAATTGCACGTCATGAAGGTCAGGCTCTCCACCTGGTAGTCGAAGTAGGGAGAAAGCAGTTCCATCGCAGCGCGCGTCTGGTCATACGAACCACTGCGGAAGGGAATGTCCACCTTCACCAGCGCTTCGTTGTTGCTGCTGACCTTGTCGTCCATCGCAGTGATCCGCAACTGCATCCCGGCGGGTCGGCCGGTGAAGCTCTGCAGCGCCACGCCGGACTGCAATGCATGCAGGTCGGTGGCATTGAAGATGCGCACCTTGATCCGGACCGTTTTTGTTTCATTGATTGCCAGCGATGACCACTCGCAGTTCACCGCTCGCCCGGCGCGGAACGACGCATCGGGGCTCGGGACCTGCCCCTGGACGGCCGCCGGCAGCCAGCAAGCCGGATCCGACACGTCGACGGCGGCCATCAGGTTCGGCATCGGCGTTGTCAGCGCGACGTCCTCCGCGCGCTCATTGCCGATATTGCGCACGGTGGCGGTGTAGGTGGCCATCAGGCGGCCCGCATCCCAGTCTGCTTCGTCCAGCGTCACGGTGCCGCGGACGCTCACATCCACGCCCTCCTGGCGCAGGTCGCCGTCCACCGGCACAAAAACTTCGGCGCGGCGGGCGTAGCCACGGCGGTGGTCCCCGTCCTGGGCCAGGTCGATGCCCACGTTGAGGATGATCCAGGTGGGGCCGTACAGGCCATCCGGACGCGGGCCGTTGAAACGCATGGAGCATTCCAGGAACTGCGGGCCGCGCTCCACCCAGCGCATGCCGGGAGGAGAGCTGGCCGGCCCGCCATAGATATAGGTCTGGTAGTTGCCCGCGGCGCCGCAGCTGGACCCGCCATCCGGTCCCATGGTGGTGAGCAGGGGCGTCGGCACATCCTGGCTTTGCTTGTAGAGCGCCTGTCCGCAGGGCATCTCGCGATATCGCTCCTCGCCGTCGCGCAGGTCGATGACTGCGCAGCGCTGGGTGTTCGGCGCCATCACCGCGGAGTAACAGGGCGAGGGGCTCCAGGGATAGGGGGGATAGCCGATGTGCTCGTCGCAGACCGGATGCATCGGGATGGTCATGACGTTGACGCTGGATCCCTCGCCGAACACGCCGACGGCGGCGGCCGTCAGGTCCGGGCTCTCAAGCGGACAGGCTCCCTGTTGCTCGCCATTCACCTCGATGCACGGCGGCAGCGGCATGTCGGGGGGCGCGGCCGCACGGGCGCCCGCAGGAATCAGCAGTACCAGGCACAGAAGAGCCAGCGCCGGGGTGGCGCGCAGAAGCCTTGACGTATCGACCATGAGATCAACCTCTCCGTAACTCGAAAACCAGGCCGCGTCGCGAAGCTGCTGCCCGCAATGGCCTATGCAGGAATTACGCGCAGACAGGTGGAAAAACGGCTCATGCGCTTCCCGGCCGTTACCCAGACTGGCGGCAATCGAGAACGGAGCATCCGCCGGCCGATGAGCCCTTTCCTGTGCCGATGGCGCGTCTTATCCCACGGTATCCACCAAGGGAGAGGACACACTATGAACGCCAGCATCATGCAGCGTGCCGCGCGCGCCGCCACACGGAAAGTCCGCGCTGGATCGGGGACTGGACGCGCACGACATGCGGTGTCCCTGGCGCTGCTCGCTGCAGGTGCGGCAGGGCTCGCGCTGGGTGCCTCGCCGGCGCTGGCCGCCGCCAGCACCATCGAGGTGGTGTATTCCTTTGCCGGTGGGGAGGATGGCAAGTTTCCGAAGGCGCATTTGATAGAGCATGCGGGCGTGCTCTATGGAACCACCTTGAACGGCGGTACTGCCGGGGATTGCGGCACGGTGTTCGGTCTTACGCGCCCGCCGAGCGTGAAGACCTTCACTGAAATCATGCAGTCGACGAACGGCTGCGGGCCGCAAGCCCTGGCCGTGGGAGCCGATGGTCATCTCTACGGCACCAATGAAACCTTCGGGCACGACAATCCGGCTGTCAACAACCAGGGCAGTCTGTTCCGGATCACCACCGGCGGCGTGTTCACGCGATTGCACCTGTTCGAGTTCAATGCGCCCAGCTATCCCCGGGGAGGCCTGTTGACGGCTCGCGACGGGAATCTGTATGGCACCACCAGCCGCAGTGACGGTCCCAACGGCAATGTGTTCCGGGCCGTGCTGCAGGCCGGTGACGAGGTGTCGATCACTTACCTGCACGCGTTCTTCGCCGGATCACTGTCGCGCCCCGGTGCCGTGCCCCTCACCGGCCTGATCGAGGATGTGGGGCCCGATGGCGTGTTCTATGGCACCACCTCCGGCGCGGGACATCCGGACGTGGAATCGGCTGGCACCCTGTTCCGCATTACCGCGGACGGGACGTACCGTCTGTTGCACGCCTTCGGCAGGGAAAACGAACGCGCTTCCGGCCGGCTGGTGCAGGCCGGGGACGGAATGCTCTATGGCACCACTTCGGGTGGTGGCAGCCATGGCCAGGGCATGGTGTTCCGCGTCGCCACGGACGGCAGCGGATACCAGGAGCTGCATTCCTTCAATGCCGCCACGGACCAGCTCTCACATCCGAATGGTGGCCTGACGGCCGGACCGGGTGGTCACCTGTATGGAGTGGCTGGTGGCATCTTCAGGGTCACGCCGGCCAGTGGACAGGTCGCCCGCCTGATTTCCACCAGTACCGTCAACAGCGTCACGGCGCCGCTGGTTGCAGGCAATGATCTCGGGTCGGAGCTTTCCGGACTGCTGTCGGGGAGCGATGGCAGCCTCTATGCCGCGTCCTCGTTTGGCGGCAATGTGTCCTGTACCGGGGAGAGCACGGTATCTGGAACCTGGGGCTGCGGTGCCGTGGTCCGCATCGTGCCCGGTGATGCCACCAATCTCGGGGGTGGCGCCGGCAATGGTGGTGGCAACGGAGACGGCAATGGCGGTGGCAGTGGCAGTGGCAATGGCGGCGGCAATGGCGGCGCCGGCGGCAGCAGCGATGCCGGTGGCGGCGGCGGTGACGGCACGACGCTGGCCTTGCTGGCGCTGCTGCTCGCAATTGCAGGCGTTCTCCGGCAGCGTCCTGCAGGCACTGAATCCTCACGGCTCGCGGGCAAGGACACCGATCCGGGGCAGGTATACTCGCCAGTTACCCTGGGGACTGCGGGTCAGTGGAACGATGACGGAATCCGGACCGTCGGATGATCCTTCCGAGATCACCTTGCTTCTTTCGCGGCTCGCAGATGGCGACCGCAGCGTGGCCAACGAGCTGGCGCGCCTGGTCTACGATGAACTGCATCGCATCGCGGGCCAGGCGATGCGCCAGGAAAGACCCGACCACACCCTGCAGCCGACGCTGCTGGTGAGCGAAGCCTTCCTGAAACTGGTCGGGCAGCGCCATACCCGCTGGCAGAACCGTGCGCAGTTCTTTGCCGTGGCCGCACAGGCCATCCGCCGCATCCTGATCGACCACGCGCGGGCGCGGCGGCGCGTGAAGCGGGACTTCGGCCTGCGTGTCACGCTGGATGCCGGCATCGCCGAAGTGCCGGAGCAGGGGCTGGACGTCATCGACCTGGATGCCGCACTGGTGAAGCTGGAGGCCGTCGCGCCGCGCCAGGCGCGCGTGGTCGAATTGCGTTATTTCGGTGGACTGGAGGTGGAGGCGACAGCCGAGGCGCTGGCTATCTCCCCCGCCACCGTGAAGCAGGACTGGACCTTCGCACGCGCATTCCTGCTGCGCGAGCTGCAATCGGAACATTAGATGGAACTCACTCCGGACCGCGTGGCACGCCTGCAGGCGCTGTTCGAACAGATTCTGGAGTTGGCGCCGGAGCAGCGCGCCGCATTCATCGACTCCCTCCCTGACGGGCCGCAGATGCGCGCCGAGGTGCGCGCGCTGGTTGCGGTCCACGAGTCCGACGCCACCCTGCCGGAGGCCGGCCTCGCACCAGAGACGGACTCCCGTGCGCCACCCTTGGGGCAGCGCGTCGGACCTTGGCGGGTGGAAAGCCTGCTCGGCCAAGGAGGCATGGGCACCGTGTGCGCCGCGGTGCGCGCCGATGACCAGTTCGAGAAGCGCGTGGCGATCAAGTTCCTGCACGCCGATGCGCGTCATCCGGCCGCGGAGCAGCGCTTCCGCGCTGAACGCCAGATCCTCGCCAATCTCGATCACCCGAATGTGGCGACATTGCTGGATGGCGGCGTCACCGATGGCGGCCAGCCCTACATCGTGATGGAGTTCATCGACGGGGAGCCGATCACGGCATGGGCGGATGCACATGCACTCTCGCGGCGTGCACGCATCGAGCTGTTTTTGCAGGTATGTGCCGCCGTCGAGGCCGCCCACCGCAGCCTCATCGTGCATCGTGACCTGAAGCCCGGCAACATCCTGGTGACCTCGGCTGGCCGGGTGAAATTGCTGGACTTCGGCATCGCGCGGCTGCTGGGCGAGGTGGCACCGGATGCCTCCGGAACCCCGGCCTCCGAGCTTCGCTCATTCACGCCATCCTATGCGGCGCCGGAACAGCTGCGCGCCGCACCGGTGACCACGGCCACTGATGTGTTTGCACTCGGGGTGGTGCTGTACCGGTTGCTCGTCGGGCACCAGCCCTTCGACTCACGCGTCCACCCGGACGAGCAGGCCGCACCTGCGGGCCTTGCGCCCGACCTGGACGCCATCCTCGTCAAGGCGCTGCATGTGCAAGTCGAGCATCGCTACTCCACCGCGCAGGAACTGCGCGCCGACTTGGAGCGCTGGCTGGCAGATGAGCCGGTGCTGGCCTTCGCCGGCGGTGCACGCTATCGCCTGGGCAAGTTCCTGCGTCGTCACCGCACCGGCAGCCTGCTGGGCGCGCTGGCGATGGTCACGATCCTCACCGCCACCGGCATTGCGCTGTGGCAATACCAGGCGGCCCGCCGGGCAGCTGACGACCAGCAGCAGCTCAACGCCTTCCTGATGGATGTGCTGAACATGTCCGATCCATTCAGCGAGGGGGACGACATCCTGCTGAGCACGGCCCTCGACCGTGCCGCCGAGCGGATCGCCGAACGTTTCGCAGGCCGGCCCGACCTGTCGTCCCAGATCCGCTTCGGCATCGGTTACAGCATGGCCAGCCGCTATCGTCTGGAGCAGGCCGAAGCGCAGCTGCAGCTGGCGCTGGAGGAGAGCATCGCGCAGTTCGGCAGCCACGACCCGCGCACGCTGCGCGTGCTGGAGGGCATCGCCGGTTTGCGGCTGGAGCAGGCCCGCTACGAGGAAGCTGCGGCTACCTACCAGGGCGTGATCGATGCCCTGGAGTCCCGACGAATGACGCATGAGGCGCTTTACGCCACGGCGCTGGGCAATCTCGGCAACACGTACCTGCAGCAGGAACGTTACGAGGAGGCCGACCAGATGCTGCAACGTGCACTGGCGGCGCAATCGCTGCGGGCCGGGCCCTTCGATGCGGCCGAACATGCCAACCTGCTCAGCAACCTGGCGCACGCCGCACACGGCCTCGAGGATCTTCCACGCGCCGAGCGCTACTACACCGAAGCGACGCAGGCCTTCCTGGCGCTGTTCCCGGAGGGCAGTCCGGACCTGGCCATTCTCTACAACAACCAGGCCCTGCTGCATGAGGAACGGGATGATGTTCCCGCCGCGTTGCACCTGCACCAGCAGTCGCTTGACATGCGCCGCAAGGTGTTCCGCAACGAACACCCGATGATCGTCACCGCGCTGGGCAATGTGGCGCGGATGCTGCTGAAGTCCGGCGAATCCGAAGCCGCAAGGGAGCACGCGGCGCAGGGCGCCGCGATGGCCGATCGCGTCTACACCGAGCCGAACCGGTTTCATCCGAGCATCCACAGCACGCTGGCAGAGACGCAGCTGGCAACCGGAGATGTGCGGGGTGCGGGCGAATCAGTGCGGCGCGCTCGGCGCCTGCTGGCCACCCTCGGCAGCGACGCTCCCGCCAGCGTGGTGCGCTGGGTGGACGAGGTCGGCGCCCGCGTGTGCGCGCGCGATACGGCGGTTTGCGCCACCGATTGAACCGGGACGGCTGGATCACAGCCAGCGGGGTGCCACAGCAAGACGTTCGCCTTCCCGCTTTCTTTCAATGAGCCCTGCCGCCCGCATTCGTCGCGTACTCCCGTGGCAATAAAACACAGGGAAGGCATGCATCATGGCAATGACTGAAGCATCGGCGATCACGGACCAGCCGTATCACCTGCACAGGCTGGTAGCGCTGTCGCTGTCGCTGGTCCTGGCGGCCTGCAATGGTTCCGACGAGGAGCCCGTTCCACCCGCCCGCATGATGCCGGCCGGCGGGCTCGTGCAGCCCGAGGCCAAAGGCCCGATCACTCATGTCACCGCGCTGGGCTGGCGTACCCGCATCGAGGGTGGCACCGTCACGATCCGGCCGCCAGAAGCCGTCAGTGATGCGGATATCCAGTATGTCGCACATCGCATGCGCGACCAGCTGGGCACGCACGACCTCAGGGCCTGGACCGCAGAACGGCGAACCCTGCTGCTGCCCGGCGGCGCCAAGGTCACCATGCACGGCCAGGCCGGTGAAATCATGCGGCTGAGCCTCTATGACGGCGCAGAGAGCCACGAGATTGATGTGCTGACGCAGACAGTGATGCACAGCCAGGTGGACGCGACTGTGGCAGAACAGCGCGATGCGGGCGAGGCGGATGGTGAAACCGCACATCTGACCACCACCCGTCCGTGGGAGCTGATGGGCGATGCGCGGCGCCTGCACCTGGCGAACCTGTATGTCCAGCCGGCCGCGGCCGATGGCACGCCCCTGCAGCGGGTGGTCGATGTACGCTTGCTCGGTCGTCAGAGTGGAGTCGATCTCGATCAGCACATCGTGCCAGAGGTGCCGGCCGCAGCGGCGGATGAGACCTGCATGGCCACGGGGGACCCCCGTGGTGGCCTGGTGCAAATGACACCCGCTGGACTGGAATACAACTCGCGCAGCGGGCTGTGGAACATCAAGATCGACAAGCACACCATCACGCTGACCCGCTCGGAGCGGTTCACCTGGCAGGTGTGGGGCGACCCGCACGAGAACCTGAACGGCAAACACATCAAGGACTGGCTGGGTACGCGACGCACGCTGCTGCTGGATGACGGCGTGAAAGTGACGATGGAATCAAATGGCCCACTTAATGTCGTCCACACCACCAGCATCTATGACGGCGAGCAGAGCCATCAGATCAGCAACACGGACAACATCGTCCGCCACAGCTGCGTGAATGCGGCCGTAGCCCTCGCACGCGACGCCGAAGAAGCCGACGGCGAGACCGCCTACCTTGCGAACCTGCGCGGACCGTCGGCCTCGATCGGCTATGTCTACGTGGAGAACGTCTATACCGAGTCGTCGGCCCGGAGGGGATCAACGAACCGGAGTTCGAGCCGGTCCCGCTGGGTGAAACCGGTGATGCAGAGACCAATCCAAGCCACGTCAATGACTACTTCGACGACCCGCGGATGGGGCACACCTGAGGCTGGTCAGCGGGAGGGTCGATCGTTGGTTTTCGGCGTCAACGCGTCATTGACGGTGACGCGCCTGGCGCTGCAGAACGCCGCCTGACGGTTCATCGAGTGACGGGGAGGCCCCGGCGGGAAACTGCCGGGGCTTTTTTTTTCATTGCAGGGGAGTCGCCAGGTCTCTTTCTGGTTCTTCGGAGGTAGGCTCGGCTCAGGAACCAGGAGGAGCTCACGCCAATGTCCCCATCCTTCACCGAACGCCGGCGCGACATCGCCCATATCGGCCCCGTCGAGATGTTCACGCCGACGCCCGACGCCACGCGCGATTTCTTCGTGAACCAGATGGCCATGCGCGAAGTGCATCGTGACGCAACCTCCATCTACCTGCATTCATGGGACGACTACCAGCGATACACCATCCGCATCATCCAGCGCGAAGCCGCCGGCATCGGCCGGACTTTCCTGCGCGCAGCGAGTCCGCAGGCGTTGCAGCGCCTGGTCGCGCGGATCGAGGCCACGGGCCTGGGCCAGGGCTACAGCGATGAACAGTTCGGACTCGGCGACGTCTACCTCTTCGAGGACCCTGACGGTCATCCCATGGGCGTGTATTGGGAGGTCGCGCGCTATGAACCGGACGACACCGACCGTCCGGTCCTGAAGAATCAGGCCGCCGCCTTCCCCGGCCGCGGCGCCAATGTCCGCCGGCTCGATCACATCAACTACCTGACGAAGGAAATCGATCCGATGGACGCTTTCCTCCGCGATGTCCTCGGCGCGTTCTGCACCGAGCGCATCGCGCGCGAGGATGGCGGCTATGACGGCATCTGGTTCACGGTGACCGACAAGACCTACGACCTGGTCTACACCCGCGACAAGCTGGGTGCTCGGGGCCGACTGCACCACATCGCCTTTGCGACGGATACGCGCGAGGACATCCTGCGCGCGGCGGATGTCTTCCTCGATGCCCGCGTCCACATCGAAACCGGGCCGCACAAGCACGCCATCCAGCAGGGGTTCTTTCTCTATGTCTGGGAGCCCGGCGGCAATCGCATCGAACTGCACAATGCGGGTGCGCGGCTGCTGCTTGCGCCGGACTGGGAACCGGTGACGTGGACGCTGGCGGAACGCGCGCGCGGCCAGGCGTGGGGGCTGCAGACGATCGAGTCATTCCATACCTATGGGACGCCGGTGATTGAGGCGCCGGAGCCCTGACGGCTGACCGTGATGCTGGCCTGCAGATCCGTCGGGCGAATGATCGTCGAGACCGGAGGCGCGGCAGTCCGGGATTCGAGGTTGACCGCCTTCTCTCCTCTGGCGTGGGAGCGATTCAGGCGACCGATATCGCCCGTGCAAACGGAGGCGTTCCAGGTCGGCTCGATCCTGCAGGTATCGTCCGTGGCGACACTGTCATTTTCGCCATCGTGGAGCAGGACCTGGGAGTTGCGGATGCCGGTCACCGATCCGTCCAGGTCGCGGAACGACAGCGTCGAAGTGAGGGGGGATTAAACGAATCCCGGCGCCGGGCCAGGCGGCTGGTCGGGCCAGCTGCGCCGATTGAAAGTACTATCCCCCCACTAATCCGCGCATCGTGTTCCGCATTGCCTCGTCCCATGCGTTACTACACTGGCCGTGCATACATAAGAACAGGGAGTAGTTATGCGCAGTTCCTCGTCCGTTGCCTGGGCATTGCTCATTGTGGCCGTGGTCATTTCAGCCGTGCTATGGCGGGGTCTGCGCGCCGAGCGGCAACTCGTCGCTGAGTTGCGCACGCAACTTGAAGCTGCGAGTACCCCGGTCACCGTGGCTGATTTGCCGGTCCGACCACCAGCCCCGGTGCCCGCGGCAACGCCTGCTGTTGCCTCAGCCCTCGAACCAGCCGCCGCCCCCGAACCGGGCGCTGCCTCCGGCGAACGCAACGCGCAGCTGGTCCAGGAAGCACTCAGCGCCGCGGTGCAGGCCGAACTGGCCCGACGCAATGCCGAAAGTCCCGACGCGCAGGCCACCCGGGCGCGCTCCAACGCGCGCCGCAGCAACGTCACACTGGCGACCGACCTCGGTCTGACCGTGGCCGAGGCCGATGCGCTGTTCAACATCCTGGGGGAAAGCGGCATGCGTCGCGAGGCGCAGCTGCTCGAACTCATGAGTAATTCGCAGATGACGGAAGCGCAGCGGCAGGCAGAAATGCGGCGCCTGGAAGATGAGCTGCAGCAGCAGGAGAAGGCCGCCATCACCACCAGCCTGGGAGCCGAACGTTACGCGCAAGTGAAGGATTACCAGGAGACCCAGCCGTCCCGGGTGCGCGCCACCAACTTCAGCGGCATGCTGGCTTCCAGGGGTGCGGCGCTCACCGCGGAGCAATCGAAGTCCCTGTCGAAGGTGATCATCGCCGAGCAACGCCGCCTGGAGGGCGAGGCATCCGATGTCCCGATCAGCGCTTCCGCGCGCGTTGAGCGCGACATCGACAGCGACCGACGCATCCTTGCGGCGGCATCGGAATTCCTCACGGCGCAGCAGGCGGAGTTCATGAGCAGCAAGTTCGAGGAGCTCTGGGAGGGAAAGCGCGCGGCGCTGCGCAGATAGGGCTGGGACCTGAGCCAACCTGCGTGAGCACCAGGGGCGGATCATTGCGCCCCGCGACCTTGATGAGTCCAGCTCACGCAGCTGAGGCAGAACTGACGCTCCGGCCTACGGAGATTGTCCCGGGTCGCCCACATTGAAGTTTATCGGCACGACAGCAGACCCGGTGACGGGGACGCTGTCTTCACGTCACACCCGCCCGCGTCGTACTCGATCTGCACGCGCACGGTTCCGGTGAGGACTTGATCGAGTGCCTGTCCGGGGTTCAACCCGGCCGCGAGGCTGGACCCCGGACGATCCCGCTGCTGGACCGATAGATTCCTCTTCGCCATTCGTCCTATACAGCAGGCAGGGAGGAAACAATGCGGAACTCCGCAGCAGACCAATTCGCGCAGCACGTGGAGCCGCATCTGGAAGCGCTCTTCCGGCTGGCGTGGCGCCTGTTGCGCAATACAGCGGATGCGCAGGACCTGGTACAGGACACCTGCCTGGTCGCCTGCGGGCGGCTTGCCGAAGTTGCCGCCGCCGACTCGCCGCGGCGCTGGCTGCTTTCGGTCCTGCATCATCGCTTCATCGACGGGATCCGGCGCCGCCAGCGCTCGCCCATCGTGTCCGCCGAGGAAGCCGACGAGATTGCCTCGCTCGCTAGCGACGATTTCGACCCTGCGGAGCTGCTGCAGCAGTCCCAGGATGAGCATTCTCTGGAGCAGGCGTTCCTGCAGCTCAATGCCACCCAACGCACGCTCCTTTCACTGCTTGCGGAGGGCTACAAGTTGCCGGAGATCGAGGCGATCACCGGCATCGACCGCAAGGTGTTGAGCGCGCGGCTGAACCGCGCGCGTACAGCCCTGGCGCAGCGTCTTGTAGAACAGAAGCGCGTGGCGGCCTCCAGCCGGCACGCCGGGAGCCAGTCATGAATTGCCGCGACGTTGCCCATCTTGTGGAGAGCCGGGATTTCGGCTCGCTGAGTGCAGTAGAGCGGCGCGAGTGCGAAGTGCACGCCGGCTCCTGCCGACGTTGTGCGCCAGTGTGGGTTGCTTATGCCCGCCTCGCCGCCACGCGCATTCCGCCGATGCCGCCCGGGCTCGCCGAGCGCTGCCGGACGCTGGCGGCAGCGCGCGCGCAGGGTTCGGTGCTGCGCTTTGCACCGCGGGGCATGGCGATTGCGGTCGGTGGCTTCGTGGTGCTGGCGGCGGCAGCCGGCGCACTCACGGTCCATCTGGTCAATGCCCGTGCTCCACAGCCGCAGGAGGATGCGCTGCCGCGGCTGCAGGCAGGCGTTTCACCCCCCGTTTCCCCCACGGATCACGTCGAAAAAGGAGACCCGGACATGAACAAGTCAGCATCGGCCACGATAGCCGCGCTCGCCCTGGGAGTGGCAGCAGCGGTGCCCGCCCAGACAGCGCCCCCTGCCGAGACACCCCAGCGCAGGACGGCTGAGGAGATCATCGCCGCCAATGATCTGAACAAGGACGGCATCGTCACGCGCGACGAGGCGTCCAGGGTCAACGGCAATCTCTACGTCATGTGGAACGACGTATACGACATGGATCGAAACGGCCGGATCGATGTCGCCGAGCTGAAACGGGCCATGCAGGAAGTGGAAGTGGGCACCGCCGTGGACAAGCTCACCGGCAACAGCGGCGGCAACATGGCCGCTGCCAGGCCCGAGGCCATCCTGGCCAGCAACGACCTGAACAAGGACGGCGTGGTCACGAAGGAGGAAGCAAAGAACGCGGGCAGGGCACTCATCCGCATGTGGGACAGTTACGACCTCGACAAGGATGGCAATGTTGACCTGGCCGAGCTGACCAAGGCGCAGGGATACTGAAGATGAAGCTGCGTACGCTGGCGGCCGTCGTTGCGTGTGTCGCGATGATCGCTGGCGTCGTGGCCACGATCCTGCGGCGCGAGTTGCCTGCGGGGCGCGAGTTGGCGGCCGAAACGCACAGGTCGATCGACCCGGCCCCGGAGCCGCTTCGGGCGGCGGAACGCGATACGGGCAGCTCGCCAACCTCCCAGCCCAGTGCCGATGCATCGATGGTCAGGGCGGTGGCGTCGCCTGAAGACGCTGCTTCGTGGCATCAAAGCGGCGACGACCACGATCTGCTGCTGCATCCGTACCATCGCGAGGTGCGGCGCGCCGAACTGCGCAAGACAATCGAGCAGGGCTATCCCGGGCTGGTGGAGGAGCTGGAACTCACGCCGGTGGAGTCTGACCAGTTCTTTGGCCTGCTCGCCGAAGGCCGGGTGGCCATCGAGGCCGAGGCATACATCTTTGACCGTGACCCGGTGGACCTGATGGCTGCCGCGCAGGCCACGCGCAACCGGCAGCTCAGGCAAAGGCAGCAGAATGAAGCCGTGAAGACCCTGCTCGGCAATGACAGGCATGCCCGTTGGCAGGCCTATCAGCAGAACCAGGGTGCGTGGTTACAGGCTGGCGCCTACGGCACCGCGCTGGCCCGATCCGGTGCGCCCCTCGACGGTCCCCAGACCAGGGTCATTGCATTGGCGATGATTGAAGAGCGGCAGCACCACAGGGGGCGGGACCAAAGCGGCCAGCGCGTGCTGGACGCCGTTGCGCCTCATCTGAGCGACCAGCAGCTGCAACTCCTTCGCGACCAGATGGCGCTGCAGGACGCGGGCGATCGCGCGACTGCCCGATAAGCCGGGCAACATCGGGCCGGCCATCATCTCTTGCAGCGGGCCATGGTGACGGCGCCCATCACTTCATACCGGTAGTAACGGAAGCTGCGGGCCTGACGGATTCACCACGGTAATACGGTCGCCCGCCGCCACGGTGCCGCTTTTTTCCACGACGCCCATGACTCCTGCCTTCCGGATCAGCCGGCCATCTGCGGCGCGATCGAGGACCGCAGCCATCAGGCCCGGGCTGAACTCGTCGAGCTGCCGGCAGGGATTGCGCAGCCCGGTGATCACGATCACGGCGTCGGCTCCGACATGCAACCTCGCCCCCCGGGGAAGGGCCAGGAGGTCCAGGCCGATCGTGGTGAGATTCTCTCCGATGCTTCCAAGTTCGACGGGATGCCCGCACCGCTGGAGCTCTTCGAGCAGTTCGGCGTGGACCAGATGAACCTGTCGCAGGTTCGGCTGCGTGGGGTCCTTTGCAACGCGCGAGCGATGCTTGACCATTGCGCCGCTGTGGGCGTCTCCAAGCACTCCGAGACCCGCCACGAGCTTGACGGAGGGTGCCGTGGGCTTCGAGAAGGAGTGGTTGGGACTGAGGTGGACTGCAAGGACCCACTGCCCCTCCTGGATCGCGAACGGTGGCAATCGGAACCCCAGTGGCTTCCTGTTTCGGGAATGTATGGCGGGTTCTCCTGGGTGATGCGCCTGAGCGGCAGGGGCCGGTCCTCACTGTGAAAAGCTGGTCGCGCGTTGAGCAACGTGTGCGCGGAGGAGGAGCCGTGCCGGCTATCGTCCGTGCTGCGCCGTCAGCTCCACGATCTCGCCCCAGGGCTTCGCCACCGTTTCAAGGTTGCGGCGCAGTGCGGCGGCAGACTCGGGCGACAGATCGGCGAATGCGTGGCTGTCCAGTCGCTGCTTCCACTCGGGTGCGGCGTCCACGTCGATCGAGCGCGGCGGGCCGATGTGGCCCTGGAAATTGAGGGTGGCGAGGATGGGATTCACCAGTGCATCCACGGCCTGGTATTCCTCGACAGTCATGCCTGCCGCCTCCAGCACTTCGCCCGATTCGCCATCGCTGTCGTAGGCGCTGATCCGTACGCCGTAATGGCTGCCGCGGCCCGGCCGGCGGATGATCTCGGCCTGCTTCGCCAGAGCGCGCGCATAGGCGGCCAGGTTGGCGTCGGTCAGCGTGATCGCCTGCGTTTCGGAGTCGCCGGGCGCGGGGTTCGCCGCGCTTTCCGGCCTGCCGGCATCCGGCGCCGGACCGCTGCATGCAGTGGCTACGACCAAGGTCAGCAGGGTCGCCAGGGCGGGGATGAGGTGGTGTCGTATGCGCATGGCGGCCTCCGCGAGTGGTAATCGGACAGCAGCAATTAAGCGATCTTTCGTGGCGACTGCAAGCCCGCCGGTCCCGCTCCGCGTCCACGTCCATGCTGGCCTTCGGGCGTCGGGTCATTGTCGCCAGCGCCGCCGCTGGACGAACCGCCGTGCACCGGCCAGCTAGCGCCGCACGTCCAGCAGTTCCACCTCAAACACCAGTGAGGCGCCGGGCGGGATCACCTCGCCGGCCCCGGCTTCGCCATAGCCCATGTAGGCCGGCACCCGCAGTTCGCGCCTGCCGCCCGGGCGCATGCCGGCCACGCCCTCGTCCCAGCCGCGGATGACGCGGCCGGTGCCCAGCCGGAACACGAACGGCTGGCCGCGCACGTGGGAACTGTCGAACTGCGCGCCGCGCAGGTTCGCCGCGTTCTCGTCGTAGAGCCAGCCGGTGTAGTGCACGCTGACCTCGTCGCCCGCGGCAGCCGGCGAGCCTTCGCCCTCGACCAGGTCGATGCGCTGGAGTTCGGCGACATCGCCGCCCGTGTACGGCGGCGGTCCTCCGCAGGCGGCGAGCAGGCACAGCGCGGGGGCTGCGATGGCGGCGGGGAGGAAGCGGCGGGTCTGCACTCCAACCCGACTTGAGCATGCGCGCGTCCTTCGGATCGTCATCCGGATGCCTCCCTGTATCCAGAACTGAGTCGGTCAGGGCGTCGGCGTTCCCGGCCTCACCGGCCAGCCGCCCAGCTCCAGCTCGGGCGGGAAGAGGCGGATGTACGCCTCCACCATGTGGATCTGGCCGTCGTAGACCTTGAAGAACTCCCAGGCGGTCAGCTTGTCCGAGCCCGGGCCGCGCTGGTTCCAGGAGAGCCGCATCATCACGATGCCCATGCGCTCGTCCACGATCACGTCGCGCAGCGTGACATCGCCCAGGCGCTCGAAGATGGCGAGCGACTGGTTGCCGATGTCGTTGCAGCCCGGGTTGAACGTGCAGCCGGGCCCCGCCATCAGCGCGCCGTTCTCGATGCGATAGGCGTCCTTCGAGAACGGCGTGCCCACCGAGTTGAAGGTCTTCGCCGAGTTCAGGCCGCGCGGGTAGTGCAGGGCGATGTCGATCGCCTGCTCGCGCGTCGCGAGCTGCCAGGGCTTCGGCGCGATGTTCATCGCGAGCGCCGGGGCGCCGCTGTAGGTGTCGAGGGTGAAGATCATGCCGTCGGCGCGGCTGCGCGTCGCAACGAGCTCGAGCTCACCAATCCGCGCGTCGCCGTCGGCCTTCACGCGCACGACGAGGATGATCGGAGCGCCGGCCTCCTCGACCATCGCGCCGGTGACGATCTGGCCGGCGCGCTCATCGATGATGTCCTGGCGGTAGCCGCGGAGCTTCGTGACCGAGCGGGTGAGGGCGACCGTGTCGAGTGTCCTCTCGATGGCGTCCTCGGTGATGCGGACGTTGGTGGCGACCGGGAGCTTCGCAGTGGTGTCGTCGACGAAGGAGTGGAGCACTTCGGTGACGAGGCTGCGGAGGCACTCGCGGTCGCAGGCGGGAGCTTCTGGCGCCGGCGACTTCGCGGCCGAAGCGGCCAGGGCGCCAGAAGACAGCACGAACAGGCACAGCGCGGCGACGGATCTCATGCGATTCCCCCAGGTTGTGGCTGCGAGGGTACACCGCGGCCGGGGCCACGGGGCAATGACTGACAGCCGTCAGTGCACCGCTGCGGCAGGCTTCCTCCCCGCTCGATCAAAGACCTCCATGACCCGCAGCCCCGTCGATACGCGCGCGAGCGACCCTTCACCGTGGCGCGCGCCCGCGACTACCTGGGGTCATATCGTGATCAGGTGCCGCGGTTCTGCGCCGAGAACGAGGCTCATATCGACCTTCCGGTCCAGCGTCACGAAGGCGCCGTCATGATGAACGGCCAAGGCCAGCAGGTAGGCGTCGGTGATCTGGCGAGAGGACAGCCAACGCGACTTCCGAAACCTTGAATCGTCCAGCACGGAGATCTCGTCCGGCCAGAATTCGTGGAAGCGTGTGGTGGTGGCTTCCTGCAGGCGTGCCGCGATTGTCGGAACAGGCTTCCCGCGCGGATAGGCATCGGCGGACATGATTCGCAGGCAACCGTTCTGGGTGAGCGGACATGACGCCCAGCCCTTGTCGATGTGGGCGCTGAGCCACCCGGTTGCTGCCGCGTGATGCACATGACCGCCGTCGAGCAGCGCGATCAGCACGTTCACGTCCAGCAGCGCGCGCATCAGATGCCGAGGTCTTCCCGCAGGCGATTCACTTCATCGTCGGTTACGTGGGGTTCATCCGCCGTCGCCGGGAAGGGGCGGAACCCGTAGCTGGCGGCTGGCTCTTTCACGGCAGCGGCAGTCTGGGTCAGCGCACGGCGGATGAGCTCCGAGGCGACTGTTCCTGCGGATTTCCGTTCGCGACGGGCGATCTCCTTGATCGCCTCCAGCACGGGTTCGTCCAAGTCCAATGTGGTTCGCATCACCGCATCATCGCATCAGATGCAGACTGGTGCAACAGTGGGAGGTCCGACCTGCTCAATCACTCCGGCGTCCACCTGCAGGTCGACGATCCGCGCGTGCAGTCCGGCGACACCCTGATCAGTGGCGACATCCTGCATCGGGAACTGCGTCCCGGCCTCAGCCTGCACCGCACCGATGGTTGGAGGCGCACGCCTTCCGCGTTGCCGCCCGCCAGGAAGCCCGCCTGTCGTGCATCTTCTTTGTCGAGGGGAATGTGGCCGCGCGTTTCGGCAGCCGGGAGCTGCGGCTGCAGGCGCGCGGGCCGCGGACACCCGGTCCGCAACTGGCCGCGCTGGTGCAGGATGTGTTCGAACCGACGATGCCCGTGCCGGAGCTGCTCGACCTGTACCCGGAAGGCCGCGCCGTCTCGATCGTTGCCGAGACCTATGGCCGCCATGCTGAACACCAGCCGCGGCCGCGATGCCGGCAGCGCCGACCCGCGGCGCCATGACCGGATCCGCCTGCAGCGCGCCCGCGAATGGATCGCCAGCCACCTGCACCAGCCGCTGACCGTGGCCGCCATCGCGCGCGCCGCCGGTGCCAGCCCGAGCGCGCTGCAGCGTCTGTTCCAGCGAGTGGAAGGCCAGAGCCTGTTCGAGCATGTGCGTCGCCTGCGGCTGGAGCAGGCGCGGCTGGCGCTGCGCAGCGGCGCCTTGAGTGTGCAGGAGGCG
>CAYQJU010000003.1:89744-106067 GCA_964417875.1 uncultured Steroidobacteraceae bacterium
GCTGGAGCAGGCGCGGCTGGCGCTGCGCAGCGGCGCCTTGAGTGTGCAGGAGGCGGGCGCGCAGGCCGGCTATACGAGCGCCGCCAACTTCGCCACGGCCTTCAGGCGGCAGTTCGGCTGCGCGCCGCGCGAGGTGCGCGCACGTCAGCACTGCAAGGGATCGGATCAGCGCTGAGATTGCACATCGCGATCCATCGTCGTTAACCTCGGCCTTTGCGTTCACTGGTCAATGCATCCATGAAACCCGCATATTTCATCGCGGCCGCGGCTCTCATCCCGACGCTCGCGGCCGCCGCCGATTTTTCTGGTACCTGGACGCTCGAAAACACCTTCAATGGCAGCGTCTCGGCCATCCATTGCACGCTCGTGCAATCAGGTGACGCATTGTCCGGAAGCTGCAAGCCCGACCTGCCGAGCATGGAGGCGTCGAAGCTGTCCGGTACCGTGAAGGGATCCACTGCGAAGTGGGGCTATGACCTCGTCTTCAATGGCCGGCCTGCCCGCGTCGACTACGAAGTCACGCTGTCCGTCGACGGAACGCTGACCGGGAAATTGCTGCGCAACGGCAGCGATTCGCCCATCACAGGCACGCGGCAACGCTCGATCACGGAAAACAACAAATCCGCAATGCCATGATGCCCTGACTGCATTCGCGGCCTTGCCCAGCCTGCAGGTGCGGCTAAGCAGGCCTGGATGGCTGTTCCTGGATCCATCGCAGCACTTCCGCTGCCTTGCTGGTCGCCTTTTTCATGGCGCGCCGCATCCACCAAAAGCCGATCAGCCAGCCCAGGCCCACGGTGAGGAAGCCGCTGATGATCACCAGCGGCAATGCCACCGGTCCGGTCACGGGTACCAGCCGGCCATGAACGAAGGCCACGTTGTGCCATGACTTTCCGGTGGTGCGATTGGCAATCAGCACCAGGTCCGAATCCTTGTTTTTCCGACGCAATGAAAATGCATGCAGCACGTCGCCGGGCTGCACGCTGATGTCCCAGTTCCGCAGCTTCAGGTCGTGCGGCTTGCCATCCGCATCCGCGCAACGGATCTCCCAATGGATGATTTCGCGGAAGCTCCGGTGCACCGTGTCTGGTCCGCTCTCGTTCCGGACACGCGTTTCATCCACAACCGTCTGCATGTGCCGGTTGCAGGCCTGCACCAGGCCGCCGCTTGCATGGATGGACCAGGTGGCGGCGCCCAGTTGTACTTCCCCGGCATGTGGACCCGGTTGCCACTGGATGCGTGCCAGGCTGCGCAGCATCCAGACGATCATCGCCACGCCCAGCGCAGGCAACGTGATCAGCAGCGCGAGGGTTAGCGCATGCCGCCGCAGAGCTTCACCGTCGCGCCGTTCCGAGGCGGCTTGTGCGATCTCCCGTTCCTGGTCGGTTGCAGCAGCGCGCTGTGCACGCGCCTGCTGTTCGTTCTCATAGGCTGCCCGTGCCGCCGGTCCGAGCAGCGCGGCGAATTCCGCTTCGCGCAGCGGCTCATCGAGCGCGGGAAAGTTGCTGTCGGCCTCACCGGTGAGCGGGTGTATCCCGCTGCGCCGGTTGCCGCACATGCGTTCCCACTCGCGCTGGTTTTCAGCGTCGGCCAGGGGCTTGACGGTTTCATTGAAGCGTCGCCGAAGCTCACCGATCCCGGCCCGATAGCTTTCGGCCAGCGCGGCCATCTGCGGGGTCGGATTGAAGCGGAATGCGGCCGGCATATCGGCGCCGCGCTCGAGGCGGGTCAACGCGGCGCATTGCCGCCCCAGCGTCTGGGCAGTGTCCGCCCCCTGGATCTGTTGTTGCACGGCCTGCACCGATGGCATGTCGCGCAGCCAGTCGGGAGCGGTCTGCGCAGCGGCGTTCATTACAACGAGCAGGCCGAGGCCTGCTGCCAATGCTCTGATCATGCGAACCCTGTTGTTCTTGTTTGGAGGCCACAGAATATGAGCAGAGTCGCACGGTGCAAAGGGCGGAACCTGCATCTTTCGTTCGCTCGGCTCTCGTTTGAAACTCTTTCCGCCATGAGGCATCGGTGGCGCCGAAGGATTGTCACCGCTGGAGGGTCGGTTCCACCGCAAACTTCGGTTCGACCATTCGGGAACCCCCTTCGCAACCCCATGTATCGTGAGGAGTTTTCGGCAGGTTAGAAATTGGTTAGGGCTCCGTGAGGACTCGATGCTGCATGTTTGTTGCAGTGTCTGGCAGTCAGGAAACACCATTCGGGTGCAAGACATTTCTCCATGTCCAGTGCCTTCTCGCCGCGCCGGCGATCGACCTGCTGCCTCGGTGTCGCAATCGCAGCCATGCTGCTGGCCGCCTGTGGTCGATCCGCAGCGCCAGCCATCGGCAGTGCGGTGACGCTGTCGACGCTTCCGCTTGAGCGCGGCTTTTATGTCGCAAGTGACACTGCCTGCGGTGCGGCTTCCAGCGCTACGCTGCTGCTATACCGTGGCGACGGCTTCAATGGCGCGCGTGACACCTGCGAATTCCAGTCGATCGAGCAGACCGGATCGAACAGCTACCGGGTGATCGAGCGCTGCCACGTCCTCCAGGAAGGACCGGATAACGCCACAACCGAGGCGGCCGACTGGACCCTTCCGGACGATGTCAGCTTTTTCTCGGCGAGCGAGACCGGCTGGCAGCGCAACTTCCGCCACTGCGACCAGTCCAGTCTGCCCGACCCCTGGCGGGACAACGACATCAGCCAGCTGATCGGGACACGTTCATGAATGCACCCCAAACAGAGGAACAGGCCATGCATCACCGCAGTTCGCTCCACCGGCCCCGCCATCGTCTCGCTCGTGCCGCGGGAATCGCGCTGGTTCTGGGCGTCTGTGCCACCCCCGGATTCGCCGCGCCGGAATGGGACATGATGGGTCTCAAGCTCGGCATGACCGAGGCCGAAGTCCGGGCCGCATTCCAGGCCTACGACGCCAAGGGAAAGATCGTCGTGAGCAACTCGGCCTATTCCTACAGCGACAAGGTCAACCAGTTCTCGACGCCGCCGTTCCTCAACAGCATGGAGCTGCGCGTCACGCGCCGGTCCATGGAAACGCCGTTCAAGGTGTGGTTCTCCGGCCCCGTCGGGGAGGTCCGTGCAATCGCGATCCTGCGACAGGAGTACAACATCCCCAACCCCCCGACGGGCGAGCAGTTCATGCGCAGCCTGGCAGGCAAGTACCGCGAACCGACCACACACAACTCCGCCACCGTGCCAACTTGAGAGGAGGCGGGAAAGCCCTCCTGCATCTGGGTCAGCTACGGTGCGAACGGTCCCCGGCAAGTGGATTTCAATCCATTCTCGACGAACCTGAACCACATCCGGGATTTCTCGGAAGCCGTCGCGGAAATGGAAAGGCGGCAGGACGGTACGGGAGGTACCCGCGGCGTGTTCCCGGCAGACCTGACCACCTGCGGTGCCTTCATGTATTACACAGGCACCAACAACAATCCGGCCAGCCACTTCATCGCGGCGATGTTCGACGTCGGCGCCATCATCGCGACGCATCGCGAACGAAACGCCTGGGTCGATGGACTGGAGGCAGAGGCCATCAGCAAGCGCGAAGGCCAGGCGCAGGCTCCGAGACTCTGACGGATGCCAGGGCGCGTCGACCTGCCGGCATCAGGCCTCTACGCGAACAGACCAGGCCGGGAGGGGCGTTTGAAAGTACTATCCTCCAATGGCTGCCTGGATGAAAAAGATCTCATGGGTCATCGTGGCTTCGATGCTGGGCGCCGCCCCCGTGGCGGCTCTCGCCGCGAACGCGAGTTCCGACGCGCCAGACATACGGGCGCCGCGGACGCAGACCGCCTCGGCCTGGCTGGATGTACCCGTCTATGTCGTGAGGATCTATGCCGAACGGTTCTTCGCCACGTTGAACGCCGAGTGCCCGCGGGCCGGCGTGGGGCGGGCGCCAGGTGCGCCGGCCGCCACGCTCTATGCATCGACGCCGACGATGGCTTTCAATCCCTCGTTCGGCGCGGTCGTCCAGGCGCTGAAGGCCAACGAGATCGCGCGACACTTCGGTCCGACGCAGGCCGAGGATGACGCTCGTGAATTGGCCAAGGCGTCGGGGTGCGACCGGGCGGTCCTCAGCCGCGTCACGTCAGAGATGTCTGCGGACCTGTCGGACCCGCAATGGCTCGGTCCCTCGGCTGACGTCCTGACGGCGCAGTGCAGGAGCCGCCCCAACCGGTGGGACGGTGATCTCTGCGACTGCGTAGGGAAGGCCCTCGACATGGCGTCGACGCCACGCTCCCGGCAGCTGCTGATGAGCGATTTCTGGGGCTGGATGGAAAACCTGATCGACGGCGATTCGCGGCTTTACAACCTGTCCATGGTGGCATGCACGAAGACGGCCTTGCGAACCGATGACCGCAAGCCGTCCTATGTCCGCACCGAGAAGTTGCTGCAGTCGTCGTCGGAGGTCATCCGCACGGCCTTGTCGACCATCATCCAGTTTGAGCGGATCACACTTCCCCGCGCGGTGACACGCCCGCTCCATGACCACGCGGCTCCCTTGTGGGCCGACCATGGGGAGCCCACCCGCTTGCTGGCGTGCTATTACGGAAGCAACAGCCAGTCCGCGGATACTTTCGTGGTGCTCTTCTGGCAGAACACGGTGTTTCTCTCGCGCGCCGACTTCGCCGCGATCTCACCCCGGCATCCCTTGATGCTCGTCTCCGAGACGGTCCGGAAGACATGCCCCGACATTGACGAGGCAAGGCAGATCCGGGCGGCGAACCATCAGGAAGCCAGGAATCTGGGATACCACTGAGGTACCCCACACCCCGCCGAGTCAGAACCGGTAGCGCAGACCCACCTCGAAGCTGCGCTCCGGGCCCACATACACGCCCTGGCGCAGGCTTGCGATGTAGCGCTTGTCGGTGAGGTTCTTCACCGTGGCACCCAGTTCCAGTTGCTCGCTCACGCCATGGGTGAGGCTCAGGTCCGCCAGCACATGACTGCCGATGCGGCCGGTGAAGAACCCGGAGGTGTTCTCGGCAAGCGCCGTGGTGTTCAGCACGTCGGTGTACTGCGCGCCGGTGTGGTGCAGGCTCAGCGCGCCGCGGAAGTTGCCCAGCGCGTAATCCAGTGTCAGGTTTGCCAGCCACTCCGGCGTGTAGGGCACGCGGTTGCCGTCCGGCGTGGTCACTGTGCCGGTGCTGCTGAGGCGATCACCGTTGAACTCGGCGTCCGGAATCCACGTGAAGTTGCCGGCAAGGCCGAAGCCGCCGCCCAGCTGCATCGAGACGCCGGCCTCCACGCCCTGGTGCAGGGTCTTGCCGCCGTTGGTGACCTGGAACTGGCTGTTGCTGTTGGCCGGGATGATCTGGTTGTCGAAGTCCATGCGGAACGCGGTGAGCTCGTAGCGCAGGCTGCCTGCGCCGCCACGCAGGCCGGCCTCGATGTTCAGCGAGCGCTCGGCTTCCAGTTCCTGGTCCTCCAGGCCGTTGAGCGAGTCGCCGTTGAGCGCCGGCGAGAACGCCTTGTAGGCATTGGCGAACGCCTGTAGATCCGAATCGAAGTTCCAGGTGATGCCGACGCCGGGCATCAGCTCGGTATTGGAGGAGCTGGCGCGGTTGTCCTGGGCGAGACGGTGATCGTGGCGGCGCTGTTCATAGACTTCCGCGCGCAGCCCGGCGGTGAGCGCGAGCCGCGGGGATACGATGAAGCGGTTCTGGGCATACAGCGCCCAGCTGTCGGCCGAGTCGGTGATATCGCGGTTCAGCGGACCGGTGCGCGGCGTGGCTCGGGTGGCGGCGACCGTGATGTCGTGCATCTCCTCGGACATGTAGCGCAACCCCAGTTCCGCCTCGTTGGCGAAGCCGAAGCTGTCGTGTGCGAGATTCAGCCGGCTGTCAAAGCCGACGCGCTCGAAGCTGCGGTTGTTGCCGTTGACATTGTCCGTGTACACCCAGGTGCCGGCCGCGGCCGAGGCGCCATTGTTGGTGCCATAGCGCCAGTAGTCGCGATACATCTCACTGCCGAACAGCACGGTGTTGAGCCGCGCATTGGCGTTGATGGTCCATTCGTGGTTCAGGTCCAGCGAGCGACGGCCGGTGAGAAACCAGTCATCCGGCGCCGGGTTGTGCTTTGCGCCGGACCAGTACTCGCCGAGGAACAGGCCGCGGTAGGAGATGTTCGCGTCGTTCTCGTAGTCGGTGTACTTCAGGCCCACGCGCTGGCTGGCACCGATGGCCATGCCGGCCTTGAGCATGACGTCGGTCATCGTGTAGCCCTTGTCCATGAAGCCGTCGCTTTCGGCACGCGTGACAAAGACTCCGAAGGTGGAATCGCGCGCGGCATTGCTGCCGCCCGCCTGCAGGCTGTACTCGCGGCTCTGGAACGAACCGGCGCGCACGCCCAGCGCAACGCCATCCTGTGGCTGGCGGGTGACGTAGTTGATCACGCCGCCGATGGTGCTCGGCCCGTAACGCAGCGAGCCGGCGCCGCGCAGCACCTCGATGCCCTCCATTCGCTGGATGCGCGGGTTGTAGTAGCGACCATTGCCCACGAAGAGGCCCGGCGCCACCGGCACGCCATCTTCCAGGATCAATGTCTTGTAGTCGGCCGAGCTCAGGCCCCGGATGCCGATGTTGCCGACGATGGCTGTCTCTTCCTCCGGCTTGATGGCCACGCCCGGCACGCCGCGAAGTGCCTCCTCGGTGGAGCGGGGCTGGCGCAGGGCCAGCTCCTCGGCCGTCACCACCGTCAGCGCGCCCGGCTGGCGGGCGGCGGCATCGGGGGTCTCGCCGATCACCAGGATGGAGGGCAGCACCCCCGGGGACGCGTCTTCCGGGGTGGCGGCGTGGGCGGGAAGCGCGATGGTCGCAACAGCAGCGGCGCAGCCGCGCAACAGGCTGGCGCGCACTGAGGTGGACACGGGGACAGTCATGGGGTGGGCCTTGTTGGTGTTCGAATTGGCCGGAATCGTAGTGTTAATGAGTCCTGTTCGCAATAAGGGGTGGCGGCCTTTCTACCGGGCCGCCCGACGCCTCAGAAGACCGTCTGCCTGCATGCCGGCGCTTCAGCGTTTCGGCTGGATCCGCCTGGCAGTGCTGCGTTCGGGCCTCAACCCCATCCGCTTCACCATGCGGTGGAAGTTTCCCCGATCGATGCCCAGCGAGGCCGCCGTGGCCGACAGGTTGCCCTTGTGGCTGCGCAGGCGGCGGCGGATCAGCTCGCGGCGGAAGTGTTCCAGGGCTTCATTCAGTGTGACTTCCACGCCCGGCTCGTTGCGGCCCGCGACGATCGGTTCTTCACGTGGCGCCACGCCAGCTTCCGCGCCCAGATGCCGGGGCGTGAGTTCAATGACCCGGTCGCGGCGATGCTTCTCGCCCAGTGCCCGCACCACCGCGCGCGAGATGGAATGTTCGAGTTCGCGCACATTGCCGGGCCAGGGCTGCTGCTGCAGCCAGGTGGTGGCATCGCGGGACAGGCGCAGTCCGCGCAGTCCGAACTTGCGCTCGCAGCGCTGCAGGAAATGGCCGGCCAGCTGGGTGAGGTCGCCTTCGCGCTGGCGCAGCGGCGGCACATTGAGCGGATACACGCTGAGGCGGTGGTACAGGTCGGCGCGGAAGCGCTGGGCGCGGACTTCCTCGGCCAGGTCGCGGTTGGTGACGGCGATCACGCGCACATCCACATGGTGCGTGCGGTCGCTGCCGACGCGCTGGATCTCGCCGCTTTGCAGGACCCGCAGCAGCTTGGCCTGCAGCAGCAGCGGCAGCTCGCCGATCTCATCCAGCAGCAGCGTGCCCTGGTGGGCGAGTTCGAAGCGGCCGGCGCGATCCTTCGTGGCGCCGGTGAAGGAACCGGCCACATGGCCGAACAGTTCGCTCTCGGCGATCGATTCGGGCAGCGCGGCACAGTTGACCTGCACCATCGGCTGCTGCGCGCGCGGGGAATGCAGGTGGATGTAGCGGGCCACCAGTTCCTTGCCGGTGCCGGTCTCGCCCTGCACCAGCACGGGCAGGCCGGCGCGGCCCACCACTTCGGCTTCATGTCGCAGGCGCTGCATCTGCGGGCTGTCGCCGAGCAGTTCGGATTCAGGTGTGGGCGCCAGCCAGGACTGCTGCACGAGCTGGTGGCGCTGCAGGTCTGATTCGAGCGCGGCGATCAGTTCGGCGGCACGGATGCTGGCGGCAATCACCGCGATGAATGTCTCGAGCAGCTTCAGGTCGACATGATCGAAGGTGCCGGCGACGCTGGCGTCCATGGTGACCACGCCCCAGGTGCGCCCGTCCACATGCAGGGGCGCGCCCATGCAGTCGTGCACATAAAGATGGGAGCCGACGCCATCGAACAGGCCGTCGTAGGGATCCGGTGCGGCAAGGTCGGCGGGAAAACGCACGATGCCGCGGCTCTGCACCAGCTCTTCGAGCCGCACCTGTTCCGGCAGGTGGAAGCGTCGACCGAGCGTGTCGGGATTCAGGCCGCGCACGGCGCGCGGGATCAGCGTGTCGCCGTTCAACTGCAGGATGGCGCAGGCATCGCAGGGGAAGGTGCTCATCAGCCCTTCGAGCAACCGCTGGTAGCGGGCCCGTGGCGGCAGGTCACGCGTCAGGTCAGCAACGATCTGCGACAGTGCTGCCAGCGCTTCGGTGTCGGCCAAGTCTCCCCCTTTTCGTTGTCGACCGGACAACATTCCGTCGTGCCGGACGCGCACCAAAAACTGTTGGGCAACAGCAGGATGCATTTAGTTCCTCACGTCTGTCGAGCATCCGCTGGCGGTCGCAAGTCAACCAGCAGACGGCGTTGTGCGACGGACGACAGATTGTGCCCGGGACAACGCGACCTGTGTGTCTTCCGGACACCCGGCACGCGCAACTGCTTGATTCTCAGTTTCGTGAGGTCGTGGCACGCGCCTTGCTTTGTGGTCTGCAGAAGCCTGCCTGGCACCAACAGAAGGAATTCCTGCATGAAAAGAACGTCACTGCCCCTGATCCTCGCCGGCGTCGCCATGCTGGCCATGACCTCGATCGGTGCGGCTGCAACCGTCGAGGTGACCATGACGGTCAAGGAGGTGGACATCGCGATCGACAATGCCGGCAACAAGCGGCGCATGTGGACCTATGACGGAACGATTCCCGGTCCGCTGGTGCGCGTGAAGCAGGGCGATCTGGTGCGCTTCACGCTGAAGAACGATCCGGCCAATGCCAACAGCCACTCGATGGACTTCCACGCCGCCCAGGTGGACGTGCTGGATGAATTCGCCGAGGTGAAGCCGGGCGACACGAAGCAGTTCGAGTTCCGCGCCAACTATCCGGGGGTGTTCATCTACCACTGCGGCGCGGATGCGATGGCCGAGCACATCTCCAAGGGCATGTACGGGGTGATCATTGTTGATCCGGCCGAGGGCTACAGCGAAGCCTTCCCGAAGCCGGATCGCGAATACGTGCTGGTGCAGGGGGATCTGTTCGAACCCACCGCATCGCCCGAGGACATCACCGCCGGCAAGCGCTGGGAAGCGGCGCTGATCAACGGCAAGATTTTCCACTACGACCCGGTGCACGATCCCAACGCCAGCCTGGCGCTGGAGGCGAAGCCGGGCGAGCGCGTGCGCTTCTACTTCGTGAACGCGGCCATCAACGAAGCCTCGGCGCTGCATCCCATTGCGGGCATCTGGGACCGTGTCTGGGACAACGGTCATCCGAAGAACATCCGCTACGGTATGCAGACCGTGGAGATCGGGCCGGCACACGGAATGATCCTCGACATGGTGCCGCCAGCCGGGCGTGCCACGAACAACGCCATTGTCGATCACCGCATGAAGAACGCCATGAAGGGCGCCATCACGGTGCTGATGAACAGCGACGAGGCGGATGAGGAGAAGGGTCGCGGCGACCAGTTGATCCTGCGCTAGCAGCCGCAAGGAGTGGACGATGAAGAAGACCAGATCTGTCCTGAAGGCATTGGCATGTGCGGCGACCCTGGTGCTGGGCGTGCCGGCGGGTGCCGCCGGCGCCCAGGCGGCCTGCGGCAGCTGTCATGCGCTGACAAAGCCGGATTTCGCGAAGACCGGCATCAAGGAGCGGCTGGAGCGCAAGGCTCCGCCGCTCTGGTACGCGGGCAACAAGTATCGCGATGGCTGGCTGGCGCAGTGGTTGCAGGCTCCGACCCGCATCCTGCCGGCCGGCTATTTCCCGAATGCCGCGATCCGCAACACGCCGGAAGGAGATGTGCCGGATCCGGACAAGCTCCACCAGCATGCAGCGCTTTCCGGGACCGAAGCCGCGGCCATCGCGGCGGAACTGATGGCACTGAAACCGCATGACGCGCTGATTGCCGCGGTCGAGTACGAACCCGGCACGGTGGCGCAGCGCATGGGCGCCATGGACTTCAGCAAGTTCAAGGGATGCCAGGCCTGCCACCAGGACGCGCCTGACAAGGGCGGGCTTTCCGGTCCGCAGATGTACACGGCCTGGCAGCGGTTGCAGCCGGAATACATCGTCTCGTTCATCAAGGATCCAAGCGCCTGGGATGCGAACACCATCATGCCGCGCATGGAGATGAACGATGCGGCCATCCACAAGCTGGCCGACTATCTGAAGCTGATCGGAGACGCACCATGAGAGGACTTGCATGCCTGTTGGTGGGGTTGCTGGCGTTCGGCGCCGCGGCGGCTTCCGCCGCTGATTCCGGCGCCGACCTCTACCGCATGTACTGCGCGCAGTGCCATGGCTCGAAGGGCGACGGACGCGGCGTGAATGCGAAGTCCATGGACGTGCTGCCGCGCTCCCACATCGATCCGGTGGAGATGGGCGCGCGCCAGGACGCGGATCTGACCAAGGTGATCCGCGAGGGCGGCAAGTCCATCAACAAGTCGGTGCTCATGCCTTCATGGGGCGCCAATCTGGACGCCGAACAGATCGAAACCCTGGTGCGCTACCTGCGCACACTCTGCTGCGAGAGGAAGCCATGAGCCGTGCCGCGACCTTGACGCTGTTGTGCGCGCTGCTGGGCTGCGCGGTGGCGCAGGCCGGGGTGCGCAAGTTCGAGATGACCATCGAGGAGGTCGAACTGGAAGTCGCACCGGGCTTCAAGGCGAAGGTCTGGGCCTTCAACGGGCAGGTTCCAGGGCCCCTGTTCGTCGTCGACGAGGGTGACGAGGTAGAAGTCACCGTGCACAACCTCACCACGCTCAACCACACCATCCACTGGCATGGGGTATACCAGACCCGCACATGGCAATCCGACGGCGTGCCGCATGTCACGCAGCCGCCGATCGAGCCCGGCGAGAGCTTCACCTATCGCTTCGTGGCGGATCGTGTCGGCAGCCTCTGGTACCACTGCCATGTGAATGTCTCCGAGCACCTGGGATTGCGCGGCATGTGGGGCCCGCTGATCGTGCGACCGAAAGGTCCGGAGGGCATGAACCCGCTGGAGCGCGAGGTGACCCGCGATGCCGTGCTGATGTTCTCCGGCTGGAACAGCGCCGTGGCCCAGACCTATGGCGAGGGCGGCAAGCCGGGCGAGGTGCTCGACTACTTCTCCATCAATGCCAGATCCTTCCCGATGACGCAGCCGCTGCGCGTCAAGGAAGGCGACGTACTGCGCCTGCGGCTGTATGCCGCCACGATCCCGGTGTCCTTCCACCTGCATGGCCACGACATGCTGGTGACGCACAAGGATGGCCTGCCGCTGGACTCCCCCTACGGCGCCGATACCGTGGCGATGGGGCCGGGCGAACGCTACGACGTGATCGTGAGGATGAACAATCCCGGGCTGTGGATGACGCACGACCACATCGAGCACCACACCACCAACAAGGGCCAGGACATGGGCGGGTCGATGCTCGTGGTCGAGTACGAAGGCATCGAGCCGGAGGAGTTCTATTACAACCACCACAGTTCCACCGAGCCTTATGACCCTGACTTCTACATGAGCGAGAGCCTGAAGAAGGGGCCCGGCCTGCATGACATCGAAGTGCACAAGGGAAGGCCGCTGGACTGAAGACTGCTCGCGTTCCGTCGCAATCCGGCGACGGAACAGCGAGAATGCGCCGCCTTTTTTCCGCCATCCACCGCGCCCAAACAGGTGGTGGCTGTACTAGTGTCCGCTGCACCATCGTTGCGGCCACTCATTTGTCCGTTCATCAGCCGGCACTGACTGATCGGCAACAGCAACTCGGCTAGCCTCCCCCGGGAATCAGCGCATGGCCATGAAGCCATCGCCACGATCGACCAACACCAGGGGGACCTGAATGCACAAGAATCATCAACAGGATGCCGCGCGCGTCCAGGCAGCGGCGTGGTCGGTGCGCGCTGCCGTGGGGGCGCTGCTGGCTTCGGCAACGGTGATGCCGGCACATGCGGCCGAGGTCGCTGCGGGCGGAACGGGGATGGATGAGCTGGGCGAGGTGGTGGTCACCGGGTCGCGCATCCAGCGCCGTGACTTCACCGCGAGCAGCCCGGTGGTGACGGTGGACGAGGACCTGTTCTCGAACACCAGCACCGTCGGCGTCGAGGCGGTGCTGAACCAGTTGCCGCAGTTCGCGCCTGCCGCGACCATGTTCAGCTCCACCACGCTGCAGGCTTCGGCGACCACCACGCCTGGCGCCTCGATTGTCAGCCTGCGCGGCCTTGGCTCGTTCCGCACGCTGACGCTGATCGATGGCCGCCGCGCCACGCCACTGAATGCGACGCTGAACGTCGACACCAACTCGATTCCCTCGTCGGCGGTGGAGCGCGTGGAGATCATCTCCGGCGGCGCCTCGGCCGTGTATGGCGCCGACGCCGTCGCCGGCGTGGTCAACTTCATCCTGAAGGACAGGTTCGAGGGCATGGATGTCACCGCGCGCTACGGCATCACCGAAGAGGGCGATGGCGAAGAGCTGCAGGTCTCCTCGCTGATGGGCACAGTGTTCGCGGAAGGCCGTGGCAATGTGATGGTGGGCCTGGAATATTCAGATCGCGGCAGGGCGTATGACATCAACCGCAGCTTCCGCCGCCGCGACCTCGGCAACCCGTTCATCACCGGCACCGATGCGGTGCTGCCCGAGACCTATGTCGATTTCTCCGTCGCACCGCCATCGCAGCGGCCGACCCAGGCGGCCATCGACTCGCTGTTCGGCGGGCTCCCCGCCTGCACGCTGCCCAATGGCCCGGGTGCCACGCCGGGCACGCCATGCCCCGGCATCCTGCCAACCGGCAAGTACTTCGTGAACCGCAGTGCCGATGGCACCGGCACGCTGTTCACCGGTGGTGCCGGCTTCGGCGCCACGAACGGCAACGCGGGCTCGTCGCGCTACACCGGCCCCTTCACGCATCCGGACTATCCGGACGAGGTGTATCGCAAGATCACCGCCGACGGCATCCTGCGCGAGAACAACCTGGAGGCACTCAGCACGGTGCCGATGGAGCGCTACTCGATGTTCGCGAAGGGCGAATATGAGTTCGCCGAGAACACCAGCGCCTACATGCGGGCCAATGTCGCGCACAGCACCACGCGCACGGCCACGCAGTGGTCGCCGGCGGTGAACAACTGGGTGGCGACCATCCCGGTGGGCTTCGAAGGCACGCTGTGGGCGGATTCGCTGGCCGCCGATGGCGTGACCACGCGACCCGAATACGTGACCGGCGGCCGCTTTGGCCTCAACTGCCCGGCCACCGGCGGCTGCACCGAGAGCCAGGCCTTCCCGCTGCCGCCGGAACTGGAGGTGCTGCTGCGCAGCCGACCCGAGCAGGACGCGGACATCCGCATCCAGCGCGTGATGGATTACCTGCGCAAGCGCGCCACCAGCAACCGCGTCACGACGCTGGGGCTGAGCACCGGGCTGCAGGGCACGCTGGCCAGTCGCTACCGCTGGGATGCCGGCGTGTCGTGGGGCGCCACCGAGGCGGTGACGCTGGGCGAGGGCTTCGCGGACATGGCGCAGTACAAGGCCATCGTCGAGTCGCCGAACTATGGCGTGGGCTTCCTGCGCCTGGGCCTGTCGCCGACCTCCTCGGGCGTCGGCCAGTGCACCACCGGCCTGCCGATCTTCCGCAGCTTCGCGGTATCGCAGGACTGCATCGATTCCATCGCGATCGACACGCAGGCCACCAGCCAGATCCAGCAGACCACCGTCGATGTGAACCTCGCCGGCGACCTGCTGCAGCTGCCGGCCGGCGCATTGCAGTTCGCGGTGGGTGCCGACTGGCGCAAGTGGGAGTACGACTACATCAACGACCACCTGAACAGCTCCAACACGTTCTCGAGCCAGGTGATCGGCGTGTTCGCGCAGGGCGATACGCATGCACAGCTCAGCACGAAGGAAGTGTATGGCGAGCTGCTGGTGCCGCTGCTGGCCGACCTGCCGCTGGTGCAGCGCTTCGAGCTGGAGCTGGGCGGGCGCTATTCGGACTACAGCACCTCCGGCGGCGTCGAGACCTGGAAGGTGCTCGGCAACTGGACGCTGACGCCCTGGGCGCGGCTGCGCGGCGGCTACAACCGTGCGACGCGGGCGCCGCACCTGGCCGAGCAGTTCCTCGGCCGCTCGCAGGTGACCGTGGTGCCGGGCGACCCCTGCTCGCGCAACCAGAGCAATGCGCTGTACCGCGATTACAGCGCGAATCCGACCTACAACCCGGATGCGGCGCAGGTCGAGGCGTTGTGCCGTTCGCTGATGACCTCGGCGGCGGCGGAGGTGTTCTACGGCACGCCGCTGAACCAGCAGCCTGCCGGTGCGGTGCTGACCACCGCGTTCCAGCGCGGCAATGCGAACGTCGATCCGGAGACCGCGCAGACCTGGACCGCGGGCGTCATCCTCAACTCGCCGTTCGCCAATGCGTGGGCCTCGGGCCTGAGCCTGACCGCCGACTGGTACTCGATCCGCATCGACGACATCATCGCGCTGGAGAGCCTGAACGAGGTGTGGCGGCAGTGCGTGGTCAGCAACAGTGCTGCCAGCAGTGCCTGTGCGCTGGTGGGACGCGATCCCTTCGACGGACGCCTGTCGCGCGGCGAGCTCACCTACACCAACGAGGGCTGGCTGTCGTTCGAGGGTGTCGACCTGGCGCTGAACTGGCGGGCGCGCTTCGCCGACCTGGGCTTCGAGTCCGTGCCCGGTTCGCTGTCGTTCAACACGCAGCTCACGTTCCCCACCAACCGCAAGACGCGCGTGACACCCAGCTCGCCCGTGCGCGACTGGACCGGCACCAGCGGCTGCGAGTTCAACCAGGTGACCTGCACCGGCTATGACTACCAGGCCTTCACCTCGCTCACCTGGGCGAACGGGCCGCTGTCGGTGAACATGCGCTGGAATCACTACCCGACGCTGAAGGATCCTTCAGCGGTGACCAATCCCACGGCGGATAACCAGCCGCGCGGCATCTTCCAGAGCTACAACGTCTTCTCGCTGTCCGGCTCGTACGAAGTGTCCGATTCGGTCACGGTGCGGGCCGGCGTGGACAACCTGTTCAACACCGACCCGCCGTTGTCGGGCGGCGCGTTCGCGGCCAATGGCGAATACACGGCGACCACACCGCCAAGCCTGCCGGCCCCGGCGACCGCCTCGGGCGATGCGCGATATGACCAGCTCGGCCGCCGTTACTTCGTCGGACTGAGTCTCAGGCTGTAGGCGCAGGCCGGGATCAGGGTTGCCGCGGTTCCGGCCCGGCCGGCTGTCCCTCCGCCGGCGTTTGAGAACAAGGCGGTGCCGCAACCCCCCAAGCGGCTCGCGTCTGTAACCTGGCGGGTGGTGATCCATCCGCCAGGTTTCTTTTTGGTTTCCCGGCGGTAGGCTCTGCCCAGGAACCAGAAGGAGCTCACGCCCCATGCCCCAGGCCTTCACCGAACGCCGGCGCGACATTGCCCACATCGGCCCCGTCGAGATGTTCACGCCGACGCTCGAGGCCACGCGCGATTTCTTCGTGAACCAGATGGCCCTGCGCGAAGTGCATCGGGACGCCAGTTCCGTCTTCCTGCATGCGTGGGATGACTACCAGCGCTACACCATCCGCATCATCCAGCGTGAAGCCGCCGGCATCGGCCGGACTTTCCTGCGTGCGGCGAGCCCGCAGGCATTGCAGCGCCTGGTCGCGCGGATCGAGGCCACGGGACTCGGCCAGGGCTACAGCCATGAACAGTTCGGTCTCGGCGACGTCTACCTCTTCGCGGATCCGGACGGCCATCCCATGGGCGTGTACTGGGAAACCGGACGCTATGAGCCGGACGACACTGACCGTCCGGTCCTGAAGAACCAGGCCGCCGCCTTCCCGGGCCGTGGCGCCAATGTCCGCCGGCTCGATCACATCAATTACCTGACGAAGGAAATCGATCCGATGGACGCTTTCCTGCGCGATGTCCTCGGCGCGTTCTGCACCGAGCGCATCGCGCGCGAGGATGGCGGCT
>CAYQJU010000004.1:0-5912 GCA_964417875.1 uncultured Steroidobacteraceae bacterium
ACCTATGCCTCGATCATCTCGACGCTGCGCGACCGCGAGTACGTGGAGATCGAGTCGCGCCGCTTCACCGCCACCGACATCGGCAAGATCGTCAATCGCTTCCTGACCACCTATTTCACGCAATACGTGGAATATGGCTTCACCGCCGGGATGGAAGACGAACTCGACGCCGTGTCGCGCGGCGAGGAGCCGTGGGTCACGCCGCTGGAGAAGTTCTGGAAGCCCTTCATCGAGAAGGTCGGCAAGATCGAGACCACCGTCAGCCGCGAGGAAGTGGCGATGGCGCGCGAACTGGGCACCGACCCGGCCAGCGGCCGCCCGGTCAGCGTGCGCATGGGACGCTATGGTCCCTTCGTGCAGATGGGCACCAAGGACGACGAGGAGAAGCCCCGCTTCGCCGGCCTGCGCCCCGGCCAGAAGATGGACAACATCACGCTGGACGATGCGCTGGTGCTGTTCCAGCTGCCGCGCAAGCTCGGCGAGACGGCCGATGGCGAACCGATGACCGTGGCGGTGGGACGCTTCGGGCCGTACATCAAGTACGGCAGCAAGTATGTGTCGTTGAAGGAACCGGATGATCCCTATACGGTGACGCGCGAGCGCGCCATCGAGGTCATCGAGGCGAAGAAGGTGGCCGATGCGAATCGCATCATCCAGGACTTCGGCGTCGATGACATCCAGGTGCTGAACGGGCGATATGGCCCGTACATCACCGACAAGCAGCGCAATGCGCGGATTCCGAAGGATCGGGACCCGAAGACGCTGACGCTGGAGGAATGTCGCGCGCTGCTGGCGGCGGCACCGCAGCGGCCGGCGCGCGGGCGCTTCGGCAAGCGCGGCGCGGCTGCGAAGGTGGCCAAGACGGCGGCGAAATCCGCCAGGGCCAAGGCCAGTGAAACGACCAGCGATGGCGCACGCCCGGTGAAGGCAAAAGCCAAGGCCAAGGCGCCGGCAAAGAAGGCCAAAGCCAAGGCAAAGGCGAAGGCCAAGTCCACGAAAGCCGGGGCCACCAAGGCCAAGACCGGCGCCAAGGGCAAGACCGCGGCGGCCACGCCGTAACGACTGCGCTGTCCGTCAGTTGTCCACGCCGTCTAGCACGGCGGTGGCAAGGTCAGCTCGGCTCCCGGCGCGCATGCGCCTTCATCGCCCGCGCCATATAGCCCGTGAATCCCGGCGCCAGCTGCTCGTAACGGGCCACGAAATCCGGATGGGCCAGGTACAAATCTGCCAGTCCCGCATAGGCCGCCGGCTCACAAGGCCGGTTCCACATCATCGCCACCCAGGCGCGATGCCGGCGTATCAGCGCATCGACCGCAGCGGATTCCACCTCGATGTCGCGACGGCAGGCCTCGGCCAGCGCTTCCTCGATCTGCTGCAACGCGCCCATCGTTGCGGCGCGGCCCGCCTCATCCAGCTCATTCCAGTGTGCGCGGCCGGCCTCGATCGGACCGCGCATGCCCGGGCCATACCGTTCGATCAGCCAGGCCTCGTACCCGGCCTGCTTTTCCGCGCTGAAACCCTTGTACAGATCGGCATTGTTCATGGTGCTCTCTCCTCGCAATCCGGCAATGGTCTGGTCGATGGTGTCGATCAGCACTGACAGCCGCCCGCGATGCGCCTCGAGTCGTGCGCGATGCTGCAGCAGCACGCCCTCCTGGTCGTCGCTTTCCAGCGCCAGCAGCTCCGCGATCTCCTCCAGCGGAACGCCCAGTTCGCGGTGGAACAGGATGCGCTGCAGGCGCAGCATCTCGGCACGGCCGTAGTAGCGGTAGCCATTGCTGCCGACGCGTGCCGGCCGCAGCAGGCCGATCCCGTCGTAGTGGTGCAGCGTGCGCACCGTCACGCCCGAGATGGCCGCCAGCTGCCTGACTGTCAGTTCCTTCTTCATGCCCCTGTTATGCGCCCTCACGCCACGTGAGGGTCAACACCCCTGCCGATGGCTTATCGCCGCGCTCCTACGCAAGTTCTGCGCCCGGACCTACGCCGGCATGACTGCACGGAGAAGGCAACGCGGCAATGATGTTGCCTGTTCACGTACGCACCAGGAAAGAAAATGGGACCGGACCTCATTGGATGGGCGGCCTCCGTCGTCCTGCTGGCCACGCTTGGCCGGCAGGTCTACTCGCAGTGGAAATCAGGCCAGACCCAGGGCGTGTCGCGCTGGCTGTTCATCGGCCAGGTCACCGCTTCGGTGGGCTTCACGCTGTACAGCTGGCTGCTGCAAAACTGGGTGTTCCTGTTCACCAACATCGCCATCCTGCTCACCGCCGTGGCCGGTGAGTGGATCTACCTGCGCAACCGTCGCCGCGCGCGCCGGTCGCCGGCAGCGGGACGGTCCGGCACACCGGCCATGGATGCCGGCTGAAGCCCCGCCGCGCCTGGAAGGTCTTTTGCCGCGAACTCAACGCGAGCGCCGGGCCCCGGCCGCGACGCGAGCACGGTCCCGCGCGGTGCGCAAGGTGATGGAATAACGCAGCACCTTCGTCGGTGACACCGCGTGCTGCCAGTCCCAGCGCGCCGCATCGCGAATCAGGTAGGCCGAACGCGACGCCAGATCGATGTGACAGGTGGCCCGCGCTATACCACTGGCCGGCGGATAAGGACGGAAGCGCATCCGCGCAGTGCCTTTCAGCGAGACGCCCGCCACCAGTTCGAAGTCCGGCACGTCGCGGTGCCAGCCGAGCTGGGTGCCGGGCCGATATTCTGTGACCAGTCCGAAGTCGAAACGCGCAGGCTCCACGCCCGCCCACGCCGCCAGTCGTTCCCGCACCGGATGCAGGAACGCCGGCACTGGATCCGCCGGATGCAACGACTGGTGCGTGAAGTCATAGCTGCCGCCATAGCTCACGGTGCGCCGCTTCGCAGTCCACTGGTGGTAACGCGACTCGCTCAGGGGCAGCTGCGCGATGTGCGCGAGCAGGCCGGCTTCCTCTTCGGCGGAAATGAACGCTTCGCGATAGAGGAATCCCGGCGGCAGGTCCGGCTGCGGAGCCACGACCGAACCGAACAGGTCACGCTGCTCCTCGCGGCTCATTTCTTGCGCGCCGCGGCCTTGCGCAGCGCTGGCCTGCCCGGCGCGACACCGCGCGTCGCAGTGCCTTTCGCAGGCCGGGCTGCAACCTTCCTGCGGCTTCCGCGGCGAGCGACCCCTTCGCCTTCAACACCAGTCATGTCGATTTCAATCCAGGCCGGCGCATGATCACTGGCCTTCGGCTCACCCCGTACCCATCGATCGACGCCCGCGGCGCGCAGCCGCGGCGCCAGCATCCTGTTCAGCAGGAGGTGATCGATCCGCAGTCCCGCATCGCGCTGCCAGTGATTGCGGAAGTAATCCCAGAACGTGAACATGGGCTCCTGCGGATGCAGCGCGCGCAGCGAATCGGTCCAGCCCTGCGACAGCAGACGCTCATACGCCTCACGGCTCTCCGGCTGCAGCAGCGCGTCGCGACGCCAGGACTTCGGGTTGTAGATGTCGAAGTCCGTGGGCACCACGTTGAAATCACCGGCCAACACCACCGGGTGCTCCAGCTCACACAGGCCGCGCGCGTGCCGGATCAGCTTCTCGAACCACGCCAGCTTGTAGTCGAACTTCGGCCCCGGCTGCGGATTGCCATTGGGCAGGTACAGGCAGGCCACCAGCACGCCATGCACCGCCGCCTCGAGATAACGGCTGTGCGTGTCTTCCTTGTTGCCAGGCAATCCACGCCGGATCTCCAGCGGCTGCGCGCCACGTGCGAGGATGGCCACACCATTCCACGACACCTGCCCCTGCCAGATGGCGCCATAACCTGCCTCGCGCAACGCCTCCGCCGGAAAGCGGTTGTCCGGTGCCTTCAGTTCCTGCAGGCAGGCGACATCCGGCTTCTCGCGCGCGAGCCACTTCAGCAGCGCGGGCAGCCGCGAGTTGATGCCGTTGATGTTGAAGGTGGCGATTCTCACAGCAGCGGCACCTGGCGCTCGAGGATCTCGCGCTCCACATTGAACAGCTCCTGCCGGCGGTTCAGGTGCAGATGGATCAGTTCGCGTTCCAGCAGCCGCGCCGCGCGCGCCGTCTGCGTCCACCCGGTTACCAGCATCACCGGCAGCCGGTATTCGTCCCGATGCAGCGCGCGGATCCAGTCGTACAGCGGTCGCAGTTCCGGTGCTCCGAACCACCAGGGCATCTCCTCCGGCAACCACAGGCGCGCGGTCCGGATGTGCTGCAGCAGCCTTCGTTGCGGGGCGCGGGTCTGTCCCACATACCGCACGTCGCGCAGGTCTCGCGGGTCGGAGAGTGTATAGACGGCCACCATCGATTCGGCCGCGGGCCCGCCGGTCTCATCCAGCAGCAGATCGGGCATGCGCAGCCGCAGCAACCAACCCAGTTGCAGGCGGTCGAGGGGACGCCACTGCATTCCGCTGGCAGGCTCTTCGCTCATCGCGTGCACCTTGCCAGTCTTCGCAGCCGCTGGCGAAGGCTGAATCAGCAGGCACTGCGCCCGCCTAAGCTTCAGGGTCGGCCACGGCACCTGACGCGGTATCGAATGCCGGGGATTCAAGCTCATCAGCGAATAGCGGCTGCGGTAGGAACCGGACCACATGCGGCGCCGAAGCTTGCCGGCTGCAGCCAATACACCTGAAGTTGCCCAATGATCACACCCCACGTGTGTGGGAATGAGATCCGGGGAATCGTGATGAACAAGCAACAGGTGAAAGGTTCGGCGAAGGAAGCGGCCGGCAAGATCCAGCGCAAGGCCGGCACCGCCGCGAGCAGTCGCAAGCACGAGATCAAGGGCGGCGCACGCGAACTGGCCGGCAAGACGCAGAAGGCCTACGGCAACGCCAAGGAAGGTGCGCGCAGTCGCGCGCGCGAGCACGCCGGCCGCATGTGATCGCGGCGGTCCGTGGCGAAACGCACCACCCTGCGTTACGTCACGGACCGCACTGCCGGCATCACGCGCCATCGCCGCAAGCTGCGCGATGGCCGCATGCAGTTCAGCTACCGTGATGCAGATGGCCGGCTGGTCCGGGACGCAGCCACGCTGCAGCGCATCCGCTCACTTGCCATCCCACCCGCATACGAGGAGGTGTGGATCTGCCCGCATCCGCGCGGACACCTGCAGGCCACCGGCCGCGATGCGCGAGGCCGCAAACAGTACCGCTACCATCCCGACTGGCGCGAGGACCAGGAAACCGGCAAGCATGCCCGCATGCACCACTTCGGGCGCGCATTGCCGCAGCTGCGGCGCACGCTACGCGCGTTGCTGAAGCTGCCGGGATTGCCGCGCGAGAAAGTCCTCGCGCTGGTGGTGACGCTGATGGACCGCACCTGTGCACGCGTCGGCAACGACGAATATGCACGCAGCAATGGCAGCTTCGGCCTGACCACCCTGCAGGACCGGCACCTGCGCAACGGGCGGCATGGTGCGATGCTGCGGTTCACCGGCAAGGGTGGATTGCTGCACGAGGTGAGCATCGGGGACGCGCGCCTCGCCGCACTGGTGCGCAGATGCCAGCACCTGCCCGGCCAGCGGCTGTTCCAGTATGTCGACGAACAGGGCCATCGCCGCAGCGTCGATTCCGGCCAGGTGAATGCCTTCCTTCGCGAGCGCATGGGCGATGACTTCACGGCCAAGGATTTCCGCACCTGGCATGCCACGCGCCGCGCCTATGAACTGCTGTGCGCAGTGCCGCGGCCGGATCCCTGCACCGATCGCGCCTGCCGCAAGGCGCTGAACGCCATCGTCTGCCAGGTGGCCGCCCAGCTGCACAACACGCCCGCCGTGTGCCGCAAGTCCTATATCAATCCGGTGGTGCTCGCCGCCTGGGAGGCCGGCACCGGACCCTTTGCGCCCGGCCGCCGCAGCCGTGGCACCGCGCCGCTGTTGCGCCTGCTGCGGCGGTCCGCGACCATTCCGCCGAAGCCGAAGCCG
>CAYQJU010000004.1:6012-80238 GCA_964417875.1 uncultured Steroidobacteraceae bacterium
GCCGCTGTTGCGCCTGCTGCGGCGGTCCGCGACCATTCCGCCGAAGCCGAAGCCGAAGCCGTAGGCGGCCGTGGTGTCCATTGCACCGGAACCCTCGAGCAGCGCCCCGTAGAACCGGATCATCCGCTCCAGCGCCTCGATACCCAGCTGTTCGTCCACCCCGTGGATCATCTGCGTCTGCTCCAGTGTCAGACGCACGGGCTGGAATCGATAGATGTGCTGCGACACTGCCGTCATGCTGCGGCTGTCGGTGGCGGCGATCACCGGCGCTGGCGCCACCGTCACGTCGAACAGTGAACGCGCGAGACCGGCGATGAACCGGTAACCCTCCGCGTCGATGGGGGACAAGGGCGCAGGATCGCGCGCCTCGCCGATCACCTCCAGCGTGACCGGTTGATCCTCCAGCGACTGCCGCAGATGCTGCAGCACCGACTCGACCGTATCGCCTGGCGCGATGCGCAGGTTCAGCGTGGCGCTGGCCTCGGTGGCCAGGACATTCTCACGTGCCGCGGCGGATAGCATCGTGGGCGCGATCGTGGTCTGCAGCATTGCCGCGCCCTGTGGCGTGGCGCCGAGCTGGCTGACCAGCAAGCCGCGCAGGAGCCAGGGATTCGCGATCGCCACGCGTGCCGCCAGCGGGGCACCGGGCGCGAGGGCTTCGAGCATGGCCCGGGTGGCGCCGTCATAGCGACGCGGGAAAGGTCGCGCCAGCACGACGTCGAGCGCCTGCGCCAGCATCGCCACGGCAGTCCGTTCCGGTGGCGCCGAGGCATGTCCGCCATCGGCGCGCGCCGTGATGCGCACCGTCGCATAGCCTTTCTCCGTGATGCCGACCAGCGCGACGGCGCCGCCGGTCACCGGATGATCGGCCACCACGATCGAACCCTCATCGAGCACGAACTGCGCCTGCACTCCCCGCCCTGCCAGCAGGCGCGCGGCCTCCGCGGCGCCACTGCCGCGCGTCTCCTCGTCGTGTCCGAACACGAAGAACACCGTGCGCGCCGGCTGGCGGCCGGCCCCGACCAGGGCCTCCGCCGCTTCGAGCATCGCCACCAGCGAACCCTTGTTGTCGATGGCACCGCGGCCGAAGATCGCCGCATCGGTGACCGTGCCGGAGAACGGCGGATGCGTCCAGCGGTCGGGCGATCCAGCAGGCACCACATCCTGGTGCGCCATCAGGATGATGGGCGCCAGCGAGAGGTCGCGGCCCGGCCATTCATACAACAGCGTGCCGGCACCGAGGGTCTGGCGCATCGCCTGCGCGTGAATCGCGGGATAGGTCTGCGCCAGCCACTCGTGGAACCGCGCCAGCCCGGCTGTGCCGGCCTGCGGCTCATCGTGCGAACCAATGGTCTGGAAGCGGATGGCCTCACCCAGGTGACGCGCAGCCTGCGGCAGGTCGAAGGCCAGCGGCGCCACCGGCACCGGCTCCACGGACGGATGACGACCCGCCACTGCCGTCCGCCACGCCGCCACCGCGACGAGCACGACGATCAGCAGCGCGAGGGCGGCCAGCGTGGTCCGCCACGTCTTCCCTGTGTGCTGCGCAAGCGCGCTGCCGTGCATGGCCGCCTCTTCGCCTGTCAAGGGCCCCGGGCGGGGCCGCGACTATGATAGCCATCCCCTTGCCACAGGAGCCGCCGCATGCGCGAACTGATCGATCTGGAGGAACAGGGATGGCGCGCGCTGTCGAGCAACGCCGATGCCGCGCGCGATTTTTATGGACGCATGCTGCTCGAGGACGCCGTCATGGTGTTCCCGGGTCGCATGCGCATCAGGGGGCGCGAAGCCATCCTGGCCTCACTGGCCGCACAACCATGGGAGTCCTTCCGGATCACGCACGCGGATACCGTGTCGCTGACCACCGATGTCGCGACCCTGGTTTATGAAGTGGTGGCGCAGCGCGCCGGCAACGCGCCGTATTCAGCCCTGGTCAGCAGCACCTATGTGCGCAGTTCGAGGCGCTGGCGACTCGCGTTTCACCAGCAGACGCCGGGCTGAGAGTCTTCGCCCCGCTGCGCTACTTGCCCGGACGGTCTGGCCCGCGCGTCAGCGTCGCGACGCGATACACGGAGCCGCGTCCCACCACATACAGCGTGCTGCGGTCCTCGCCTGCAAAGGCCAGGTTCTGTGGAGCCTTCGGCAGTGCGAGCACACCGAGTGCCTCTCCACGCGGCGAGAACACCTCCACGCCCGCGCTGGTGGCCACGTACACGCGTCCCTCTGCGTCGACGGCGAGACCATCGGCGCCACTGCGGGGTCCCGTGTCGGTCTGCTGGTAAGCGGCGAGTCTCGCGAAGCGCCGCTGCCCGGACACCGCACCGCCGGCATCGACATCGAAGGCCAGCAGCCATTCCCCCGCGGTGTCGGCCAGGTACAGCGTGCGCTCGTCGGGACTCAGCGCGATGCCGTTCGGGCGCTCCACCTCGGCTGCAATGCGCTGCACATGGCCCGCGGCGGTCAACTGGTACACCGCCACCGGCTTCGGCGTTTCTCCCGCCGCGGGATTCGCGCCGGGATCGGTGAAGTACACCTGCCCGCGCCGACCCACCACCAGGTCATTGGGTCGGTTGAAGGGCTGGCCTTCGAAGCTGCCCGCCAGCACGCGCGGCGCCTCGCCGGCCTTCACGATGCCGATGCCGGGCGTCGCAGTCAGCGCCGCAACGATTTCTCCTTGCGGACTCAGCGCCAGCGCGTTCGCGCCGCCACTGTCTTCCAGCCACACCGAGCTGCTGCCATCCGGCGCGATGCGCAGGATGCGGCCCGCGCGATTCTCCGTGAACAGCAGGCTGCCGTCGGCCTGCGGCAGGGGTCCTTCAGTGCCATCGATGCCTTCCCGGACCACCTCGATCACCGCGCCCGCGCGCAGCACGCCCGGAATGCCGCTGGCGACGCTGAGCGTTTCCGCCGAGGCGGTGACTGCAAAGGCGATGACCGCGCAGGCCAGGGTCCGGACGTAGCTGAAGCGCATCGATTCCTCCTCAGGGCTTGTACTGGTGATGGCAGGCGGGTGGTGCCGCCGGCCGAGGACGGGAAACCGGATGCGCGGGCGCCCCGCTAGTGCAGCAGGCGCCGCGAACGATACCACTCCATCGTGCGGCGAAGACCTTCCTCGAGGCTCACGCGTGGCACGTAGCCCAGTTCAGTCCTGGCGCGGGAAAGGTCCCAGCCGCGGTTGGTCGCAAACCAGGTGAGCCGCCGACGGAACAGCGGCGGTTCCCAATTGAACGGGCGGCCGGCCATTTCCATCATCCAGGCCACGAAGTACACCGGCCGGTACCAGGGAAAGCGATGGATGCGCACCGGCACGCCCTGCACCTTGCCGATGGCCTGCACCAGCTCGTTCAGTGACAGGTAGCGTTCATCGCCAATCAGATAGGTGCGCCCGCGTGCCTGCGGCACATCCGCCGCGCGCAGGAAGGCATCGACCAGGTTTTCCACATAAACCGGATGGTTCGATGTGCGCCCCGAGCCGATCATGAAGAACTTGCCCTTGCGGCACATGCGGAACAGCTTCAGCCAGCCATGCGTGTCGCCCGGGCCGTAGATCGACGTCGGCCGGATGTTGACGATGTCCATGCCCTGCGCGATGAATTCATCGCACACCTTTTCTGCATCGACCTTCGCCTCGCAGTAATAGTCGATCGGCGCCAGCGGCGAATCCTCGTTGCCGGGCACCTGACCCTGCGGCAGCGAGCCATGCACACCCTGCGTCGAGCAGTGCACGACGCGGCGCACGCCCGCGTCGCGCGCGGCGACCAGCAGCTTGCGCGTGCCCTCCACATCCACGCGCTGGAACAGCGGCGGCCCCTGGTGGATGTCGCGGAATGCCGAGGCAAGGTGGAACACCACCTCCTGCCCGGCCATCGATTCGGCCAGCACCCGCTCGTCGTCCACCGACCCGGTGATGAAGCGCACACCCCGCTGCTTCATCGCCGCCGCGTCGACCGGATCTCCCTCGGTGATGTCCAGGATCGTGACGTCATCGCCCCTCTCCACCAGGGCCTTCACCAGGTGCATGCCGGTAAAGCCGCTGCCTCCCGTGACCAATGCTTTCATGCGTTGTTGTTCTCCCTTGTCCGGCGCCCCTCAGGGTGTCTGTGCTGCAGCTCCCTGGAGGCGCGATGGTGAGCGAAGATCGGCGAGACTCACGGCCGACCGGCTGAAGAGGAAGGCGCCCGGCAGCGAGGCGATCACCGCACCGGCATGCGCCAGGATCGAGAAGGCCAGCGCCTGCGACTGCGGAATGCCGAACATGCTGCAGATCAGCACCATCGTGAATTCGCCGAACAGCCAGCCCTCGACGATGATCGCGAACTTGCGGATGCACTGCGCCACCGACAGTGCGGCGAATACGGTCAGCACCGGCGTTTCGACGCCGATTGCCAGCGCCGCGGCCAGCCACATGCCCACCTGCACCACCTGCTCGATGAGGCACAGCACGAAATGCGACGCGAGCAGCCGTCGCGCCTCGCCGAAGCTGGCGTAGTGGTCATAGATCTCGGTGCAGGCCGGCCTGATGCGCGCGGGCAGGCGCCGCAGGAACCAGCCGGCCAGCGGCCGGTGCAGCGACAGGCGCAGTCCCGCCAGCACCATCAGCAGCAGCACCGGCACCAGCGCGAACAGCGTCCAGATCTCGCCATCCAGGCGCTGCGAGAACACCATCGCAAGCCCGACGAGCGCCAGCACGATCGCCGCCAGCATCGCCACCAGCTTCTCCACCACCATCGTCGCCAGCAGGCCGGTGGTGCCCTGGAAATGCCGCGAGATGTGGAAGGCACGCAACGCATCGCCACTGAGGCTGCTCGGGATGAAACGCTGCACGAAGCCCACCTGGTAGTAGGCACTCAGCACCGAGGCAAACGTGGCGCGGCTGCCCACGTGGCGCAGCAGCTGCCACCACTTGCCGGCCATCAGGAAGCGGTCGACGGTCGACAGCGCCAGCAGCGCGAGGAACCACGGCAGCGAGGCGGCAGCGATGGAGCGGCTGAATTCCCCGAAATCGATGAACCGCCAGGCGGCGAACAGCACCGCGGCCAGCACGAGGAGATGAAGCAGCATCCTGACCGGGCGTCGTTTCCTGCTTTTCATCCCCATCCTCGACTCAAGGAACCGAATGGTCCGGTGAGCCCGCAACGCGGGCAAGGTAAGCCGGGCGCGATACTGCCCTCGCTTTGTCCTACAGTGGATCGGCATGCAGGCCGGAGGACAGCCGCTGTCCGGGCCAGCGACATGTGGCTTTGTCTGCGGGCCACGGGCACACTTGCGGCCCTCAAGGGCCCTGCACGGCCGGCACTCCTTCTCCATGCAATATCGCCACGCATTCCATGCCGGCAATTTCGCCGATGTGCACAAGCACATCGCGCTGCTGCAACTGCTCGAAAGCCTGAAGAGGAAGGCCAAGGGCTTCCTGTACCTGGACACGCATGCGGGCGAAGGCCTGTATGACCTCGGCGGCAACGAAGCGCGACAGGGCGCGGAAAGCGCCAGCGGCATCACCCGCCTTGAAGCTGCGGCCGCATCGCAGGATCTGCCCGATGCCATCCGGCACTACCTGCAGCGGGTGGCCGCACTGCGCACCGCAGCAGGTGGCGCACGTCTTTATCCCGGTTCGCCCTTACTCGCCACCGCCAGCCTGCGCGCTGCGGATTCTGCGCTGTGCGCCGAATCCCAGGCCCCGGTGGCACGCGCGCTGCAACGCGCCTTCACACGATGCGCCATCTCGGGCCCCCGCCTGCGGGTGATGCATGGCGACGGCTATCGCGAACTGCGCGCGCAGCTGCCACCGCCCACGCGGCGCGGCCTGGTGCTGATCGATCCGCCCTATGAGGCAGCCGACGAGGAACGCCTGCTGGCCAGCGCACTGCAGGAGGGACTGACGCGTTTCGAGACCGGCGTATTCGCGATCTGGTACCCGATCAAGCGGCAGCAGGACAGTGATGCATGGCTGGCGCGCCTGCTGCGCGGGGTCACGCGGCCTGTGCTGGCTGCGGAACTCTGCCTTCACCCACCCGACCACGGCGCGGGCCTGAATGGCTCAGGCGTGCTGGTGGTGAATCCACCCTGGCAGTTCGACATGCAGGTGGCCGGCTGGCAGCCCGCGCTCGCCACGTTGCTGGGCGCGACCGGCGGCAGCCGCGTGCACTGGATGGTGCGCGAGGCTGCCTGAGGCCCTTCGCTCAGCCATCGCCCTCGCGACGGCTCAGCAATGCGGCCAGCACCAGTCCTGCAACCGCGGCGATGCCGATGGCCGCCCAGGGGTTGGTGCGGACATATTGATCGGTGCGGTCGGCGGCCTCATGGGCGCGCGCATTCAGGTCACCGCTGATCTCGCGCAGGCGCGACTTGGCCGACTGCAGCGACTCCTCTGCGCGGGCACGCACCTCCGAGAACTTCTCGCCCGCCTGGCCTGCGGTGGCGCGCAGCAACTCCTCTGCATCGCGGATGACCACCTTCAGATCCTCGACCAGCTTGTCCGTATTGACTTGCGACATTGACGACTCCTTCGTTCCAGAAAATTCCTGCCAAACCTGCCCGTCATTCGCGGATGCGCCAGGCGACGAACTCGGCGAGGCTGATGCGACCATCGTGATCGGCGTCGATCTCGGCGAAGCCGATGCGCAGGTCCGTATCGCTCATCTGCGCATTGAGGTTGTCCATCAGGCTTGCAAATTCGCCGAAGTCGATGCAGCCATCCTGGTCGCCATCGACGGTTTCGAAGTCTTCGCGCAACTCCTCGAGCCGGCCGGGGGGAACGTCCATTGGATTGCGGGAAGACATGGACGCACATCTTTCACCGGGCCGCACACGCCGTCTGCCAGCCGGCTGGAGCACCGCGACCGGAACAGTCCTACCTGAGCGGTGGTCAGCTGCCGCGGAGCATGCCCACGATGCAGGACCCGGGGCCTATAATCCCCCGACGGACGAACGAATCCGCAGGAAGCGGAAAAAGTACAGGGATGGGGGGAAACAACATGTCCATGCAGCGCGGCAACGCGCGCCTCAGGCAATGGGGCGCGATCGGTCTGGTCCTGGCAATCGGCCTGGCAGCGGGCTGCCAGAAACGCGACAGCAACATCGGCCAGGCAGCCATCGACGCGGACCGGCTGGTCAATGCCGAAGCCGAACCCGGTTCATGGATGAGCCACGGCCGGACCTATTCCGAGCAGCGCTTCAGCCCGCTCGATGCCATCAGCACCGAGACCATCGACCGGCTCGGCCTCGCCTGGTATGCCGACCTCGACACCAACCGCGGCCAGGAATCCACGCCGCTGATGGTCGATGGCGCGCTGTATGTCTCCACCGCATGGAGCCGCGTCAAGGCCTATGACGCCCGCACCGGCAGGCTGCTGTGGCAATACGACCCCGAGGTGCCCGGCGGCGCCGCGGTGAATGCCTGCTGCGACGTGGTCAATCGCGGCGTGGCGGCGTGGGACGGCAGGATCTTCGTCGGCACGATCGACGGCCGGCTGGTCGCGCTCGACGCGAAGACCGGCGAGGAACTCTGGGACGTGGTCACCGTCGACCAGAGCAAGCCCTACACCATCACCGGCGCGCCGCGCGTGGTGAAGGGCAAGGTGCTGATCGGCAATGGTGGCGCCGAGTTCGGCGTGCGCGGCTATGTCTCCGCCTATGACGCCGACACCGGCGACATGGCCTGGCGCTTCTACACCGTGCCCGGCAATCCGGCCGATGGCTTCGAGATGCCCATCCTCGAAGAGGCGGCAAAGACCTGGTCGGGTGAGTGGTGGACCATCGGCGGTGGCGGCACTGTGTGGGATTCGATGTCCTACGATCCTGACCTCGACCTGCTGTACATCGGCGTGGGCAATGGCTCGCCGTGGAACCACTCGCTGCGCAGCGAGGGCAAGGGCGACAACCTGTTCCTGTCTTCCATCGTCGCCCTCGATCCCGACGATGGCAGCTACCGCTGGCATTACCAGACCTCGCCCGGCGAAACCTGGGACCACACCGCCACGCAGCAGATGATCCTCGCCGACCTCACCATCGATGGCGAGGTGCGCCAGGTGCTGATGCAGGCGCCGAAGAACGGCTTCTTCTATGTGATCGATCGCGCCACCGGCCAGCTGATATCGGCCGAGAAGGTCACCGAGATCGCCTGGGCCAGCCATGTGGACCTGACTACCGGTCGCCCGGTGGAAAACCCGGCAGCGCGCTACAACCTCACCGGCAAGCCGTTCCTGTCCACGCACAATCCCAATGGCGTGCACACCTGGCATTCGATGTCTTTCAGTCCGCAGACCGGCCTGGTCTACCTGCCCATCCATGGCACGCCGTTCGAGTTCGGCCTGCCCGAAAGCTATGAACCGGTGAAGATGGCCACCAACAGTGGCGCGGATTTCTCATCCAATGCCGCGCTCGATCCGCAGTGGGTGGACGAGAACACCTATGGCCGCCTGATCGCCTGGGATCCGGTGGCGCAGCGTGAGGTTTGGCGCGTGGAACGCGCCGGCCAGGCCAATGGCGGCGCACTGGCCACCGCCGGCGGACTGGTGTTCCAGGGCACCGGTTCAGGTGAATTCACCGCGATGGATGCACGCACCGGCGAGCAACTGTGGTCGTTCCCGGCACAGACCGGCATCATCGCCGCGCCCATCAGCTATGCCATCGAGGGCGAGCAGTACGTGGCCATCACCGTGGGCACCGGCGGCTCCTGGGCGATGATCGGCGGCGCGTCGAACATGAAGGGCTATGCGCTGCCGAATGTGTCGCGCGTACTGGTGTTCAAGCTCGATGCCGACCTGCAGCTGCCGATGGCACCGCCGATGCAGCGCCCGCCGCTCGATCCCCCGCCGGTGACAGCCGCGGCCGAAGTCGCCGCGCAGGGCGCACCGCTGTATGAAACCTGGTGCGGCAGCTGCCATGGCGCCGGCGTGGTTGGTGTCGGCCTGCTGCCCGACCTTCGCCGCACGCCGCTGCTGCGCGCGCCGGAGCAGTTCGAGGAGGTGGTGATCGGCGGCGCGCGCGAGCCGCATGGCATGGCCTCGTTCGACGAGGTGTTCGATGCCGGGGATGTGCAGGCCATCCTCGCCTACATCACGCTGCGCGCGAACCAGGATGCCGCTGCGGCCAGCCAGTGACCGGCGGCTGAAATGCAGCGGCCCATGCGGCGGCGGGCGTAGAATCGCCGCCGCATGAGTGCCCCCGACCGTTACGCCGTCATCGGCCATCCCGTCAGCCACAGCCGCTCGCCGTTCATCCACTCGCGCTTCGCGGCGCAGACCGGGCAGGCGCTGGAATATTCCACCATCGACGCCGCCCCGGCCGACTTCGCGCGGGTGGTGCGCGAATTCTTCGCGCAGGGTGGACGGGGACTGAACGTGACCGTCCCGCACAAGGAGGCCGCCGCGCATCTGGCCGCTGCACTGACACCGCGCGCGCGCCGCGCCGGCGCGGTGAACACGCTGGCGGCGCGCGCCGAGGGCGGCCTGCTCGGCGACAACACCGATGGGGCGGGCCTGGCCCGCGACCTGGTGCACAACCATGGCGTCAGCATTGCCGGCCGGCGCGTGCTGCTGCTGGGCGCCGGCGGCGCGGCGCGCGGCGTGCTCGCGCCGCTGCTGGGCCTCAAGCCCAGCCAGCTGTGCATCGTCAATCGCAATGTGCAGCGCGCACGCGAGCTGGTGCAGGCATTCAACGACACGGGCGCGCTCGAGGCGGTTTCCTATCCCGAGCTGGATAACCAGCCCTGGGACATCGTCATCAATGCCACCGCCGCCAGCCTGACCGGCGAACTGCCGGCGCTGCCGCCCGGCATCGTCTCGAAACAGAGCATCTGCTACGACCTGGCCTATGCACGCGAGGAAACACCCTTCGTGCGCTGGGCACATGCGCGCGGCGTGGCGCGCGCGATGGATGGCCTCGGCATGCTGGTGGAACAGGCGGCCGAGTCGTTCTACCTGTGGCGCGGCGTGCGGCCGGACACGCGCTCGGTGCTCAGCGCCCTGGCGGCGGAACTGCGCGGCTGAGCCGGAAGTCGCCCAGCGCGCCTGCATTCCGGTCGCGCCGGAATCATCGCCCGCTAGCGCCGCCGTGCCGGCGTGGCCGTGCGAACACGCAGGTAGTCCACGCCACGCCGCGCCGCCGTCCACAGCAGCAGGAACATCACCCACAAGGTCGCGCCGACGGTCAGCGCGACCACGATGCTGCCCGGATCCAGCGAGAACGTCGGCACATGGTCGCGCCAGGTCGCAGCGCCGATGCTGGAGTCATAGTGACGCAGCAGGTACCCGATCTGCTGCCAGATCGAACCGGACAGCCCCTCCGCCATGGCCTGCAGCCGTGCCTGCGAGTCGAGCATGGCCTGCAATGCCTCGCCCTCCGCATGAAAACTCGGATCGGGACTGGCCAGGTGATGCCGCACCAGGCGGCCCATGTCCCCCTCGTGGAAGCGCGCGGCGATCTGCTGGAACGGCGCCAGGTCGATCTGCACCTGGTCGAGCCTGCCGCCGACACGCTGGCGGTATTGCTGGATGAACCCCGGTACGCATCCGCCGGCAATGGTGCCGGAGAGCAGTACCAGGCGATCCAGCAATCCGCGCAGCACGCGGTCAGCCCAGGAAATCTACAGGAATGACCTGGTGATGCTCAGCGACAGCATCGAGGGCTTCACCGACAGGCCCTCGTCGTTGTCCTTGAGTCGGAAGCGCTCATATTCACCGCGCAACGCCCATGACCCGAGCTTGAACTGCGCGCCCAGGCCCCAGGCGAAACGCGTGTCGTCGGTGCTGTAGTCGAAGGCATCGACATCGGCATCGACGCGGGCAACACCCGCCTTGGCATACAGGTCGAGCACCGGCATCGGCAGGGGCACGTAGAACATGCCGAACGCGGCCAGGCCCTTGTAGTCCACCGCAGCCTCATCAGCGGACACCTTGCCGAAGTCGATGTAGTTCAGCTCGGCACCGAACATCGAAGCGAATCGCACGCCGCCCAGGATCTTCCACGACATGTCCTTGTCGTCGATGTCGGTGAATTCCAGCGGACCGGTATTGGCATCGCTCTGGCCCAGACCCGCGCCAATGTAGAGATCGAAGCCGGGCACCTGCGCCTGCGCAGGCGCGGCGGCCAGCGCCAGTGCGCCGCCCGCCAGCACGGCGGGAAACAGGGTGCGGACCTTGCGCCGGTTTTCCAGATTCAGATTTGCCATCAGTTGAACCTCCATGGACGAACGTGATGGGAACCCATGGTACGCCGTCGCCAGCCAAAGGCCTGCATTGCGCGAGCCCTGGCGAAACCATTCTGTGACTGTGTGGGATTCCACCGTCGCCCGGCAGCGACAGGCTCTTACAACTGCAGCGAACGCAATGCCCGCCGCGCGATATCCGGATGGTCGCAGAACACGCCATCCACCCCCGCCTTCGCATGCAGCTGGATCTCGGGGGCCATGTCGCCATGCCCGGCGAGGTCACCGCCCTTGCGGAATTTCACCGGCAGGAACATGTTCTCGGCGCGGAACGTCCAGGCATGCACCTTGAGCCCCGCCGCACGCGCATTCCCGACCAGCGGCGTGGGCGCCAACGTGCCATCGGCGCTCTCGCTGACCACCAGATTCTTCTGCACAGCCACCACATCGGCATATTCGGCGACGCGCCGCAGTCCTTCCGCCGACGACATGCGCGCATAGGTGCCACCTTTCTCCGGCGACTGGTCCCACGGCGCGCCCTCGGCGGCAATCAGCTGCACCAGCGGATAGTCGCATTGCCGGCGCAGGTAGCGCAGGTTGCCCACCTCGAAGGACTGGATGAACACCGGCGCCACGCCCAGCCCGCGCCGCAGCGTGTCGAGCAGCAGCGGCTCCAGCCGCAGCCCGATCGAGGCGAAGTGCGAAGGATGCTTGGTCTCCGGATACACGCCGATGGGACGCAGCCCCGCCGGCTGGCGCATCGAGTTCACATAGCCCACGTACTGCAGGATCTCATCGAGCGTGGGAACATCGAACCGCCCGTTGTAGCGCACATTGCGCGGCCGAAGCTCCGGGATGCGCTCGCGCGCGCGCAGCGTCTTGAGCTCCTCGAGCGTGAAATCCTCCGTGAACCAGCCGCTGACATCCACGCCATCGATGTACTGCGTGCGCTTGCGCTCCTCGAACTCCGGGTGGTCGGCCACATCGGTGGTGGTGCTGATCTCGTTCTCGTGGCGCGCCACCAGCACGCCATCCCGCGTGGCGACGAGGTCTGGCTCGATGTAATCCGCACCATGCAGCAGCGCCAGCGAATAGGACGCCAGCGTGTGCTCCGGCAGATGGCCGCTGGCGCCGCGATGTCCGATCAGCAGCGGCATGCTCATCGCAGGATGTTGATGCCCCAGGTCACCAGCAGCGCATTGGTGAAATCGATGAAGAACGCACCCACCACCGGCGCCACCAGGAAGGCGCGCGGCGCCGGACCGTAGCGTTCGACCAGCGTGCGCATCACCGCCATCGCATTGGCGGTGGTGCCGAGCATGAAGCCGATGAAGCCGCCGCCCATCACCGAGGCTTCATAGTCGCGGCCCATCAGCCGGAACATGATCGGCACGCTGACCAGGATCAGGGCGATCTGCGCCAGCAGGCTCACCAGCAGCGGCATGGCAAGGCCGGCCAGCTCCCACAGCTCCAGGGTCATCAGCGCCAGCACCAGGAACAGCGACAGCGTGATGGCGCCGATGGTGTCGAGGATGCGCATCGACAACCCGAACCAGCCGGTCATGTCATCCAGGTTGCGGATCAGCGCCGCCACCAGCATCGCGCCGATGTAGGCCGGCAACGTGATGCCGCGCGATTCGATCCAGCCGGACAGCCAGTATCCCAGCGCCATCGCCACCAGCAGCATCACCACATTCTTCATCACCGCCCAGGTCTCGGCGGTTTCGTCGTCGCCGAGTTCAACCTTTGGCGCGGCCTCGCCCGCTTCTGGCGCGAATTCCACGTCGGGCTTCGGCGGCGGCGGACTGCTGCGGGTGTCGAGCCGGTGCCGGTGCACCAGCCAGCCGGTGACCGGCCCGCCGATCAGCGCGCCGCAGACGATGCCGGCCATGGCCATGGCCAGCGCAATGGAGGCCGCACCGGTGACGCCGGCCTCCTCGAACAGCGGCGCGAAGGCCAGGCCCGTGCCCGGCCCGCCGGTCAGCGTCACGGAACCGGCCAGCAGGCCGAACAGCGGATTCAGCCCGAACAGCATGGCCACCGCCACGCCGACCACGTTCTGCATCAACGCGAACACCGTGGCGGCCATGAAGAACAGCAGCACCTGCGGACCGCCCACTTTCACCAGCGACAGGCTGGCGCCGAAGCCGATGGTGGTGAAGAAGGCGATCATCAGCGGTGTCTGCAGCGCGGTATCGAACTCGAACAGCGTCACGTCCTGGCCGCGTGCCAACAGCACGGCCACGGCCACCAGCAGTCCGCCCAGCACCGGTGCGGGCAGGTTCAGGCGCGCCAGCACCGGGAATACCCGCCGCAGCAGGTAGCCCAGCATCAGCACCACGCCGGCAAAGGCCAGCGTATTGATGAGGTTCAGCTTCAGCATGATCCCTAGCGCATCGTGACCAGTTCTTCTGCCGCAGTGGGATGGATGGCTACCGTATCATCGAAGTCGCGCTTGGTCGCCCCCATGCGCACGGCCACTGCGAATCCCTGCAGCATCTCATCCACACCGCGACCGGCCAGATGCACGCCGACCACGCGTTCTTCCGCACCGGTGGTGACGATCTTCATGTGTGTGCGCGGCCGCGCCTCGGTCATCGCGTGATACATGGGCACGAACTGCGCGCGATAGCACTTCACCGCGTCATCGCCAAAGCGCGCGCGGGCCTCAGGTTCGGTGAGCCCCACCGTGCCCAGCGGCGGATGCGAAAACACCACCGTGGGCACGTTCTCATAGGACAGCTTGCGCCCTTCCATTCCACCCCAGAGGCGATCGGCCAGGCGCCGTCCAGCCGCAATCGCCACCGGCGTGAGCGGCAACCGGCCCGTGAGATCACCCACGGCGAACACGCCGGGCTCGGAAGTCTGCTGGAACTCGTCGACCGCAATGAAGCCATCCGCACCGCGCGCGATGCCGTCATGGATGCATCCGGTCATCGGTTCACGGCCAATGGCCCAGATCACCGCGTCCTGGCCGATCAGTGTCTCCCCTTCGCCCAGGTCCAGGTCGAAGCGTCCGTCGGCGCCGCGCCTCAGCGCAGAGGTGCCGCACTGCATGCGCATCGTCACGTCGAGCTCGCCCAGTCCCTGCATCGCCGCCTCGACCAGCAGCGGATCGAAACCCCGCAGCACCTGTGCGCTGCGCGCCACCAGCGTCACGGTGCTGCCCAGCGCGGCGAACACGCCGGCCAGTTCCAGTCCGATGTAACCGGTGCCCACCACGGTGACCCGCTGCGGGCGGTGCTCCAGTGCGAAGAAGCCATCGGAATCCAGACCCAGCTCCGCGCCCGGAATATCCGGCCGCCGCGGCCGGCCGCCGGTGGCCAGCACCACGCGCTCGCCCACCAGGCGACGGCCTGCGACCTCGATGCAGCGACCCGGCAGCAGACGGCCATGGCCACGCACCAGCTCGACATTGGCGCGTCCCAGGTTGGCCTCGTAGATGGTGTTGAGGCGCGCCACATAGGCGTCGCGACGCTGCTTGAGCGCATTCCAGTCGTGGCCGCCCACGGTCACGTCGAAACCATAGCCGCGCGCATCGTCGAGCGCACCGGCCAGGTCGGCCGCGGTCCACATGATTTTCTTCGGCACGCAACCCACATTCACGCAGGTGCCGCCCAGGCGTCCGGCCTCCACCAGGGCCACCCTGGCGCCATATTCGGCGGCGCGACGGGCCGTGGCGATGCCACCGCTGCCACCGCCCAGCACGATCAGATCGAAGGATTCACTCATGGGCGCATAATAGGAGAATGAACCCGAATCCGCTGCTGCACGACCAGCCCCTGCCCGCCTTCGACGCCATCCGCCCGGAACATGTGGAACCTGGCGTGCGCGCCGTGCTCGACGAGAACCGCGCGCGCATCCGCCAGATCGAGACCGCGCAACAGCCCACCTTCAGCACCGTGGTCGAACCGCTGGAAGAACTGCAGCATCGCCTGGCGCGCACCTGGTCGCCGGTGGGTCACCTCAACGCGGTGATGAACAACGAACCACTGCGCGAACGCTACAACGCCTGCCTGCCGCTGCTGTCCGAATACGCCACCGACCTTACGCAGAACGAGCGCCTGTTCAAGGCCTTCAGCGCGGTGCGCGGCAGCGAGGCCGGCACGCTCGATGACGAGCAGCTGGCGGTGGTCGACCAGGCATTGCTCGAGTTCCGCCTCGCCGGCGTCGCACTGGACGGGCAGAAGAAGGACCGCTTCAAGGCGGTGATGCTCGAGATGGCGCGGCTGGCGGCAAAGTTCGACGAGAACGTGCTTGACGCCACCAATTCCTTCACGCACGAAGTCGCCGATGTGGCGGAGCTTGCCGGCCTGAATCCCACCATCATTGCGCAGGCGAAGGAACGTGCGGCAGTGGCCGGCCGCACCGGCTGGCTGCTGGGACTCGACCAGCCCACCTATGTGGCCGTGGTCACCGATGCGCATTCGCGCGCGCTGCGCGAAACCTTCTATCGCGCCTGGAGCACGCGTGCCGCCACCACCGGGCCGACGCCGGCGAAGTTCGACAACACCGCGGTGATGGAAGACCTGCTGCGCCTGCGCCACGAGGCCGCGCAGCTGCTGGGCTATCCGAACTATGCCGCCTACGCGCTGGCGCGGCGCATGGCGCGCAGCGTCGAGGAAGTGATGGACTTCCTGCGGTCACTGGCCCGCGCCGCGCGTCCCGCCGCCGAACGCGAACTGGCCGAACTCACCGCCTTCGCCGGCCGCCCGCTGGAAGCCTGGGACATCACCTATTACTCCGAGCGCCTGCAGGAGCAGCGCTACAGCATCTCGCAGGAGGAACTGCGTCCCTGGTTCCCGCTGACGCGCGTGCTCGACGGCCTGTTCGGCCTCGTGAAGCAGCTGTTCGAGGTCGACTTCCGGCCGCGCAGCGATGTGCCGCTGTGGCATCCGGATGTGCGCTACTACGACATCCTCGATGCCGGCGGGGCGGTCATCGGCGGTGTCTACCTCGATCCCTATGCGCGCCCCAACAAGCGCAGCGGCGCCTGGATGGATGACTGCGTGGGCCGCAAGGAGCTTCCCGGCGGCCGCGCGCTGCCGGTGGCCTATCTGGTCTGCAATGCGCTGCCCGGCGCGGCCGGCAAGCCGGCGCAGCTCACCCACGATGACGTGGTGACGCTGTTCCATGAATTCGGCCACGGCCTGCACCACCTGCTGACGCGCGTGCGCTATCCCTCGATCGCCGGCATCAACGGCGTGGCCTGGGATGCGGTCGAGCTGCCCAGCCAGTTCATGGAGAACTACGCCTGGCAGCCGGAGGTGCTGCGCGGGATCACCGCGCATGTCGAGGACGGCTCGCCGCTGCCCGAAGAGAAGATCACCCAGCTGCTGAAGACGCGCAGCTTCCAGGCGGGCCTGGCCACGGTGCGGCAGCTGGAGTTCGCGCTGTTCGACTTCCGCCTGCACGCGGAATATGACCCGGCGAAGGGCGCGCACATCAGCGAGCTGCTCGATGAGGTGCGCCGCGAGGTGGCGGTGATCCGCGTGCCCGAGTGGAATCGCTACCCCAACAGCTTCGGCCACATCTTCGCCGGCGGCTATGCGGCCGGCTACTACAGCTACAAGTGGGCCGAGGTGCTGTCGGCCGATGCCTTCGCGGCTTTCGAGGAGGCCGGCATCTACGACCGGGCCACCGCGCGGCGCTTCGTCGATGCCATCCTCGCGCGCGGCGGCAGCCGCCATGCGCTGGATGCCTTTGTCGCATTTCGCGGACGGGCGCCGGACATCCAGCCGCTGCTGCGCCTGCACGGCATCGCCAGCTGATCGCGGGCATGAATTGACATATCGGTCGGGGGGCCGGTGACACAAACTGCGGAACGCGTCGTGTGCGCCGGGTTCGCCGGTGCCTAGACTGCCTTGCATGTACAACGCCCGCCGCAGCGACTACGACGTCACCAACACGGTTCGGGTGTCTTCCGCCCCCGATGTTCGCGATGCGGTGAAGGATCTGTTCCTGGCCACCTGGCCGGGCATGTATTTCGGACCGGTGGCGCGTGCCTTCCATGATTTCGAGCTGGCCTTCACCGGCCGCATGCCCGGCTATTTCGGCGTCGACACCGTCTACCACGACCAGCAGCACACACTGGATGTGACGCTGGCGATGGCGCGGCTGATCGTCGGCTATGAGCGCCAGCACCAGGGCACCGACCTGGCCCTGGGCGCCGAGCGCGGCGCGGTGGGCATCTTCCTCGCGCTGTTCCACGACATCGGCTACCTGCGCGAGAAGGGCGAGGAGGCGCAGAACGGCGCCGAGTTCACCCGCAACCATGTGTCGCGCAGCGCGCGTTTCATGAACTATTACCTGCCGGAGATCGGCTATGCCCACTGGGCGCCGCTCACGGCCGAGCTGGTGCATTACACCGGCTACGAGAAGACCTTCGACGAGATCGGCAAGGTGATCACCGATCCACGCGACATCGCGCTCGGCCACCTTCTGGGCACGGCCGACATGGTCGCGCAGATGGCCGACCGCTGTTATCTGGAGAAATGCCGTGACCGGCTGTACCCGGAGTTCGTGCTCGGCGGCGTAGCGCTGTCGGTCAGCGACACCGGCGACACCGGCGTGCGCTATGCCTCCGGCCTCGACCTGCTGCGCCAGACGCCGCAGTTCATGCAGGACACGATCACCAAGCGCCTGGATGGCGCCTTCGGCAGCGCATACCGCTACATGGAACCGCTGTTTGACGGCCGCAATCCCTACATGGAGTCCATCCAGCGCAGCCTGGAGTTCCTGCGCCACGTGCTGCGCGGGGAAAGCTGGCGCATGCTGCGGCGGACGCCGCAGGTCTACACGGCGCAGCCCGACCCGCTCAATACCGTGCGCGGGCTGATGTCCACCTATCTCAGGCGAGCCTGGCTGCGCCAGCCACGCTGATCGCCGCCGCCGGCGGCGCATCCACGTTCAGCACATAGCGCTCGAAGACGTCGGGCAGCTGGCGCTCGATCGCGGCGCGGTCTTCCAGCGGTGCGGCATCCAGGGCGCGGCGCAGGTCCGCCGCGGCGAACTGCCGCAGGGCATCCTCTGCCACCGCGGCATGGCTCAGGTGCCAGGGCTCCGGCCGCACGCCGCCGCGCCAGGTGGCATAGGGACGATAGAAGCCGAAGCCTGCGGCATGCGCGTCGAGCCAGGCGTTCAGCCGGCCGAAGATGCCGTCGGGGGCATATTCCTCCGGCACCACCTGCAGGCGGTACCCCGGCGGCAGCGCGGCCGCGTCCATCACGTCGAAGTCCGTGCCCCAGTGGTGGCGACTGGCGCCCGGCAGCGCCGACCAGCAGAGGATGGCCGCCACCCGCGCGTCCGCATCCAGCGCCCGCGCATCCAGCAACTGCCCGTTGGCGCCGCGCAGTTCACGCTCGCCGCACGCCTTGGCGTTCCAGATCGCAAGCTGACGCTCGAAATCGCGGAACGAGGAGAACGGCACCAGGTCGATGCCGGCCTGCGCGGCGGCAGCCCGCATCGCCCGGAACGGCGCCACCACCTCGCGGTGCAGCCCGCAGGGTGGATCTTCCAGAGTGACGATATGGGTACGGGCGCGGCCGGTCAGTTCGTCTGTCGAAAAACGAATGGACATAATCTGGGCAGATGGGCGCTAGCGGCGGTGAAGGGCCGAGGTTACCATCTCGTGACTTTGCGCAGCCTGAAGACCAAATTCGCCCTTTTCGGCGCTGCTTTCGGGCTGCTGCTGATGCTCGGGCTGTTCGCGGTGGCCGCCGTGCTGCGCGACCCCAGCATCTCCCGCTCCATTGCGATACCCATTGCGCTGACAACCATTGGCGGCGCGACGTGGCTGGCCTTTCTCGTCGGGCGACGCCTCACAGCTGCGCTGCAGCAGCTGAGCGACACCACCCATCGCATGGCCGAGGGCGACTTCACGCGGCCGGTGCCCATCATCCGCAACGATGAGCTCGGCGACCTGCAGCGCACCGTCGACCAGATGCGCAAGAGCCTCGCCGACACCACCATCACGAAGAACTACCTCGACAATGTGCTCAACAGCATGGTCGATGCGGTGTTCGTGGTGCGGCCGGATGGCAGCATCCGCTCCACCAACCTTGCCGCGCAGCGCCTCACCGGCACGGCCACGGCCGACCTGATCGACCGGCACATCGGCTCGCTGCTGTATTCCGCCGACCACTCCGAGAACGAGCGCGTGCAGCGCGCCGCTGAAAGCGGCGAGGCGGTGCTGCGCAATGCGTCCGGCCAGACCCTGCCGGTGTCGTTCTCCGGTTCCGAGCTCGACAGCGGCGATCCCAACTTCCAGGGCCGCATCTATGTGGCGCGCGACATCACCGACCGCAAGCGGGCCGAGCGGCGCATCCGCTACCTGGCCCGCTATGACGCGCTGACCAAGATCCCCAACCGCATGCAGTTCCAGCACCTGCTGCAGCAGGCCATCGCCCGCGCACTGCGCGCGCGCACCGGCCTTGCGCTGCTGTACCTGGACATGGACCACTTCAAGGAAGTGAACGACACCTTCGGCCATGGCGCCGGCGACCGCGTGCTCGAGGCGCTGACCGAGCGGCTGACCGCGACGCTGCCTTCCGACACCGTGCTCGGAAGGCTGGCCGGCGACGAGTTTGCGCTGTTCATCGACGGCATCTCCGAGAACACCGCGCGCGAAGTGGCGCGGCACCTGTCGCGCGAGATCCTGAACGCCGTGTCGCAGCCGTTCTATGTGGGCGGGCAGGAGGTGTTCCTGTCGGCCAGCATCGGGGTCGCGCTGTGTCCCCGCGATGCCGAGAACGTCATCGACCTGATCCGCAATGCCGATGCGGCCATGTACTACTCGAAGCAGAACGGCGGCAACTCCTGCGCCTTCTACTCCCCGGAGATGAACGCCGCCTCCGTCGAGCGGCTGATGCTCAAGAGCAAGCTCAAGCGCGCCATCGAGCGCGACGAGTTCGTGGTCGCCTACATGCCCAAGGTCGATGTGCAGAGCGGCCGCATCGTCGGTGCCGAGGCATTGCTGCGTTGGCGCCTGCCGGGGCATGGCGACATCCCGCCCGCGCAGTTCATCCCGCTGGCCGAGGAGAACAACCTGATCTCCAGCATCGGCGAATGGGTGCTGAACCGCGTCTGCCTCGACTACCGCGAACTCACCAGCAGCGGCCGCGCGCCCGGCCGCATCGCGCTGAACCTGTCGCTGAAGCAGCTGCGCCAGGCCAGCTTCATCCTCGACTACCGCTCGGTGTTCGAGCGCCATGGCGTCTCCCCGGCGCACCTGGAGCTGGAGATCACCGAGACCACGCTGATGGCGAACCCCAAGCGCACCATCGGCATGCTGAAGGAACTGGCCGCGCTGGGCGTGCACCTGTCGATCGACGATTTCGGCACCGGCTACTCGTCGCTGTCAGCGCTGCAGCAGTTCCCGATCGGCACACTGAAGATCGACCAGTCGTTCGTGCGCGATGCCAATGTCGATCGCAACGACGCCACCATCGTGCGCACCATCATCGAGATGGGACGCAGCCTCGGCATGGACGTGGTCGCCGAGGGCGTCGAGACCGAAGGCCAGCTGCAGTTCCTGCGCGAGGCCGGCTGCAACTTTGCGCAGGGCCGCCTGTTCGGCGATCCCTGTTCGGCCGAGGACCTGGGCGCCATGCTGTCGCGCCAGGCGGGGACCGGACGCTCGCCATTCCCCTGCTTCACGGATGAAGCCCGCATTGCGCGCGATGGCAGCGCCTGAAGCGCGCGACACCGCCTTTCCTGCCCTGACCCCGCCCCGCCCCGCACGCCGCCGCTGGCGCCGCGGGCTGCTGGCGGTGTGCCTCGTGGTGATCGGCGTGGGCGGCTGGCATGTGTACAAGCCATTGCCGCCCGGCGTTGCGGTGCTCGGCATGGCGGTTGCCACACCCGACAGCGCGGTGCGGTTCCTCGCCGACATCGCCGCGCAGGATGGTGCCGGTGGCATGGTGCGCGAGCATCCCATCCACGAGGCCACGCTCGACCTGGTGCGCAACGCACAGGACTTCCTCGTGCTCGACTACTTCCTGTTCAACGACCAGGGCGGTCCGGCCGGTGCCCTGTCCTATGGCGAGGGGCTGGCACCGGTGTCCGGCAGCCTCATCGCCGCCTTGCGCGAACTGAAGCAGGCGCGGCCCGAACTGCCGGTGCTGGTCATCACCGATCCCATCAATGACTACTACCGCGGCACGGCGCCACCGCGTCTGGCAGCACTGCGCGAGCTGGGCGTCGATGTGGTGGTGACGCGGCTGTCGGTGCTGCGCGATTCCAATCCCCTGTACAGCGCGGTGTGGCGCACGTTTGCCGGATGGTGGATGCCGACGCGCGGCGAAGGCTGGCTGCCGAACCTGCTCGATGGCGATGGACCGGACCTCAGGCTTGGGGCGCTGCTGAGGCTGCCCAACTTCAAGGCCAATCATCGCAAGCTGCTGCTGACTGGCGATGGCGCCGGTTCGCTGGTCGGTCTGGTGGCGTCGGCGAATCCGCATGACGCCAGCAGTGCACATTCGAACGTCGCGCTACGCGTGCAGGGCGAGGCATTGCGGCCGCTGCTGGCCAGCGAGCTGGATGTGGCGCGGTTCTCGGGATGGGCAGGCGGGCCGCTGGAAGCATTTCGCACGGCTGCGTCGCAGGCGGTCATGCCGGAGACGCCAATGCAGGAGGCGGGCCATCCCGTGGCGAACATGGCCGGTGTCACCCGACGGGGCGAGAGCGACGATGAAGCCAGGCAGTCGATGCTGCGCGTGGCGGTCCTGACCGAAGGCGCGATCCGCGACACACTTCTAAAACATTTCAATGCCGCGCGCGCCGGCGACGCCATCGACATTGCGCAGTTCTACCTCGCCGAGCGCCAGGTCATCGCCGCATTGCTGCGCGCGGCGCAGCGCGGCGTCACGGTGCGCGTGCTGCTCGATCCGAACCGCGATGCCTTCGGCTTCGAGAAGTCCGGTGTGCCGAACCGGCCGGTGGGCAATGCATTGCGGCAACGGGGCGACGGACGCATCGCGCTGCGCTGGTACCGCACCAGCGGCGAGCAGTTCCATGCCAAATATGCCGCCGTACGCGACGCGGGAAAGATCTGGTTCACGCTGGGCTCGGCGAACTTCACCCGCCGCAACATCGGCAACTTCAACCTCGAGGCGAATGTCGGCGTCGAAGCCCCGCTGTCGAGCCGGACGGCCGGCGACGTTACGGCATGGTTCGAGAAGCTCTGGAGCAATGCAGGCGGCGTGCCCTACACCGATCCGCACGACACCTGGGCCGAGGACAGCCGGCTGCGTGCCTGGCAATGGCGACTGATGGAGGCCACCGGGCTGTCGACGTTCTAGCGGCGACCGGCAGCTGCCGTGCCGCCCGACGTCTGGTCTGCGGTCGCTGCCCTGGACGGACCCGCGGCCGACGCTGCCGTAATCGCCCGCTCGCGCACCTCGACCAGCGCACGCCGGCTGGCATTCTCGAACGCGGCCACGATGGCCGACATGCGGTTGCCGCCGGCCGGCTCACGGACGTCTGCATCACAGCGGCCCAGCACCTGTCGCGGCGTTCTCGCCACCAGCAGGCACTCGAAGGCGACATGCACTTCCGGCGCACTGTCCTCCTGGTCATACACGGCCTCGAAATGCCGCGCCGTGAGCAGCAGTTCATAGTCTGCCGGCCCCGCCCCGCGACCCTCGCCGGTCACCGTCGCGAATGCGCCCTGCATCGACTGCACCGCGAAGGCACCCAGCATGTGCGGCAGCGTGCCGCTCCAGCGGCTGCCCGCGTAGTAATCCAGCTCGTTGTCCGCGCGCTTCAGTGCAATGCGCGCGGTGTCCAGCCCGGGCTGCACAGCGGGGCGCGAGATCATCAGCAGTCCCTGCGCGGATGGTGCCGCAGGCGCCGCGGCGGCCGGGTTCAGCACATAGATGCGTTCGGGTTCATCACCGTTGCGCAGGCCAACGCAGCCGGCAAGCACCAGGGTCGCCAGCGCTGCGATGGCACCACGTAAGATTGCCGGACGTGCCCGCGTCGCAGACCTCCCGGCAGGCATGACTGCACTCATCGGGGCACCTCCACGCCACGGGTCGGCGTGCGATAGATCAACTGCGAGGGATTTTCCTCGAGGCTGCGCGCCAGTTCGCGCAGGGCGTCGGCGGCATCCTCGGCGGATTCGAGCGTGCGGGTCAGCTGCGGCAGTCCCTGCTGCGTGAACGAGGCGATGCCGGCGCGATTGTCCTCGATCAGGCCATTGATGCCCTGGGTAGCTGTCTCGAGGTGTTCTGCGGTGCGGTGCAGGCGCTCGGCCAGCTGGTTCACGTGCTCGCCGATCTCGCCGGTGGTGGTGCCCAGGCTCTGCGCCAGCCGGCGCGCTTCCTGCGTGGCGCCGCTGATGTCATCGAGGAGCGAGTCGATGCGTTGCATGGTGGCGGGCAGGCCCGCGGTGGCCGCGTGCATGTTCTGCACCATTGCAGAGATCGCATCGGCGTTTTCGGAAGACAGGATCTGCTGCGCGCTTTCGAGCACCTCGGCAATGTTGCCGGCCAGCTGGGGCAGCTCGCCCAGGAATGCGTCCAGTCCGGAGCGCATCGAGTTGATCACCGGATAGCGCTCGCCGGGCACCGGCGGCAGCAGGTCGCGCGTATCGGTCAGCTGCCGCAGGTCGATGTACAGAAGGCCCGTGGCGAAGCTGAGCATCGAAAGGTTCGCCGCGGTGGTCTCGGTGACGGGTGCGGATTCATCGATGTCGGCGAGGATCTGCACCCGCTCGGGCGTGCGCGGATCAAGGCGGATGCGCCGCACCTTGCCCACCTCGACGCCCAGATACCGCACCGAACTGCCGACCGAAAGTCCGGTCACCGAGCCGGGGAAATAGATCTCGTAGCGCTCGTAGCTGTTGCGGTCGCGCCCTTCCGAATACCAGTAGACGAACCCAGCGGCGAGGCCGATGACCAGCAGCACGAACGCCCCGACCGCCGCATAGTTGGCCTTACGTTCCATGCGAGGGTTCCTGCTGCGCGAAGCGGGCCGCGCGTGTGCCGCGGAAATACGCCTGGATCCAGGGATGCGAATGCTCGACGATGCGCTCGCGCGAATCCTGCACCAGCTTGCGGTCGACGATCACGCCGACGCGCTGGCAGATGCGGAAGATCGTGTCGAGGTCATGCGTGATCATCACCACCGTCAGTTGCAGCTCCTGCTGCAGGTAGGCTATCAAATCGTCAAACGCCGCGGCACTGATCGGGTCCAGTCCCGATGTCGGCTCATCCAGGAACAATAACTGCGGATCCAGCGCCAGTGCGCGCGCCAGTGCGGCACGCTTGATCATTCCGCCTGAAAGTTGTGCCGGATACTTGTGCAAGGCGTCTTCCGGCAGTCCTACAAGGCGCAGTTTGAGCAGCGCCAGTTCATCCATCGCCGCGGTGCTCAGCCGCAGGTGCTCCACCATCGGCAGCTGGATGTTCTCGCGCACGGTCAGCGCCGAGAACAGCGCGCCGTGCTGGAAGGTGACGCCATAGCGCGCCTTCGCGCGGACCAGCTCCCGCCCGGACAGCGTGGTGATGTCCACGCCCTCCAGCAGCACGCTGCCCTCCTGCGGACGGTGCAGACCGAGGATGGTCCGCAGCAGCACCGACTTGCCGCTGCCGGAGCTGCCCAGCATGCCGAACACCTCACCGCGACGAACCTGCATGTCGAGGTGGTCGTGCACCACCTGGCGACCGAAGCGGTTCACCACGCCGCGCACCTCGACCACGATGTCCGGGTCGCCCGCTGCCTGCGCCTGTGCTTCGGCGGCCATCAGAAATCGATCTCCAGGAACAGCACCGCGAACAGCGCATCGGCCAGCAGCACCAGGAAGATGGCCTGCACCACCGCCACGGTGGTCAGGCGACCCAGCTCGCGCGCCGAGCCGCGCACCTGGAAGCCGCGATAGGTTCCCGCCAGCGCAATCAGGATGGCAAACACCGGCGCCTTGACCAGGCCGGCCCAGAACGTGGTTGGACCGATGGCCTCGTTGGCGCGCGCGATGAACTGCGCCAGCGGCATGTCGAGCAGCCAGATGCACAGCAGCGCGCCACCGCCGATGCCGACCAGGTCAGCCACCACCGTCAGCAGCGGCAGCGCAATCATCATGCCGAGGATGCGCGGCAGCACCAGCGTCTCGACGGCGTCGACGCCGGTGGCATCCAGCGCATCCACCTCCTCGTTCAGGCGCATCGAACCGATCTCGGCCGCAAATGCGCTGCCGGTGCGGCCCGCCACGATGATGGCCGTCAGCAGCACGCCCAGCTCGCGCAGCACGCCGACGGTGATCAGGTCCACCACATAGATGTCGGCGCCATAGTTGCGCAGCTGGCTGGCCGCCATGTAGGCAATGATCACGCTGATCAGGAACGCGATCAGCGACACCACCGGGATGGCGGTGATGCCGGTGTCATACACATGGCGCGTCACCGAGGTGGGGCGCAGCGAACGCCAGTGCACCAGCGCGCGCAGCATCACCACGGTGGCATGGCCGACGAAGGCCAGGCCCTTGCGCATATCCTCCAGCCGCTCCACCGCCGTGCGACCCAGCCGTTCGACGATGCTGAAGTTCACCTCGCCGCGCAGCGCCGCCGGCTTGTCCCTGGCTTCGGCATGCAGCGCGCGGCGCACCAGCAGCAGCAGCGAGGGCTCATCGCCGGTGAACGTCACCGCCACGCCCCGGCCGGCGAGCACGCGGGTCAGGTCATCGAGCACCCATGCGCCGGCCACGTCCATGCGTTCGGCACTGCCGGCATCGATGCGGGCCTCGTCGATGCCGTCGAGGTCGAGGCCCGCAATCTCCCTGCGGATGGAATCGAGGGCCTGCGCGCGCCATTCGCCGCGCAGGGCCAGTTCGAGCGTGTTTGCGTTGCGCCGGCTTTCGATGAAAGCCATCCCCATCCTTCAGGTGTCGTCGCGATACCTCCGCAGACGAACCACGATGTACACCATTACGGCGGCGGCGGCGAGTCCCAGCCAGAGCGCTGGACTGAAGTAAAGCGCCGACCAGTCCGGTGATCCCAGTCCTACAATGAGGCCCCGCGGATCGTGGTTCCAGGCGAAGTCAGGCTGCAGCCAGGGCATCAGCCGTCCGCCGACGAAGGCGCTGACATGCCGCGTGTCGAACATCATCCACTCGACCACGATCACCGCGATGACCGGCACCACCGCATGCATCAGCGGCAGGCGCCTGGCCAGCACCGAGGCCAGCATCAGCCAGGCCGCGACGGGCGCATACCACAGGGCGCAATAGAACCACGTCACTGCGACATGACCCAGCGTGCGCCAGCCTGCCGTGACCGAAGACATTTCCAGGAAGGAACGCACGGCCTCGGACCGCACTGCGGTGGCCGCCAGCATCAGCGGCTGCGCGATCAGGCACAGCGGCAGAACCATCACGGGCACCAGCAGCAGGGCGACCAGCAGCTTGGCGAGCACCGTCGGGGCATCGGCCACCGGCAGCGACTTCCAGAACAGGATGCTGCGGTCCTTGCGCTCGGCATACAGGCAGTCGAGCAGGTAAGAGATGATGGCGATGCAGGCGATGCCGCCGACCATGATGGCCACGCCGAGCATGACCATATGACCGAACAGCCCGGGGATGGCCTCCAGCAGGGCGCGCGACTCGGGCGTCGAGGCGTCGAGGTTCTGCCCGAACGGCCCGTATCCGACATTGCGGGCGCCAAGCAGGGGCAGCACCACCATCACCGCGGCGACGATGGCCGGCGCAAGCCACAGTGACCTGTGTTCCCACAGCTCGCGGCGCGCAAGCAATGCATACCGGTGCGTGAAGATGTTCATGCAGCCTCCTGCTGGATGCGGGCCACAAACAGGTCGGCAACACTGGGCGTGCCCACCTCGCCCAGCCGGGCCAGTTCCTCGCGCGAGGCGTTCTCGTAGAACAACGCGGTGCGCCCGAACAGCGTGCGTTCGCTGAAGGGACGCAGCGCGCGCGCCGCCTCGAGCCGGTCCGCCGGCACCACCAGCTGCGTGAAACGCGCGGCCAGGTCCTCGGTGGGGGTGTCGAGCACGATGTGTCCGTTCTCGATGAAGATCACGTCGGTGAGCAGGTGCTCGATCTCCTCCACCTGGTGGGTGGTCACGAGGATGGTGCGCGCCTCGTCCATGTAGTCGTTCACCAGCGTGTCGTAGAAGCGCCGCCGCACCAGCAGGTCGAGGCCCAGCGTAGGCTCGTCGAGAACCAGCAGCCGCGCGCGGATGGCCAGCACCAGCGCCAGGTGCAGCTGCGTGACCATGCCCTTGGAAAGCTCCTTGACCTTGTGCGTGAGCTTCACGTCGGTGGCCGCGAGGAAGGCTTCGGCCCGCTCCCGGTCGAAGGCCGGATGCACGCCCTGCACATAGTCGAGGGCATCCCTCACCTTCAACCATTTCGGCAGCACCGCCACATCGGCAATGAAGGACACCTCGCGCATCAGCGCGTCCCGCTGACGGGACGGGTCCATGCCCAGCACGCGCAGCTCGCCTTCATGGGGCGTCAGTCCCAGCAGCGACTTGATCACCGTGGTCTTGCCGGCACCATTGCGCCCGATCAGCCCGACGATGCGCCCGGCTCCGACGGTGAAGTTGACGCCCGCCACGGCCTGCTTGCCGCGGTAGCGCTTGGAGAGGCCGCGGGCCTCGATGATTGGGTTCATTCTTGCGACTCCGTTCTGGTGGGCAGCGGCGGGGTGGAATCCGGGGCCGGCGGGGCGGACAGCAGCTCGGCGGCATCAAGTCCCAGGCGCTGGATGGTGGCGTGCACCTTCGGCCACTCCTGTTGCAGGAAGCGCGCCCGCTCATCCTTCAGCAGCGCGGTGCCGGCCCCCGGCGCCACGAACATGCCCAGTCCGCGGCGTTTCTCGACCAGCCCCTCGTCGGCGAGCTGCTGGTAGGCCTTGAGCACGGTCAGCGGGTTCAGGCGGTATTCGGCGGCCACCTGGCGCACCGAGGGCAGCGCCTCGCCTTCCTTCAGCACGCCCTCGAGCACCATCGCCACCACGCGGTCACGAAGCTGCCGGTAGATCGGCTGCGAGTCATCCCACTTGGCGTCGATCGGGCTCAAGGCATTCTCCTAGTGCAGCAGCAGCAGCGGCGCGAGGCCGGCGAGCGTCAGGCCAATGGCCAGCACCGGGCTGGTCAGCAGCCCGGTTCGGCTGGCCTGCTTTTGTATCCAGGATGAAACCGATCGGCGTACCGCGCGACGGTCTGGACCGGATATGGAACCAACGGTCAGGCTGGACATCCGGGTCACACTCCCGGCTGGGGGGCGGCCTGCAGCTTCGCCACCTGCATGGCCGCGTCGGCGCCGGCGGTGAACACCAGCGTCACGCCGGTGAACAGGAAGCTGCTGGCAAGACAAGCCAGGACCAGGCCCAGCGTGGTGCGAGAGCGGTCGCGAACATTCCCTTCGACGATTCCCATGATGTGCTCCTTGCTTCATCAGGACCGATATGGCCCTGTGGTGTTGTATTCAACTACAACACCAAATCACCGTCAACACCTGCCTGCAGGAATGGGGAATTGCTGCCGCGGCCGGCCTCTGCCGTGGCGGGCGGGTAGAATCGCGCACCACCCATCTCGTGGAGAAGAAATGAAGAAGCCCGTCACCGTGACGATCACCGGCGCCGCCGGCCAGATCGGCTATGCCCTCGCCTTCCGCGTCGCCTCCGGCCAGCTTCTGGGCCATGACCAGCCCGTGAACCTGCACCTGCTGGAAATCACGCCGACGCTGCCGGCCCTGCAGGGCGTGGTGATGGAACTGAACGACTGCGCCTTCCCGCTGCTGAACAAGGTAGTGGCCTCCGACGATGCGAAAGTCGCCTTCCGCGACTCGCAGGTGGGCCTGCTGGTGGGTGCGCGCCCGCGCGGCCCCGGCATGGAGCGTAAGGACCTGCTGCTGGCCAATGCGCAGATCTTCAGCGCGCAGGGCAAGGCCATGAACGAAGTGGCCGACCGCAACATCAAGGTGCTGGTGGTGGGCAATCCGGCCAACACCAATGCGCTGATCGCGCGCGCCAACGCGAAAGACCTGAACCCGCGCAACTTCACCGCGATGACGCGCCTCGATCACAACCGCGGCCTGTCGCAGCTGGCCGAGAAGACCGGCACGCACACCACGGACATCCGCCGCTTCACCATCTGGGGCAACCACTCCTCGACGCAGTACCCGGACATCTCGCACACCACCATCGCGGGCAAGGCCGCGAAGTCGCTGGTGGACCAGAAGTGGGTGGAAGAGACCTTCATCCCGGTGGTGCAGCAGCGCGGCGCCGCCATCATCAAGGCGCGCGGCGCGTCGTCGGCTGCATCGGCCGCCGCCGCGGCCATCGACCATGTGCACACCTGGGTGAAGGGCACGGCCGAGGGCGACTGGGTGTCGATGGCGGTTCCGTCCGACGGCAGCTATGGCATCAAGGAAGGCCTGGTGTATTCGTATCCGGTGACCACGAAGGACGGCGAATACTCCATCGTGCAGGGCCTGTCGATCGACGAGTTCAGCCGCAAGCGCATGGACCTGTCGGAGCAGGAATTGCGCGAGGAGCGCGATGGGGTGAAGGATCTGCTGTAACGGGCGGACTTCACCGGGCCTGCCCTCGCCGCTGGCGCGGGCACCCTGGGCCTCGATCCAGTGAGAACGGGCCGGTCACGTGACCGGCCCGTTTTTTTCCCGTCGGGCGCGGCGGCAGGCCTCAGAACCGCCGTTCGAACGACACCGCGAAGGTGCGCGGCAGCCCCGGCACGCCGGTCACCACACCGAGCGAGGTCGACACATCGCTGACGGACTGGAAGTAGTACTTGTCCAGCACGTTCTGCACCTCCAGCGACACGCGCCAGTCGTCGTCGTCGATCCAGCTCACGCGCGCGTTGGTCAGGAAGCGGCTCGGGATCCGGGACCACGAGGTGTTCTCGGCACCAGTGAACAGCTCGTCCTGGTAGGCGCCATCGGCACGGAAACTCAGCGTGCCGCCACCCAGCATGTGGTCATACTGCACGCCCAGCGAAGCGGCGAGCTCCGGCGTATAGGGCGTGATCCCGCTCCCGGGAATGCCGCTCAATGCCGTGCCTCCCTCCACGCCGCCCGCCCAGACAATGGTGCCATCGAGATATCCCTGCGTCGTGGGCGAGGTGTACTCGAAATCCAGGTAGCTCAGGCTGCCGTCGATCGACAAACCACCGCCGGGATTGATCGTCGCCTCGAGCTCGAAACCCTTCACATCGGCTGACCCGATGTTGTCGGGCCGCAGGCAGGGCGTCGGCAGGATCGACTCCGGGCACACCGCCTTGCCCAGGATGATGTCCTCGTACTTGTTCAGGAACACCGCGCCATTCAGGCGCAGGCGCCGGTCGAGGAAGTCCGACTTGAAGCCCACCTCATAGGTGGTGAGTGTTTCCGGATTGAACGGCAGGCGCTGGTCGGCGACGAAGGGGCGAGGGTTCACGCCGCCGCCCTTGAATCCGGTCGAGACCGATGCGTAGGCGAGGAAATCCGGCGTGAACCGGTAGTCCCCGACCACCCGCCAGTCAGTACGGTCGCCCTTGAAGCTGCCGGTGATGCCATAGATGCCCGCGAGCAGGCAGTTCGGCTCGGTGAACATCTGGCAGGCGGCCGGATCCGGCGGCGGCACCGGAATCGAACCATCCGGGTTGGAGCGGTAGTAGGTGTAGTCCTTCTGGTCCTCGGTGTAGCGCAGGCCGGCAGTGAAGCTCAGCGCCTCGAGCGGATGGATGGTCGCCGTGGCAAACACCGCCGTGGTCTCGCTCGGTGTGGTGTCCGGGCCATGCAGGAAATCGATCGTCGCCGGCTGCACGTAGTTCAGGTCGACGCGCGCCGTGTACGTGCCCTTCTGGTCCAGGTAGAACGCGCCAACCGTACCCTCCATGAAGCCGCCGCCGGTCGCGAAGTTCACGCGCACCTCCGACGTGAAAGCGTGATGGTTCAGCTCGTTGTCGAGCTGCGCCACCGGGATGGGCGTTGCATCCTGGTCCTGGCCGAACTTCGAGTTGTACTTGCGATACGAGCCGATATAGACCAGTTGCAGGTTGTCGTTGAAATCATAGGCCACGTTCGCGGCGGTTCCCCAGCCCTGGAACTCCGTGACTGGCAGCGAGAAGTAGGGCTTGAACGGCGCCTGCGTCGTCGGCGCCATCGCGTCCATGAAGTTCGAGTAGCTCACGTAGCGGGGGTTCCAGCCCATCAGGTCGCCGCCGGTGTCACAGCTGTAACGACCCGCGGGCACGAATGCGCAGGACATGTTGACGGGATTGCCGTCGTTGCCGATGAGCCACGGGTTTCCGTAGACCGGCGGCGGGAACGATGACACCGAGCCGGATGCACCCACCGAGGCCGGGTCGAACACGGTGCCCGCCGGCGCCACCGCGCCCGCCGCGATCAGCACCGTCGGAATCGCCTCCGACCGCTCGCGCGTGTAGTCCATCGAAACATTCACTTCGAGCTGCTCGGCCGGCGTGTAGCGCAGCGCTGCCCGCGTGGCGAGGATGTTCTGCCCGCCCATGGTTTCATAGTCGGAATTGCCGCGCCCGCGGGTGGTGTTCTGCGGCACGTTCGAGCCGGGATGCGTCTGCCCATAGTCGAGCATGCCCACATAGCCGTCGCGTCCCCGGCTCATGCCGGAGATGCGCATCGCCAGCGTATCGCTGACGCGGAAATCGCCCATGCCGCGCACGGTCAGCTCGTTGAACGAGCCGTAGGACACGCGCAGCGAACCGGTGCCGTCGCCGGCGGGTTTGGCGCTGAACAGCTTGATGGCGCCGCCGATCGAGTTCTTGCCGGCCAGCGTGCCCTGCGGGCCACGCAGCACCTCGATGCGATCCAGGTCGATCAGCTCGAGCAGCGAGCTCGACAGCGTGGGGATGTAGACATCATCGACATACACGCCCACGCCGGGGTCGAGCGCGTAGTTGAAATCGACCTGGCCGACGCCGCGGATGAAGGCGATCAGGCCTGAACCGCCGTTCTGCGGCTGGGGTCGCAAGGTGACACTCGGCGCCTGGGCGGCCACATCGGCGATGCTGGTCTGGCCGCGCGCCTCCAGCATCTCGGCATTCACCGCGGTGATCGCGATCGGCGTGTCCTGCAGCAGCTGCTCGCGGAACTGCGCCGTCACCACCACTTCCTGCAGTACTTCCAGATTCCGTTCTGCGGCTGTCGCTGCCTGTTGCGCAATGATCGATGAAACCACGGCGAGCGCCACCGCGCGCGCCACCTGTGTGCGGGCTGGACTGGACATGAAACCCCCTGCTGGTTCTGACGTTTTTCTCACATGATCAATGACACCCTGCATGCAAGCGAAAGGGGGCCTTTCGCCCCCTTTCGCCCGATTGCCCCTTCCTTCAAATCATTCGAAGGTCTTCTTCAGCGTCACGGCCCAGGTCCGCGGCTTGCCCGGCGAGCCATACACATGGCCCACCGCATAGGCATCGTTGACCTTGGTGCCGAGGTAGTACTTGTCGAACAGGTTCTTCACCTCGAAGGCCATGCCCCACCCGCTGGTGTTCGAATTCCAGGCGATGCGGGCATTCGACAGCGTGTAGCCGCCGATGCGGTTGTCCACGCTGAGCATGGTGATGGGGCCACCACCGCCGTTCTGGCTGTACTCGTTGGCCGGCGTGGCCACCACATCGTTCGGAATCAGCAGCTGCCGCACATTGCCCGCCTCGGTGAAGATCTCCGACTGGTAGGCCGTGTCGAAGCGGAAGCTGAGCCGTCCACCCCATACATCGTTGACGTTGTACTGCACGCCGACGCTGAACTTCTGCTCCGGCGTATAGGGCGTGATGTCGTTCAGCCCGACGCCGGTGCCTGCGTCCTCGTTGATCTCCTTGTACTCAAAGTCGAGCAGGCTTGCCGAGACGTCGAACGAAAGATTGCGGATCGGATAGAAATAGGCCTCCAGCTCCGCGCCCCGCACCTCCGCCGAACCCACGTTGTCCGGACGCAGGCAGGGCGTACGCTGCCCCTCCGGCAGATCGGCGCAGTACGTCGACAGCAGCACGATGTCGTTGTAGTCGAAGGCGAACGCCGCCACGTTCAGGCGCAGCCGGTTGTCGAAGAGGTCGGACTTGATGCCGACTTCATACGAGGTGATGGTCTCCGGCGTATGGGCCGTGGCCTGGCTGGGGAAGTACGGCCGCGCGTTGAAGCCGCCGGCACGGTAGCCGGTCGCCACCTGGCCATAGGCCATGAGGTCATCCGTGAAACGGTAGTCCAGCGCCACGCGCCAGTCGGTCTGGCTTTTCTTGAACGTGGCCGTGGTGCCATTCACGCCGAACAGCAGGCAGTTGGGCTGGTTGCCGACATCGGTTGGACCTGCCAGGACAGGCGGATCCTGCAGGAAGAAGTTGCACGGCCCCTGCACATCCGAATAGTCCGGATTGTGGCGCAGGTATTCATATTCCTTCCTGTCCCAGGATTGGCGGATGCCGGCGGTCAGGTGCAGCCGCTCGGTGAAGTTCAGCGTGCCGTTGGCGAACAGCGCCTCGTTGCGAGACGGCGTGGGGTCTGGCCCATGGATGAAATCCAGCCCGCCGTAGGGAATGTCGATGCGGCCGGTATAGAAGCCGTCCGTGTCGAAGTAGAAACCGCCCACGGTGAAGTCCAGCATGCCCACGGTGCCGTTCAGGCGCAGCTCCTGGCTGATCTGCTCGTTGGTCTGCGTCTGGTTGAGCAGGTTGGCCGTCAGCGGCGAGCCGTCGACGTCATAGGCCCAGTCGGTCCACAGGTCGCGGTACGAGGTGATCGACAGCAGCGAGAAGCGGTCGTTCAGCCGCCAGTCCACCGACAGCGCCGTGCCCCAGTTGTCCAGGTCACGATGCGGGCTGAGCGACAGCGGCTTGTACGGCGACTGGGAGTCACCGGGATAGTGGTCCGCGTAAGTCGAATAGGTCACGTAGCGCGGGTCGTAGCCGGTCAGCGTGTCGCAGCTGTTCGGTCCGTAGGGCACGAACATGCAGTTGTAGGGAATGCCCTGGCCATCGGTGCCGGTCAGCCAGGGGCGCGAGGGATCGTTGTTGATCTGGCCGGCGGCATTGGCGTAGAGCAGCGTGGCCACGCCCGCATCATTGCGCTCGCGCGTGAAGTCGGCCGACAGGTTGATGTCGAAGTCCGCATTCGGCTGCCAGCGGAACGCCACCTTGCCCGCCGACATTGCGACACCGCCATCGCGGCCCAGCACCGGATCGAGGCCGGTGGCATTGGTGGGCACGTTGCTGCCGGGATGGGTCAGCGCATAGTCGAGCCGCTTGATGTAGCCGGTCTCGTTCTTCGTCACACCCGACACGCGCATCGCCAGCGTGTCGGTCAGCCGCACGTCATATATGCCGCGCAGGTCGAGGCGATTGTAGGAACCATAGGTCAGCTGCAGCGAGCCGGTGTCATCGCCGCGCGGGCGCACCGAATACATCTTGATCGCGCCGCCGATGGAGTTGCGGCCCGCCAGCGTGCCCTGCGGGCCGCGCAGGATTTCCACGCGCTCCACGTCCATCAGGTCGAGCAGCGAGCCGGTCAGCACCGGCAGGTAGACATCGTCGATATAGATGCCCACGCCGGGCTCAACCGCGAAGTTCGGATCGTTCTGGCCGATGCCGCGGATGTAGGCGATCAGGCCCGAGGCATATTCCTGGTTCTGCGCGGCCAGCGTGACGCTGGGCGCCTGCGCGGCGATCTCGGAGATCTCGGTCTGGCTGCGGGCCTGCAGCATGTCGCCGGTCACGGCGGTGATCGCCAGCGGCGTATCCTGCAGCCGCTGCTCGCGGAACTGCGCGGTGACCACGACCTCGGCCAGCTCCTCGAGTTCGCCCGACTCGGCGGCCAGGGCATTCTGCATCGGGAGCAGCACGGATGACGCCATGGCCAGAGCGACAGCACGGGACACCTGCGTTCGGACGGAAATCGGCATTGAAAATCCTCTTTGTTGCTTGCAGGGCACGCCGGTGCCCTCTCTTCCATAAGTGACGGCGACAGGCTTGCTGTCGCAGGCGGAAACTAACGGACCAGCGGGTTACACTCTACGTATACCTAATGCACAATCGGTTGCTGACGAGGCAGGTTTCCCGGGCATTTGTTGCAATTGCAACACTTGCGATGACGCTGCTGGCCACTGTGCCGGCCGGTGCGGCCGACGACCGCGCGGCGATCAGCACCATCAACCATGCCTTCGCCACCGAGCTTGGCACCGGCGTCTATGACCTGGGCGGGCAGAGCATCTTCGTGCTGCGCGTCGTGCCGCGCATCCAGTGGCGCGAACCGCAGGACGGACGGCCCGGCATCCGCTTCGTCGCGCCGGTGGCCGCAGGCTCCTTCGACTTCAATCCCTTCGATTCACTGCAGGCCGAAGTGCCAGGCCGCATCGACAGCTTCAGCCTGATGCCGGGCGTGGAGTTCGACTTCCCGCAGGGCGGCGGCTGGACGCTGACACCATGGCTGCGCGCCGGCGCCAGCTTCTCCGACGGCCACAGCGATGGCTGGCTGTTCGGCGCCGGCACGCGGCTGAAATGGACCGGCGAGCGCGGCGGCGTGACCATCGATCGCGTGCATGAGCTGGTGCTGGCCGCGGTGGACTATCGCGCCGACCTGCCCGGCGACCGCTTCCTGCGCCTGCGCAATGCCGCGGACCTGCGCCGCCCGCTGCTGCGCGTGACCCGCACGCGCGACCTGCTGGCCGGTGTCTATGTGATTGCCGACATCGTCACCGATCCGCCCGAGGCGCCGCTGGATGTCGGCACGCAGAGCCTGATGCAGATGGAACTGGGCGTGACCTTCAACACCGAGCCGCGGCCGCGCATCGGCAAGTGGCGCTGGCCGCGACTGGGCTTTGGCTATCGCATGGCCGGGGACTTCTCCGGCTGGCGCATCGTGTTCGGTGCGCCGTTCTGAAGGGACCGGCTCAGTCCAGCCCCATCCATCATGTCTCCTGCGTGCCCACGCCGATGAATCCGCTGCGTGTCATGCGCGCCCCCGCCGTGTCAGGGGAAGAACTCGGCACCCGGCGGACGCCCGGCCGAACCCCAGCGCTCGGAGGAATCCCAGTGCTCGTTGATCAGGCCGGTCTCGTCATCGACGCGGAACACATCGAACCAGGTCATCTCGTAGATCAGGTCCGGATCCTCGCGATCGCGCACCTTGCGCGCCCACATCACCATCACGATGTCGCGCTCGGCAATGATGTCGATGATCGGGAAGCGCGACACTTCCCCGACCGGCCGCTTCGGCCGCGCCACGCTCATCGTCGCGACGAAGGCGTCGCGGCCGGATTCCACATTGGGGTTGTGCTGGATGTATTCCGGTGCCATGAACTCCTCGACGCGGTCCATGTGGCCGGCCTCATAGACAATGCGCCAGAAGTCGTAGACATGCTTCTTGTTGCGGGCGAGCTTCGGGTCGTCGCTCTGCAGCAGCGCGTGCTGGTCTTCGGCGACCACCAGTGGCGCCAGCGGCTTGCCATTGACCGACAGTCCCGGCGGAGGGCGTTCGCCCGGTGCATCAACCGGGGTCGCGGCAGCCTGCGCGGCCTGCGCCGGCGCCGCCGGTCCGGACGGTTGCCCGTTGCCGCAGGCGATCACCAGCACCAGCATCGGCAGCAGCACTGCAGTTCTTCGCATCGCATCTCCCCCGTTTGCGCCAGCGGCGACCCCGCTGATTCTGCCACCGTCATGATGGCCGCGTGCCTCAGGCATCGCGGGCGCAGCGAAAGCCGATGTGCGAGGTGCTGCTGTCGATGGCCTGCGGCTGGCGTGCCGCGGGACGGTAGCGCCGGCAGAAGTTGTCCGCGCACAGGTGCGAGCCGCCCTTCAGCACCCGGCGCCCGATGCCGCGACCCTGTGCATGCGGATCGCGGCTGCCCGCCTCGTCGCCGCCGCGCGGGTTGCGCGGCGCGCAGCAGGCGTGTGCGCCCTGTGTGCAGTGGCCGCGCACGCCATACCAGTCGGATGTCCATTCCCACACATTGCCCACCATGTCGCACAACCCATGGCCATTGGGCGGATAGCGACCCACCGGCGAGGTGCGCGCGAAGCCGTCAGCCGCATCGCGGCGCCATGGAAACTCGCCGCGCCAGATGTTGGCCAGGCGCTGCCCGGGCGTTTCGGGCGCATGGCCCCAGGCGTATTCCGCATCGACCAGGCCGCCGCGCGCCGCGCACTCCCATTCGGCCTCGGTGGGCAGACGCTTGCCGGCCCAGGCGGCAAAGGCGGCGGCATCGGCGAAGGCCACATGCACCACCGGATGGTCCTCGAGCCCTTCGATGCCGGACGGCGGCCCCTGCGGATGCCGCCAGCAGGCGCCCGGCACCAGCCGCCACCATTGCGCCGGATCGCGCAGGTCCACCGGGCCGTCCGTGGCGGTGAATACCGCCGAGGCCGGCACCAGCATCGCGGCCGGTGCGCCCGGATAGTCCGCCGGGTCGGGCGCGCGCTCGGCCAGCGTGCGATAGCCAGTGGCCGCGACGAAGGCCGCGAACTGCCGGTTGGTCACCGGCGTGACATCGATCAGGAATGCATCCACGGACACATAACGAACCGGTTGTTCCTCGGAATAAAACCGTTCCGATCCCATGCGGAACGTCGTGCCGGGGATACGCTGCATTTCGCCGGCGGCGCAGCGCCGGTCCAGCATTGAAGACATTGGGGGACCCATGGAGCGACGCAGTTTCCTCCGATCAACGGCGCTTGCCGCCGCGGCACTGGGCGCCGGTGGAACGGGCCTCGCCGCCGCGCGACGCCAGCGACCCAACGTGATCGTGATCATGACCGACGACCAGGGCTACGGCGACTTCTCGCTGTTCGGCAATCCGGTGCTCAGGACGCCGCACATGGACCGCCTCGGCACCGAGGGCATCACCTTCACCAATTTTCATGTCACGCCGGTGTGCACGCCCTCGCGCAGCCAGCTGATGACCGGCAACGACTGCCTGCGCAACCGCGCCAGCGCCGTCACCGCCGGCCGCAGCGTGGTCCGCCGCGACATGCCCACCATGGCCGAGCTGCTGCGCGACGGCGGCTACGCCACCGGCCTGTTCGGCAAATGGCACCTGGGTCATGCTTTTCCCGACCGGCCCATGGACCGCGGTTTCGACAAGGCCGTGTGGTTCAAGGGCTGGGGCCTGCAGTCGGAGATCGAGTTCGACAACGACTACGTGAATCCACGCTATCTGGATGATCTGGTCGAGAAGCGCTCGACGCTGTACTGCACGGACCTGTGGTTCCAGCAGGCGATGGCCTGGATGCACCGGCAGGCCGGCGAGGGACAGCCGTTCTTCGCCTTCATTCCCACCAACACGCCGCACATGCCGCTGTGGCCGCCTCCCGGCTACGAACACCTGTATGCCGACCAGCCGGCGAACGTGGCCGCGTTCTTCCAGATGATCGCGAACCTCGACGCCAACATCGGCCGCATGGACCAGTGGCTGCGCGATGCCGGCCTGCTGGACAACACGCTGCTGGTCTTCCTCGGCGACAACGGCGGCACTATCGGCCGCGGCCTGTACAACGCCGGCCTGCGCGACTCCAAGGCGTCCAGTTATGAAGGCGGTCATCGCGTGCCCTGCTTCATGCGCTGGCCGGCGGGCGAGCTTGCCGGTGGCGCGCGCATCGATACGGCCACGCAGGTGCAGGATGTGCTGCCCACCGTGCTCGAACTGTGCGATGTGCCGGCGCGCGGCAGCCGTTTCGACGGCCGCAGCCTCGTGCCGCTGGTGCGCGAGCAGCCCTTCGACGAGCGCATGCTGATTGTGCAATACGGGCAGCGCAGCCGGCCGGCGAAGCATGACGCGGCGGTGATATGGAGGCAGTGGCGGCTGCAGAAGGGCACCGAGCTGTATGACATCGAGGCCGACCGCGCGCAGACCCGCGATGTGGCCGCCGCGCACCCGGATGTGGTCGCACGCATGCGCGCGCACTATGACGCGTGGTGGGACACGCTCGAGCCGCAGCTGGATGAACCGGTACGGCCGGTGCTGGGCGCGCCCGGCCACGGGCGCACGATGCTGACCAGCATCGACTGGTGGGAGGTCGACTGCGACAACATCAACTTCGTGTCCAACGGCACCGGCGGACCGCGCGGCGGTCCCTGGCAGGTCGACGTGCGCCGTGACGGACGCTACCGGTTCGAACTGCGGCGCTGGCCCTTCCACACCGACATGGCGCTGGGATCGGAAGGTCCGCGCCAGACCATCAACGGCCGTCCGCTGACGCAGCCGGTGAAGCGCATGCCGGCGCACAGCGTGGTGTTTTCGGCCGACGGCAATGAGCAGGTGGTGCAAGTCACGCCCGAAAGCCTGGGCGCGAGCTTCGAAGTGCAGCTGGGCAGCGGCCCGCACCGGTTGCAGGGCTGGCTGCGCGATGCCGAAGGCCATGACCTGTGCGGAGCGTATTACGCGGAGGTGACGCGACTGTGAGGCAGGTGCCGACGCCCTATCGCCCGCGTGCGAAGAAGGACTCGGTGCGGATGCGGTCGGCCAGCCGGCAGTAATGCCACGCCGGCTGGCGGGCGCTGCCGGCACTGTCGCAGCCCGCCGGCTTCTGCAGCGGATATTCCTCGAGCGGGTCGTCGCGAAGGTCATAGAACTCGCAGGCCTCGCTGCCCACCTTCCCGGTGCAGATCACCTTGTAACGCCCATTGCGTGCGCCGACCTGGCGGGTGCCATTGGTCATCAGGTTCAGCGATTCGGTCAGCACGAAGTCCTCATCCGCATCGCGCACGCGCGACGCGCGCCCGTTGACGATGGGCAGCAGCGACACGCCATCCACACGCATCGGCCCGCTGCCCACCGCGCCCGGCACTTCAGCCGGCGGCGTGAGACCCGCCATTGCAAGAATGGTCGGAAACAGGTCGGCGGCCTGCGTGAACTCCCCGCTGGTGCGCGCCGGCGCGATGCCCGGTCCACGGATCACCAGCGGCACGCGCGCGCCGCTCTCATAGACCGTGCCCTTGCCGCGTCCCTTGCGCGTGATGTACAGGTTGTCGATGAAGTCGAGGTTGGGCCGCCCATACATCGGCGTGCCGTTGTCGCCGATGTAGATCACCACGGTGTTGCGGTCGATGCCGTCCAGTTCATCCAGCAGCTTGCCCAGCACCGTGTCGAGCGAATTGGTCATTGCACGCAACAGTGCCTCGCCGCTGCAATCGCCGGTGACATTGCTCCCGAATTGTCCACCGCAGCCCTGCATCTCGCGACGGCTCACGGCATCCAGCGTATCGACATCGGGCACCGCCATCGCGCTGGGCTGCTGCACCGTAGTGGCATGCGACAGGTTGAAGGCCAGCCAGGCGAACCAGGGCTTCTGCGGCTGCTGCCGCTCGCGTTCACGGATCCACTCCAGCGCGTCGGCCACCTTGACCACCGCCGCATAGTTGGTGGACGCGATGCCGGGCAGTGATTTGACCGGCGGCTTTTCAGTGCGCCAGGTGTCCGCCGGCGTCGCCGCGTCCTGCACCATGTAATCGTAGTCCCAGAAGCTCTTGAGGGCCGCGTGCATGTTGCCGCGGAACACCTCGAAGCCGGCTTCCTTCGGCTTCATGCCGGGATAGGATCGCTCGGCGCCGGGCATGCCAGCCAGATGCCACTTGCCGAACAGGCCGGTGCTGTAACCGGCCTCGTCCTTCAGCCGCTGCACGAACGAGCTGTGCCGCTGCGACAGCGGATCGGTGTAGTTGATGACATTGGCCTTGCCGGCCGACAGCCCGGTGAGGATGGAGGCGCGCGTCGGCGAACAGAACGGATGCGCCCAGGTGTTAGCGAACACGATGCCCTCGCGCGCGAGGCGATCGAGGTTCGGCGTCGAGGCCGGGCGACCGCGGATCGACGCGTGACCGGGATGGTTCAGGCCCTGCGGACCATAACGTTGCGCCATCGCCTCGATGAGGCCGGGAACCATGCCCGAGGTGGCGTCGAGCCCGACGTCATCTGAGATCACCAGCAGGATATTGGGCGGACCTGCCGCCTGCGCAGCGGCGGCAGCGGGCAGCGACGGGGCAATGCCCGCGAGCAGCAGGAGGACGGGCACCAGCTTCGTGACGCGCATGGCTGAATTCCGCTGTAGAAGATATGCCCGGAGTAACACGCACCCCGCGCGCCGGTCCATCGACATCGCCTGCAGGGCGATAACCAGCCTCAGCGCTGCACCGCGCGCGCGGTCTGGATGAAGCCCTCCAGATAAGGCGTGCGCGCATCCGCCGCCCGCATGCCCAGGTGGATCTTCTTCGGCACGCCATCGCGCCCCAGCCGCACCGGCACCACCGCCGCCCGGGTTGCGTTCTCCTCCACCAGCCAGCGCGGCAGCGCCGCCACACCGCGTCCGGCCGCCACCATCTGCAGCATCAGGTCGGTGGACTCCACGGTGCGGTGTTCGCGCGGCACGATGCCCGCCGGCGTCAGGAACAGAGTGAACACATCCAGCCGCTCGATGGCCACCGGATAGCTGATGAGCACTTCGTCCTCGAGCTGCTGCGGCTCGACCGAACGCGCGCCGGCGAGCGCATGCTGGCGCCCCACCACCAGCACCTGCTCATAGTCGAACACCGGCTCGAAGCCTAGGCCGGGACGCATTTCCGGGTCGGGCGTGACCACGATGTCGATGTCATGGTCCAGCAGCGCGCCGATGCCGCCGAAGCGGAATTTCTGCTTCACGTCCAGGTCCACATCGGGCCACTGCGGCAGGTAGCGCGCCACCACCTTCAGCAGCCACTGGTAGCAGGGATGGCATTCCATGCCGATGCGCAGGCTGCCGCGGGTGCCGCGCGCAAATCCCCGCAGCGCCTGCTCGGCATGTTCCAGCTGCGGCAACACGCGATTGGCCACTTCGAGCAGGTGCAGGCCCGCCTGGGTCAGCGCCAGTCGCCGGCCATCGCGGCGCCACAGCGGCATGCCGACACGGCGTTCCAGGCGCGCGATGGCATGGCTCAGCGCCGACTGCGTCAGGTGCAGCTGGCGTGCCGCCGCCGTCAGCGTGCCCTGCCGATCCACCGCCCGCACGATGGCCAGGTGCTGGCGATCGAGCCCCGATCCATGAATATCTTTCATCTTGTGGTGAATTTATATCACTTTTCCTCATTTAACGCGGTTTCTACCATCTGCCGACCCCGTTCCAGAAGGACCACCTGATGTCTACCACCGCCCGCGCCGTTTCCGTCGATCGTCCGCATCCCCAGCTTCCGGCCCGCTACGACCATGTGGGCAGCTTCCTGCGCCCCGGCTACCTGCTGGAGGCCCGCGCCCGCAAGGCCAGGGGCGAGATCACGGCCGCGCAGCTGCGTGAGGTGGAAGACCGCGCCATCACCGAGATCGTGCGCTTCCAGCAGGACGTGGGCATGAAGGCCATCACCGATGGCGAGTACCGCCGCACCTACTTCCACATCGACTTCCTGAACCAGCTGGGCGGCGTGAAGACCAGCGATCCGGTGATCGTGGAGAAGCCCGACGGTTCGCGCGAGCTGGCACCGCCGGTGATGCGCGTGGTGGACCAGGTGCGCCATGACCGCCCCATCCAGCTCGCCGACTTCCAGTACCTGCAGTCGCAGCTGGCGCCGGGCAGCGTTGCGAAGGTGGCCATCCCCTCGCCCACCATGCTGCATTTCCGCGGCGGCCGCGCCGGCATCAGCCGCGAGGCCTATCCGGAGCTGGATCCGGCGTTCTATGACGATGTGGCGCGCGCCTTTGGCGACGAACTGCGCACGCTGCATGCGGCCGGCTGCCGCTATGTGCAGATGGACGACACCAATCTTGCCTACCTGTGCGATCCGAAGATGCGCGAGGCGGCGCGTGCGCGCGGCGATGACCCGAACGAGCTGCCGCATCGCTATGCCATGTTCGTGAACAAGGTGGTGGCCCACAAGCCGGCCGACATGCTGCTGGCCATGCACCTGTGCCGCGGCAATTTCCAGAGCACGCATGCGGCCAGTGGCGACTATGAGCCGGTGGCGGAGGCGCTGCTCTCGGAGATGGACATCGACGCCTATTTCCTCGAGTACGACGATGCGCGCTCCGGCGACTTCCGCCCGCTGCGCTTCCTGCAGAAGGGCAAGACCGCGGTGCTCGGCCTGATCACCACCAAGGTGGGCGAACTGGAGGACCGCGATGCGCTCAGACGCCGCATCGACGAGGCCGCGAAACATGCGCCGCTGGAGCAGCTGGCGCTGTCGCCGCAGTGCGGCTTCGCCAGCAGCGCCGAAGGCAATGACATCAGCTGGGACAACCAGCGCCGCAAGCTCGAGCTGGTGGTGGGTCTGGCGCGGGAGGTTTGGGGAGAGCGCTGACCGGTCCATAATGGGCGGACCGGTTCACGAGGACCCAGGCCATGCACATCCGGTCCCGCCTTCTCGCCTTCGCCGCGGCACTGCTGCCCGGCGCGTTCGCCGCCGGGGCGCAGGCCCCGGCGCCCGAGGTCACCGCATTCCGCGGCGTGACCGTGATCCCGATGGACACCTCCACCGAGCGCCTGCTGCCGGACCACACGGTGGTGGTGCGCGGCGAGCGCATCGCCGCCATCGGACCCGCAGCCAGCGTCGCCATTCCATCCGGCGCGCGCGTGATCGACGGCACCGGACGCTACCTCGTGCCCGGACTGGCCGAGATGCACGCGCATGTGCCACCCGCGTCCGATGCGCGCTATCTGGAGGAAGTGCTGTTCCTGTATGTGGCCAATGGCGTCACCACCGCACGCGGCATGCTGGGCGAGCCGGCGCACCTGGCATTGCGCGAGCGCATCAGCCGCCATGAGGTGCTGGGCCCGCGGCTCTATACCTCCGGTCCCTCTCTGAACAACCAGACCGCAACCTCGCCCGAGGCCACCGCACGGCTGGTGCGCGAACAGGCCGCCGCCGGCTATGACTTCGTCAAGCTTCATCCCGGTCCTTCGCGCGCGGCCTACGATGCCGCGGTGGCCGCCGCCGCACAGAGCGGCATCCGCCTGGCCGGTCATGTGCCCGCGGATGTCGGACTGCAGCGTGCGCTGGAGGCAGGCCAGGCCACCATCGATCACCTCGATGGCTATGTGGATGCACTGGTGCCGCCGGCACAGCGCGGCAATGCCGGCTTCTTTGCCTCGAACCTGGCGGATCTGGCCGACCCCGGCCGCATCGGCGAGCTGGTTGCCGCCACCATGCGCAGTGGCGTGTGGAACGTGCCCACGCAGACATTGATCGAACACTGGCCCGCGCCCGAACCCGGTGTCGATGCGCTGCTGGCGCGGCCGGAGATGGCCTTCGTGTCGCCGCAGCAGCGGCAGCAGTGGGCCGATGCCAAGCGCCAGCAGCTGGCGGCGCCCGGCTATGACGCGCAGCGCGTGCGCAACCTCATCACGCTGCGGCGGCAGATCATCAAGGCGCTGCACGACGCCGGCGCCGGACTGCTGCTGGGATCGGATGCACCGCAGGTGTTCAATGTGCCTGGCTTCTCGCTGCATCGCGAGTTCGCCGCGATGATCGCCGCGAGACTGACGCCCTGGCAGGTGCTGCGCACCGGCACCGCCAACCCGGCGCGCTTCTTCGATGCCGCGCAGGAATTCGGCAGCGTGCAGCAGGGGCTGGCCGCCGACCTGCTGCTACTCGAGGCCAATCCGCTGCAGTCGCCGGAAGTGCTGGCCCGTCCGCTGGGCGTGATGCTGCGCGGCCGCTGGCTGGATCGCGAAATGCTGGATGCACGGCTGGCGGAAATCGCGGCGCGCTACCAGCAGCGCTGACTACCCGCCTTCTTCGTCCGGCAATGTCGTGCGCGCCAATGCCGTGAACGAGAAGGTGGGCACCAGCACACGCTGCTCGCCATTGAGGTCTGACGCCGGGCCCAGGCAATAGCCGCGCGCTGACACGCGCTCGATTCCCTGCCCGATCACAATGCGCGCCAGGTCTTCCACCGCGCAGCGGTCGTTGCCGCGCGTTGCGAACAGCAGCGCCTCGTTCTCCACCAGCACAGTGAGGTTGGTGGGCAGCACCTGCGCGGGGCCGTCGTCGGTGTCGGCCAGATCGATGCCGATGATGAAACGCACCTGGCGGTCTGCATCCAGCGGCCCGGCCAGCGTGATGCGCAGACCGCCGCCATCCGGGCGCAGGTCGCCATCGCATTGCATCTGCGCATCCAGCCAGTCCAGGTCGGCCTCGATGGCGCCGCGCAGCGCGGCCTCGAAACGCCCGTCGCCAGCCGCCAGGCAGCCGCCGGCCGCCTGTGGCGAAGCGGCTGCATCGGATGGCGGCTGCTGCTGCATGCAGGCGGCCAGCACGGATGCCGCCAGCAACGGGATGAGGCGCATCGCGGTCAGGACGGTCGCGGCAACGGGGGCGTCGGCGGCATGCGCAAAGTCTACCCTGCGGGCTGCAGGGCCGCCGTCCGCCGGTTGAGCCCACCTGCATCAAGGCCGGCCCACACCATCCGGGTTACCCTGCCGGCATGCGTCTTGGTTTCGAACACAGCTATGCCGCCCTGCCCGACGCGTTCCACACGCCCGTGCAGGCCGCCGCCGCCAGCGAACCGCGCCTGCTGGCGTGGAATGCGCCGCTGGCCGAAGATCTGGGCCTGGATGCCGCCGCGCTGCAGCCGGTCGCCCACGAGGTCTTCTCCGGACAGCACCTGCCCGAGGATGCCAACCCCATTGCGATGGCCTATGCCGGCCACCAGTTCGGCCACTTCGTGCCGGCGCTGGGCGACGGCCGCGCGCTGCTGCTGGGCGAACTGCGTGATCGCCATGGCGTGCTGCGTGATGTGCAGTTCAAGGGCTCCGGTCGCACGCCATGGTCACGCTCCGGCGACGGCCTTGCAGCCGTGGGACCGATGCTGCGCGAGTACCTGGCCAGCGAGGCCATGCATGCGCTGCGCATCCCCACCACGCGCTCGCTGGCCGTGGTCGCCACCGGCAAGCGCGTGCTGCGCGAGATGCCGCAGCCCGGCGCCATCCTGACGCGCATCGCCGCCAGCCATCTGCGGGTGGGCACCTTCGAATATTTCGCCGCCCGCGGCCAGACTGACCTGGTGCGCACGCTGCTGGAGTACTGCATCGCCCGCCACGATCCGGACCTGCGCGACGCCGGTGATGCGCAGCCACTGGAGTTCCTGCGCGCGGTGGCCGCACGCCAGGCCAGCCTGATCGCCGATTGGACCTGCGCCGGATTCATCCACGGCGTGATGAACACCGACAACATGACCATCAGCGGCGAGACCATCGACTATGGTCCCTGCGCATTCATGGACCACTACCACCCGGCGACGGTGTTCAGCTCCATCGACCAGCGCGGCCGCTACAGCTTCGGCAACCAGTCCACCATTGCCCAATGGAACCTGGCGCGGCTGGCCGAATGCCTGTTGCCGCTGATGCCCGGCGAAGCAGACGCGGCCGTCACCGCCGCCACCGAGGTGGTGAATGCATTCCCCGCGCAGTTCGATGCCGCATTGCTGGCGCGCATGCGCCGCAAGCTGGGGCTCACCACCGCGCAGGAGGACGATGCGGCACTGCTCAGCGAGCTGCTGCAGGCCATGCAGCTGGCGCGCGCCGATTTCACGCTGACCTTCCGCCGTCTTGCCGATGTGATCGAGGGTGGCGAACTTGCTGGACTGGATGCCTGGCTGCAGCGCTGGCGCGGCCGCCTCGCCGCCGAGCCGCTGCCGTCCCAACAGCGCCGGCAGATGCTGCGCGCGGTGAATCCGGCCTACATCCCGCGCAACCATCGCGTCGAGGCTGCACTGTCGGCGGCGGCGGAACGCGACGACCTGCAGCCGTTCAACGAACTGCTGGCGCTGGTACAGCAGCCCTTCGACGATCACCCGGGGTTCGAGTCATACCAGCAGCCGCCCGCGGATCATGAGCGGGTGATGGCGACGTTCTGCGGCACCTGACAGATCGCCCTGCCTCGCTGCGCTGGCACGTGCCCTCACTGGCTCGCCAACCCGGGGCCTTCACATGCGTTCGCCCGGCAGCGCCGCGGCCTGCTTCACCCAGTCGATGAACTGCTTTTCATCCAGCCCGTCCTGCGTCACATCGTAGTAACGGACCGCGGCATGCTTCGACGCACCCGGCGGCTGCGGCGACAGCGAGGTGCCGCGGAAGAAGGTCACCTTCACGTAGCGCGTGAAGCAATGGAAGCTGAGGAACCAGGCGCCATCTTCCACGCCATACAGCGGCGAGTTCCATTTGACGGCCTTGCAGACGCCAGGGACGGTGCGCACCACCAGCGCGTCGATGCGGCGCGCGACCTTCTGCTTCCAGCCGGGGATGGCATCCAGGTAGGCCTTCACCGGCGCATTGCCGCTGCCTTTCGGGATCTGCGGGTTGTCGCCGGAAAGCAGCTTCGGCTTCGGGAACTTCGGCTTGCCTCCCGGCTTCGCCTTCGCTGTGGACCGGCCCGACTTCGCGGACTTCTTCGCCGCCTTGTTCGCGGCGCCTGACTTTCGCTTGCTGGCTGCCATCGATCCTCCTGATCACTGCACCTGTCCGGGCCGACTTTACTGCCGGCGCCCGCGCAACGCCCGCAAGGCCCGCGTCGCCGCTACAATCCACGCATGTCCAGGCCCCTCATCGGCGTGCTGAACGTCTCCGACCGCGCCAGCGCCGGCGTCTATGCCGACGAACCCGGCCAGGCCTGCGTGGCGCTGCTGCGTGAATGGCTGCGCACCGACTTCGATGTGGATTACCGCATCGTGCCCGACGACGTCGATCGCATCGCAGCGGAACTGGTGCGCCAGGCCGACGAGGCGGGCTGCTGCCTGATCGTCACCACCGGCGGCACCGGACCTGCGCCGCGCGACGTCACGCCCGAGGCCACGCTGCGCGTGGTCGAACGCGAGATGCCGGGCTTCGGCGAGCTGATGCGCGCCACCTCATTGCAGTATGTGCCCACCGCCATCCTGTCGCGCCAGACCGCCGGCATCCGCGGCCGCACGCTGGTCGTGAACCTGCCCGGCCGGCCGAAGTCGATCCGGGAAAACCTGGAGGCGGTGTTCCCCGCCATCCCTTACTGCATCGACCTGATCGGTGGGCCGCGCCTCGAAACCAACGAGGCGGTGATGAAGGCATTCCGGCCGAAAGGCGCCTGATTTCCTGCGCCGCCGCGCGCGCACCACAACCTTTGCACACCCCGAACGTGACGCCCGTCACGCCTGCACAATTGCTGCTCAATTGCTGCAACTAAGGAATTGCAGTGACGGTCGGAACCAGCGCAGTCCAGTTCGATCTGATCAATTACTGAAAGACGAACTCAAGACCCCGAAGGAGCCGACATGATCGCCATTGCCCTGTCCACGTTGCTCGTCCACACCATTGCCACCGCGGCAGTGGCCATCGGTACGGCCGTGTCGGCGGTGTGGTCGCCGCGCCGCTAGGCCCCGGTCATGGCGCTGCCACGCCCTGCGCGGCCAGCGCCGACCGGATCCGCGGCTTTGCAGCCTCGAGCGTGAGATCACCGGCAGCAAACTGCTCGGCCAGTTCGAACAGGCTGGCGAACGCACCGGACTGGTCGCTGTTGGCTTCCACCTCGACCACCGCCTGCCGCGCCCAGATTTCATCCCACACCTCCAGCACTGCGTCCCAGAAGGCGCGCGTCGCCGCGTAATACTGGTCCGCCGCGGCGAAGTCCGCATCCACGATGCGCTCATAGCGCGCCACGCCATACTCCCGTCCCACATACGGCAGCGGTGCATCACCGACAGTCTGCTTGAGGTTGTTTTCCTCGTGCAGCCAGCCGCGTGGCAGCACGGTGTGCCGGTTGGTGCCAAGGAGCAGCTGGTAATCCTTGCGCACCGACCATTCGCGGCGCGGCAGCGGACGCGCGGTCTCGCCACCGATCCAGCTGGAGAAGCCGGCATTGTGCTGCCAGCGGCCCACGCTGCCATAGCGCGGCGATTCATCCACCTGGTACACCGTCTGCGACCACGCGCCGCGGCGCCCGGCGGCATCCACGGCGCGACGCTTCCAGCGCCGGCCATCCTCGTGCTCGATCACATGCTGCGGCTCGAACTGCCAGTCCTGCCGCCAGTGCCTGGTGACCATCGGCTCGCTGATGTGGCCGTCCTCACCCACCACGCGCATCTCGAGGATGTGCACCAGGCTCACATGGCCAGGCTCGTTGCGGTCCACATAGATTTTCTCGGTGCCCCAGGACTGGTAAGGCCGCGCGCGATCGCCATCGCCTGCGAAGTTCGCCACCTCGAGGAAGTCGAAGGTCACCCGGTAGGTGCCGGCCATCGCGAGGATGGCGCGGCGGTCGCGCTCCTGCGCGGTGAGATCCGGCGCCTGCAGCGCCTGCCACTGCGGCGAGGCTTCGGTGGCCAGCTGCACCGGTGCGCCGCGGGTGCTGCCGCCGCGCGGCACCGGCGCCTGCGGACCCAGCGGCCACGAGAAGGTGTAGCGCGAAGCGCGCGGTTCGGCAGCCGGCTGCGCCGCCAGCGCCAGACCGCCGGCCAGACCCGCCACCACCATGCATGTACGCAGGAAGAGCTTGTCCATGCACCCGACCTTACAACGCTTCAACCGCCATGGCAGCGGTTATAGTCATCGCATGCTGCTCACCATCCTGCTGTTGCTCGCTGCCACGGCCGCCATCTTCGCCGTGGCGCAGGTCGGCGCGCTGATCACGCTGCTGCTGATCGCCGCCGTGCTGGTCCTGGCCTACTACCGGCTGCCGCTGTGGGCCTTCTCGGTGGCGGCCACCGCGCTGGTCGGCGCCTACTGCTTCTTCAGTGCCGCGCCGCTGTGGTGGAAGGCCTTCTTGGTGGCGATGCTGGCGGTGCTGTGGCTGTTCAACTTCCGGCCGCTGCGCAAGGCGTGGTTCTCGCGGCCGTTCCTGAAGACCTACCTGCGCATGCTGCCCACCATGTCGGCCACCGAACGCGATGCGCTGGAAGCCGGTGGCGTGTGGTGGGATGGCGAGCTGTTCACCGGCAAGCTCGACTGGGACAAGCTGCTGCGCACCCCGCCCGCCCGCCTGACCGCCGAGGAGCAGGCCTTCCTCGACGGCCCGGTGGAAGAACTCTGCGCGCTGGTGGATGACTTCGATGTCACGCACCATCGCGCCGACCTGTCGCCGCAGGCCTGGGAATACATCAGGCAGCACGGCTTCTGGGGCATGATCATTCCGAAGAAGTATGGCGGCCTCGAGTTCGGCCGCTATGCGCAGTCCTCGATCCTGATCAAGCTCTGCAGCCGCAGCATCGTGCTCGGCACCACCGTTGCGGTGCCAAATTCACTCGGACCCGGCGAACTGCTGGTGCATTACGGCACCGATGAGCAGAAGGATTACTACCTGCCACGCCTGGCGCGCGGCGAGGAAATTCCCTGCTTCGGCCTGACCAGCCCGGTGGCCGGCTCCGATGCCACCTCGATCACCGACACCGGCGTGGTGTGCCGCGGCACCTACCAGGGCCGCGAGGTCATCGGCATCCGCCTCAACTTCTCCAAGCGCTACATCACGCTGGCGCCGGTGGCCACGGTGATCGGCCTGGCCTTCCGGCTGTACGACCCTGAAAAGCTGATCGGCACGGTGGAGGACATCGGCATCACCTGTGCCCTGGTGCCGCGCGACACGCCGGGCATCCAGATCGGCCGGCGCCATTTCCCGCTCAACACGCCATTCCAGAACGGACCCATCCAGGGCGAGGACGTGTTCGTGCCGGTGGACTTCATCATCGGCGGCATCGCGCAGGCCGGCCGCGGCTGGCGCATGCTGGTGGAACAGCTGTCGGTGGGCCGCTGCATCTCGCTGCCGGCCACGGCCACCGGCGGCGCGATGGCCGCATCGTGGAGCACCGGCGCCTATGCGCGCATCCGCAAGCAGTTCGGCCTGTCGGTGGGGCGCTTCGAGGGCGTCGAGCAGGTGATCGCGCGCATCATCGGCAACACCTACATCATGGATGCGGCGCGCAGCGTCACCACCGGCGCCATCGATGCCGGCGAATCCCCCGCCGTGCCGGCCGCCATCCTGAAACTGCATGCCACCGAACTGGGCCGCGTGGTGGCCGGCGATGCCATGGACGTGCATGGCGGCAAGGGCGTCATGCTGGGGCCGCGCAACTACCTGGGCCGTGGCTGGCAGGCCTCGCCGATCGGCATCACCGTCGAGGGCGCCAACATCCTCACGCGCAACCTGATCATCTTCGGCCAGGGCGCGATCCGCTGCCATCCCTTCGTGCTGCGCGAGATGCAGGCGGCGCGCAGTCCCGATGGCGCGCGCAGCGTCGATGAGTTCGATCGCGCGCTGTTCGCGCACATCGGCTTCACGATCAGCAATGCGGTGCGTTCGCTGGTGATGGCGATCACGCTGGCGCGCTTCCACGCAGCGCCAGGCGAGGGCGCGATCCGCCGCTATTACCAGCACATCGAGCGCTTCTCGGCCTCGTTCGCGTTCGCCGCCGACGTGGCGATGCTGTCACTGGGCGGCTACCTGAAGAAGAAGGAAAGCCTGTCGGCGCGACTGGGCGATGTGCTCTCGTTCCTTTATCTGGCCTCGATGGTGCTCAAGCACCACCACGACAATGGCTCGCCGCGCGAGGACCAGCCCATCGTCGAGTGGGCCTGCCGCGACCTGCTCTACCGCGCGCAGGAGCAGCTGCATGGCTTCCTGCGCAACTTCCCGAACCGCCCGCTGGCGTGGCTGATGCGCGTGCTGGTGTTCCCGCGCGGCCGCACCTACTTCGCGCCCAGCGACAGGCTCGGCGCGCAGCTGGCGCAGATCGCGATGGAGCCGGGCCCCTCGCGCGACCGGCTGTGCCGCCATGCCTTCCGCAGCGCCGTGGCCGGCAATCCGCTCGGCGAGCTGCAGCAGGCACTGCAGCTGTCGCTGCGCGCCGAGCCGCTGGAGCGCAGGCTGCGTGTCGAGGGCGTGAAATCCGGCCGCATCAAGGCGCTCGATGCGCGGGAGCAGATTGCCGAAGGTGAGCGCCTCGGCATCCTCACCGCCGATGAGGCGGCACTGCTGCTCGACTATGATGCGAAGATCATGCACATCATCAACGTGGATGACTTCGACCCGGCCGAACTGCCCGCCGGGCAGTCACGCGACTGACTACGGCAATGATGGGAGTATCAACATGAACATCCGGACGATGACGGCGGCCGCCGCGACGCTGGCGCTGCTGGCGGGTTGCTCGCGTGCACCCGATGCCGGGCCGCCTGCCACCGTTGACGCGGACCACGCCGGGCACAGCGCCGAAGCCCCGGCCACGGCATCGCTGCCGCGCACCCGGGCGCCGGCCGATGCGCGCGTGTTCATCGTCAGCCCGAAAGACGGCGAGACCGTCACCACGCCGGTGCGCGTGGTGTTCGGCGCCGAGAACATCGGCCTGCTGCCGGCCGGCGAGAAGAACGACATGGCCGGCCACCATCATCTGCTGATCAACACCGACCTCGCCGATCCGGGCATTCCCATCCCGGCCGACGACCGGCACATCCATTACGGCAAGGCCGAGACCGAGGCCATGGTCGCGCTGCCGCCGGGCGCGCACACGCTGCAGCTGGTGATGGGCGATTACCTGCACATCCCGTTCGATCCGGTCATCGCCTCGCCGAAGATCACGATCAACGTGAACTGATCCAACAGCTTCGATGCGCGGCGAGAGCCGTGCATCCCGGGGCCGCCGCATGTACCTGTCTTTCTATGGGCTGGCCGAGAAACCATTCTCGATCACGCCCGATCCACGCTATCTCTACCTTGGCGGCCACCACGCCGAGGCACTGGCGCACCTGCTTTATGGCGTGACCGAGGCCGGCGGTTTCATCCAGCTCACCGGCGAGGTGGGCACCGGCAAGACCACGATGATCCGCTCGCTGCTGGCACGCCGGCCGGAGAATGCCGAGATCGCGCTGGTGATCAATCCGGGCATGGACGTGACCGACTTCCTGCTCACGGTCTGCGAGGAGCTGGGCATCCACCTGTCCGACGGAGCCGTCCGCAACACCAGGGACCACATCGACACCCTCAACCGTCACCTGCTGCGCGCGCATGCGCAGGGCCGGCGCGTGGTGCTGATCATCGACGAGGCGCAGAACCTCTCGCGCGAGGTGCTCGAGCAGGTGCGGCTGCTGACCAATCTGGAGACCGAGACGCAGAAGCTGCTGCAGATCATCCTGATCGGGCAGCCGGAGCTGCGCGAGATGCTGGCGCGCAATGACCTGCGGCAGCTGGCCCAGCGCATCACCGGGCGCTATCACCTGGATCCGCTGTCGCGCCAGGAGACCGCCGCCTATGTGCGCCACCGGCTGCGCATCGCCGGCGCCACGCAGGAGATCTTCACGCGTGGCGCGCTGGCGGAACTGCATCGCGCCAGCGGCGGCATTCCGCGACTGGTGAACATCATCGGTGATCGCGCGCTGCTGGGCGGATTCACCGAGGACAAGCACCGGCTCGGCGCCGCGCATGTGCGCCGCGCCGCCGGCGAGGTGTTCGGCCGGCGCATGCAGCCGGTGTGGCTGCCATGGACGGTGGCGCTGGCCGGTGCGGCAGCGATCAGCGTGGGCACGTGGCTGGCGTGGACGCGGCTGGATGCTGCCGGCACGCCGCAGGTGGCCGGGGCCGGCGCGGCTGCCGTTGTGGAGGTGCAGGGCGGCGCCGGGGGGGCGCCCGTCGCCGCGACGCAGCCGCAGCCCGCGGCATCCACTCCCGGGCCAGAACTCCGCCAGGTCCTGCAGGGCGCCGCATCGCCCGCCGGGCCCGAGGCTGCATGGTCGCAGCTGTTCGGCCTCTGGGATGTGCAGTACACACCGGGCACCGAGCCGCCCTGCGTGCAGGCGCTGCGCCACGGTCTTGAATGCCTGGAACTGCACGGCGACCTGGACGAGCTGCAGCGCTTCAACCGTCCGGCAATCCTCACATTGCACGATGAGGCCGGCGCGACGCATGCGGCCGTGCTCACCCAGTTGGTCGATGAAGCGCACGCGCGAGTGCAGATCGGCGAGGGATCCCATGACATCCCGCTGCACGATCTGGCGGCGCGCTGGGACGGCAGCTTCGTGCTGCTCTGGAAGCCGGCGCAGCTGGACACGCGCAACCTGTCGCTGGGCATGTGGGGCGAGACCGTGCGCAACCTGCGCATGCGGCTGGACGCCTGGGCCGGCCGCGCCGGCGAACCCATCTTCGCGGTGGACGAACCGGATTATTTCGACGCGCAGCTGCAGCGTCGGGTGATGGAGTTCCAGTCCCTGCACGGACTCAATGTCGATGGCATTGCCGGCGCCAGAACCCAGGCCGTGCTCGATGCGGTGGTGGCCGGACCCGGCACACCACTGCTCACCGCGGCGATGCAGTAGCGATGTCGTTCATCCTCGATGCACTGAAGAAGGCCGAATCCGAACGCCACCGGCATGTGGCGCCGGTGCTGATGGATGCGCGCGTGGCGCCGCCGCGGCGTGGCCTGCCGGCCTGGGCCTGGGTGCTGGGTGCGGTGCTGCTGGTGAACCTGCTGCTGCTGGGATGGATCCTGTGGCGCACGCCCACTGGCGCCGGGCAGGTTTCGGCGCCAATGCCGGTTGCACAGGAATCGCCGCCGGTCGACCAGGTCCCGGCGCCCTCCGGCCCGATGATCACGCCTGCGCCGCTTCCCCCGGGCCCGCAGGAGCTTCCGCCTTCCACCGCTCCCGCGCTGCCGGCTGCATCGCCGCCGAGCGCCACGGCACCTGCTCCCGATCCGTCTTCACTGCCCACCCTGCAGGACCTGCGCAGCGCAGGCGTCGCGCTGCCCGAACTGCAGCTTCACCTGCATGTGTTCGATCCCGCACCGGCCAACCGCTCGGTGCTGCTCGATGGCATGCGGCTGCGCGAAGGGGAATACACGCCCAACGGCGTGAAGGTCGAGCAGATCACGGCCACCGGCGTGGTGCTCGAGGCCGTGGGCCGCAGGTTCCGGCTCGAAGCCGGAACCTGAACCGGGGTTATTCGGCGATGTACCAGCGGTCGTCGACCTGCTCGACGATCCACTGGCTGTAGGGCAGCCCGGATCCGCTGAGGTCGAACACCGCGCGCGTGCCGGCATATTCATAGCGCGGCGTGCGCGTGCGCGCCATGCGGATGGCCGCCATGGTCTGCTCGCGCAGCGACTCGCGGCCTTCGCAGGCGCTGATCAGCGTGCGCAATGCGCGCGAGCCGGTGGTGCGGCGGAAGTTCGGGCTCATCTGCTTGTCGTAGTACTCGCTGCAGCGGCCGGCCTCGAGACTGGCCAGCGCATCGTCGAACAGCTTCACCATGCCCTGCGGCAGTGCCGGCGCGGCCGGCGCCGCGGCATCACTGCCTGCAGCACCGCCACCGGTGCCGCCCGCCACCATCGCCGGCGCCGCGGCACTGCGCGTGCGTCCGGCGCGCAGGTCATCGATCTGCGCCTGCAGTTCCAGCGGCAAGGCCGCCTTCCAGTCCTTGCCCCACGGCACGATGGAGACGATCACCGGCACGCGTACATCGCCCATGCCCTCCGGCGGAATCAGCCGGCCGACCATCTGCACCATGCCGCCGCGATCCTTGACCGCCTCGATCCAGTCCACCTTGCGGAACTCGCGGGCGCCGAAGCGCAGCCGCTGCGCCAGCGTGACGAAGAAGCTGTGCGGCGTGAGCCGTTCGATGTCGGACAGCGGCATGCCGGCGCCGAACAGCCGCGTGCGCGTGATGCTGCCGCCGCGATCGTCCTCCAGCCGCATCTCCTCGAGCAGGCGCGTGCGCAGCTGCGCCAGTTCGTCTTCGAGGATGGACATGGCCATCGACTGTGCGTCGCCACGCGCCGCCGCGCGCAGGTATTCCTCTGCCGCGCGCTGCTGCGCGCCGCTGCCGGCCGCCAGCAGCGGTGTCGCACCGAGGCTGAACACCGCGAGCAGCAATGCGAATGTGACCGACTTCACGTAGCGCATGTGGATGCATCCCCTTCCGATAACCATGGTCTGGCGAACCGTTTCACAGAACGCGAAAGCCGCCTGCCGCAGAGGTTGTGCCGCCGGCCGCGCCCCGTAAAGTCATCCCCAGCACATTGGGGCAGGTACGCCCCTTTCAACCTTAACGCGCTGGAGACGGACTTGACAGCTAGTCCCAAGGTTCGCGGCGACCACCCACAGGATGCGGTGGCACGCCAGGCGGGCGCCGGCCGGACACTCGTTGCAATGACGCACGATCCGGCGCTGGTCGCGGCCATCCAGGAGCTGGCAGCCGCCGGCCTTCCCTGCCACATCGCCCAGGACCTGCGCGCGCTGGCCGATCTGCTGATGGAGCAGGAGGCGGCAGTGGCGCTGCTGGATGCACAGGCCCTGGGCGTGCCCGCCGATGCCGCGGTCGACGCGGTGAAGAACCAGTTTCCGGAAGTGCGGCTGATGGTCGCAGGCCATGCTGCCGAGCAGAACATGCTCGCCGGACGCATTGCCGACCAGAAGGTGTTCCGTTTCGTGCACAAGCCAGCCTCGGCACAGCGCCTGCGGCTGTTCGTCGATGCAGCGGCGCAATCCGGCGAGCGACAGGCCGCGCAGGGCGCGCCATCGCTGCAGGTACCGGGCGCGGGCAGCACCCAGCCGCCCGGCGGCAGCAACTCGATGCTGCCCATCCTGGCGGGTGTCGCCGGGGTGGTCGCGGTGGCGATCGGCGGCTGGATGCTGATGCGCAAGGAGGAAGCCCCGGCAACTGCGCCGGTGGCGCAGGCGCAGCCCGCGCAAACCTCGCCCGAACTGGTCGCAGCGCTGCAGCGTGCGGCCAGTGCGTTCTCGGCCAACCGCTTCGTGGCGGCCGATGGCAGCAGTGCCGCCGAGCTGTATCGCGAGGCGCTGCGCATCTCGCCCGGTCACGCGGATGCCACGCGCGGTTTCGATGCGGCCATCGAACGGGCACTGGGCGGTGCCGAACAGGCATTGCTGGCCGGCCAGCTCGAGCAGGCGCGTGTCACCGCCGAACTGCTGCGGCTGATCGTGCCGGACAACGCGCGCCTGGCCTTCCTCTATACACAGATCGAGCGGGAGCTCGCGCGGCTGAATGCCGATGCCACGCAGCGCCAGGCCTTCGAGGCGCGGCAGGCGCAGATCCGTGGTGCCGTGGCGCAGGTCGAGCAGCGCATTGCACGCGGCGCATTGCTCGAGCCAGCGGATGACAGCGCCGTGGCGCGCTTCCGCGATGCGCAGGCCATCGGTGGCGGGGATCCGATGGTGCGTGGCGCGCGCGATGCGCTGGTCGCGGCACTGCTCACCGCCGCGGACCGCGAGCTGCGCGCCGATCGTGTCGTGCCCGCCCGCCAGCTGGTGGAAGCCGCCGGCACCGTGAACAGCAGCGCGCCGGGCCTGGACTTCGTGCGCAAGCGCATCGACGAGGCGATGATCCAGAAGGCCGCCGTGTCGCTTGCGGCGCCGGTGGTCGCGCCGCCGGTCGCTCCGGCGGCCAATCCGGTGCTGCCCGCTTCCCCGCCCGGCAATGCACCGGCCGCGGCACCGGCTGCGACATCGAACGCCGCCCCAGCGAACACCGCGCCGGCCAATGTCGCCGCCCGCGCGCCGGCCACCGCGACTCCGCCGGCGCAGGACAGCGTGGTCTCTGCCACCACGCTGCGCGCCGTGCGCAGCGTCGCGCCCGACTATCCGCAGCAGGCGCTGCAGAACCTGGTCTCCGGCTGGGTCGAAATGGAATTCACCGTGACCCCTGAAGGTCATGTACGCGATGTGACCGTGATCGAGTCGGAGCCGGGACGCACCTTCGATTCCGCGGCCGTGGCCGCCATCCGCCGTTACCGCTATGAGCCGGTGATGCGCGATGGCGTGGCGGTCGAACAGCGCGCCCGGCTGCGCATGCGATTCACGGCGCAGGATGACCGCTGAAGGCCGCCCGAAGCCGCGTGCGCTGCGCCTGCTCGTCGTCGCCGACGACGGCCAGACCGGCCGCTGGCTGCAGCACCGCATCGAAGCCCTCGACGCGGGCCACCAGGCCGAGCTCGACGACCCCGCCGCCTTCGAGCGACGCCTCGCCACCACCGGCACCGCCGGCATCGATGTGCTGGTGGCGCCGCTCGACTTCTCGGCCGACAGCCGCGAAGCCAGCCTTGCGTGGATCGAACGCACGCTGGGCATCCCGGACATGGCGCCGCTGGTGGTGGTGGCCGGCAACGGCGATGAATTGACCGCCGTGGCCGCGATGCGCCGCGGCGTGATCGACTACCTGCCGCGCGCGGCGCTCGATGCCGACCTGCTTTCCGCAGCGATCGCCACCGCACGCAGCGTGCAGCGGCGACGCGAGCACAGCGAGCGCGTGCGCGTCGCGCCGCAGGTGGCGCTGCCGGCACCACTGAAGGTGCCGCGCAACCTGATCCCGCGCTACTCGCTGCTCGACACGCTGGGCGAGTCGGTGCGCGCCACCGTCTACCTGGCGCACAGTGCGGCGCTGAACCGCAATGTCGCACTGAAGGTCAGCCAGGTCGCCGAGGACGATGCGCCGCAGTTCGCGCGCGAGTTCGAAACCGTGGGCATGCTGCGCCATCCCGGCGTGGTCGACATCTTCGACTACGGCATGCATGACGGGCGCGAGTTCATCGCGATGGAGTACTTTCCCTGCGGCGACCTGAAGGCGCGGCTGCAGAATCCGGTCTCCGAGCAGGAGGCGCTCGACTATCTGGCGCGCATCGCAGGCGCCCTGGCGGCCGTGCATGCCGAGGGCATCCTGCATCGCGACCTGAAACCACCGAACATCATGCTGCGCGAGGATGGCGAGGTGGTGCTGATCGACTTCGGCCTGGCGCGCAACCTCGGCCATGGCACGCGCAGCACGCGCGCCGGCGTGCTGCGCGGCTCGCCCTATTACATGAGCCCCGAGCAGGCGCAGGGACTGGAGCTCGATGCACGCAGCGACCTCTACAGCCTGGGGGTGATCTTCTTCGAGCTGCTGACCGGTGCGAAACCCTATCTGGGGGACTCGGCGATCGAGGTGCTGCAGCAGCATGTGAACGGCAGCCTGCCGATGCTGACCGGATCGCTCGCGCGCCATCAGGCGCTGCTCGAAGGCATGCTGGCGAAGGATCGCGATGACCGTTTCCCGGGCGCCGGCGAGCTGCTGGCCTCGTTGCGCCAGCTGGCGGCCTGAACCATGCCGACGCAGCCCAACGACGAGCTGGCCGCATTGCTGCTGGGGCTGGGACGCAGCGTGGTGCTGCGCCTCGATGCCGGCCTGCGGCTGACCGGCATCCACAACCCGTTGCTGCTGGATGAATGGCGGCAGCTCGATCCTGCGAGCGGCGAAGCGCCTGCGACACTGCAGGCCACACTGGATGCGCTGATGGCACCGGCGCGCGCGCGCGACCTGGCGATGCAGGTCGGCGCCGCCAGCCCCGGCGCGGCCGGTCTGTACCTTGGCGTCACGCCACTGCGTGCACCGCGCGGCGGCGGCGCACAGCGGCATGTGGCCCTGAGCCTGCATCCGGCGGCCGACGGCGGCCTGCTGCTGGTGCTGCGCGATGTCTCGGCCATCAGCGACCTGCAGCAATCGCTGGCTGAAACGCAGCTGGCGCTGGACTCGGCGATGGCCGCCCTGCGCAGCAGGCCGCAGACCCTGCGCATGTTCCTGGGATCGGCGCTGGCCTCGATCAGCGCCATCCGCATCACCCTGCGCATGCCGGCGCGCGACGAGGATGCGCTGCGCGCCAAGCTGGCGCGGCTGCATGCTGCCGTGGCCCAGCTGGGCAGCGAGGCACAGGCACTGTCGCTGGCGCCGGTGCAGGACGCCTGCCATGCGCTGCTGCACCAGCTGACCACCCTGCTCGACCGCGAGACGCTCACCGGCGATGCCCTGCTGCCACTGGCCGTGCTGGTCGACCGGATCGCGGCCGGCGCCGGCACACTGTGGCGCATCGAGGAGCAGCGTCATCTCGAACCCCAGCCTGAACGCGCACGGCGGCGCGCACGACGGCCACCGGACTGGACCTTCGCCTCCGCGCGCCGCTGGGCGAGCTTCCTGCGTCATCGCGGCGAAGAGCTGGGCGTGATCGCGGCGCTGCAGATGCAGGGCGCGGCGCATGTGCCCCGACAGCTGCGCTCCGGCATCGACGAGCTTCTCGGGCACATGCTGCGCAGTGCGGTGGAACATGGCATCGAGACACCGGAAGAGCGCCTCGCGGCCGGCAAACCGGCGGGCGCCACCATCATGGTGAAGTTCGAATCTGCCGGTCCGTCGCAGCTGCGCATGACCATTCGCGATGATGGCCGCGGCCGCGGGCCCGGAATGACCTTCGCGCGCCGCGCCGTGGCACGCCTCGGCGGACAGATCGCGGTGGCAGCAAGGCCGGGACAATACACGCAGTTCGTGATCGACCTGCCGCATGAATTTCACCCGCATGCATCATCCATGCAGGACGTGACGCCGTAAGAAGCACCCGCCACGGACTGTAGGGAATCACTGACCTGCAGCGCATCGCCCGTTGCGCATTGACCTGGCATTGCTTGACAAAGCACATTGCGCGCAGGTGCAATGCGTCAACCATAGGGTGGGGGACGCATGCACCTGGTCGATACAACGCTGTTCTACTCTCCCACCAGCGGCGGAGTGCGGCGTTACCTCAACGCCAAGCACAACTGGTATCTGAAGCAGCCGCAGATCACGCACACGCTGCTGGTCCCCGGCAACACTACGCAGTTGCAACATGGCGGCATCTCCACCATCAGCGGCTACATCGTGCCCGGCACGTTCAACTACCGCCTGCCGCTCGCGCCGCAGCGCTGGAAGCAGATGCTGCACACGCTGGCTCCCGACCTCATCGAGGCCGGCGATGCCTTCCATCCGGCGTGGTGCGCGCTCGATGTGGCCCGCCGGCGCGGCATCCCGGCGGTGGCTTTCTTCCACTCCCATCTGCCGCGGCTGATCGGCATCCGCCTCGGCAGGCCGATGGGTCGGCTGGCCGGGCGCTACCTGCGCTGGCTTTACGAGCAGTTCGACCTGGTGTTCGCGCCCAGCCGCGTGATGGCGGAGTTCCTGCGCAGCCTGGGCCTTTCGAATGTCGCGCTGCAGCCACTCGGTGTCGACACCACCACCTTTCATCCCGCCCAGCGCAGCGCCGGGCTGCGCCGCAACCTCGGCCTGGCCGATGATGTGCGCCTGCTCGCCTATGCCGGCCGCTTCTCCGCCGAGAAGAACATCCATGTGCTGCATGACGCGTTCCGCCGTCTCGGCAAGGGCTATCACCTGTTGCTGGTGGGTGGCGGCGAGTTCCAGCGACCGGCGCCGAACATCACCCGCATCCCCTACCACCGCGACAGCGCCGAGCTGGCGCGCACGCTGGCCTCGGCCGATGCGCTGATCCATGCCGGCACGGCCGAGACCTTCGGCCTCGTGGTGCTCGAGGCCATGGCCTGCGGGCGTCCGGTGGTGGGCGTGCGCGCCAATGCGGTCGCGGAACTGGTGGATGACACCGTCGGCATCACCGCCAGCGCCGCGGATGGCGAGCTGATGGCCCGCGCGGTGCGCGAGCTGTATGACCGCGACATCCACGCACTGGGCCTTGCGGCACGCGCCCGCGTCGAGGCGCGTTACTCCTGGGACCGCGCGCTGCAGCAGCAGCTGGCGCTCTATGACGGACTGATAGAGAAGAAGCGCACCTTGCCGGCCGGCTGGGTCAGCGCCAGGCGGCGGCCATCCGGCGACCAGCAGATCGTGCCGGCCGGGCCATCCAGGAGCTGAATGTCCAGCGCGCTGCGCGCGCCCTTGCCGGGCCGCCACAGCGCCACGCGCAAGTCGCGCCCGGCTGAGGCGAGCAATGCGCCGCCGGGCTGGAAGGCCAGGTCCGCAAGCCGCTCCTCGTGCGCATTGAGTTGCAGCGGTTCGCTGCCTTCCGGTCCCTTGCCGCCGAAATCCCACACCACGATGCTGCTGGCGCCGCTCGAGGCGGTGGCCAGGTAGCGGCTGTTGCCGCTCCAGCTGGTGTGCTCGACCTTGCCCTCATAGCCGCTCATGCGCGAGCGCTTGCGGTTGTTCAGGTGACGGAAGTTCACGGTGCCATCGGCGAGGCCGCTGGCGGCGATGCGGTTGTCGGGTGACAGCGCCAGCGTCAGCGGCGTGCCCTCGATCACCAGCGCCTCGATGGCGCCGGTATCGACGCGATCCACATGCAGCGCGCCATGTCCGGCGGTCAGCAGTTCATCGCGGCCGCGCCAGGTGAGGTGCGACAGCGTCACTTCATGGCCGGTGAGCCTGGCCACCGCAGCGCCCGCGGCGTCGAACACCAGCGCCTCCTTGCCCGAGGCGAAGGCCAGGCGCTGGCCATCGGCGCGCCAGGCGAGGCCGGCGGGCCAGCGCACCGCACGATGCAGCGTGCGTGGCGCTGCGGCCGTGGCATCGCCGGGATCCCAGAGGTTCACGGCGCCGTCCTGGCCGGACACGGCCAGCAATGCACCCTTCGGCTGGAAGGCCAGCTGCAGCACGCCGGGCGCATGCTCGCCGAAGCGCGTGCAGCTGCCGGATTGCGCATCGATGCGATGCAGCCCGCCCTCGCCGCCGCCGACCACCAGCGTGCGGCTGTCGGACGACCACGCCAGCGCGGCCGGGAAGTCGTCGATCCCGACCACCGAGCCCGCCGTCAGCACTGTGGCACCTGCGCTCATCGTCTCAGGCGACGCAGCCGAGGAAGCCCGCCAGCAGCTCCTCGCGATCCAGGTTGCGGCCGATGAACACCAGCTGGCTGGCGCGCGGCGCATCGCCCCATGCACGCTCCGGACGGCCGTCGAACATCATGTGCACGCCGTGGAAGATGTAGCGCCGGTCATCGCCCTTGATGTTCAGCACGCCCTTCATGCGCAGGATGTCCTCGCCATGCGCCTGCAGCAGCCACGACAGCCAGTCATTGACCTTGCGGGCATCCAGCGCGCGCGGCTCCTCGATGCCGATCGAGCCGATCTCTGCATCATGGTGATGCGAGGCGAAGGCCAGCTCGGCGCTGGCCGGCACCGGCAGCGCCAGGCCGAACTCGGCCGGCGCATGTTCGACGAACAGCGCATGGGCGCCCGGTTGCGCGATGTCGATGCACCACTGGCCACCCATGCATTGCATTTCGAGCGCGAATGGCCGCGCGCCGGGCGCGAGGTGATCGCCGCTTTCCGCTGCTTGCGGCTTCTCGGCGAAGACGCGCACGGCCGGTTCGACCTGTGCCTTGAGGGCCTCTGCGGTGGCGGCCTCAATGGGCAGCAGCGCGATCTTCAGCGCGCCATGGTCGTGGCCGTGGTGCTGGTGCGAGTGCGCGTGCCCATGGTCATGCTCATGCTCATGCCCATCTGCATGCGGACCCGCCGCACGCAGGATGTGGCGCCCCGCTGCCAGCTCGAATGCACCGGCCCATTCGAATGGATATTGCGGCTCGAGGAAACGGCTGTCGAAGGCCAGCGCCCGGTCCAGGTCGAAGGCGCCCAGCCCCAGCACCACATCGATCGGCACTTCGGCATTCACGGCCCGATGGATCTTCGCCGTGCCATTGATGCCGCGGATCTTCTGTTCGATGCGCGCAAGGTCCGGCGCGGCGACCAGATCGGTCTTGTTCAGGATCACCACATCCGCGAAGCCGACCTGGATGGCCGGCTCCTTCATGTCGGTCAGATGCTGTTCGAAGTGCCGCGCATCCACCAGCGTCACGATGGCATCGACGACGAACTCGTCGCGCAGGTCATCATCGAGGAAGAAGGTCTGCGCCACCGGACCCGGATCGGCCATGCCGGTGGTCTCGATCAGCACGTGGTCGAAGCGGTCGCGCCGCTTCAGCAGCTGCCCCAGCACGCGGATCAGGTCGCCGCGCACCGTGCAGCAGATGCAGCCATTGCTGGTCTCGAAGATCTCTTCCTCGGCACCGATCACCAGCTGGTGGTCCACGCCCACCTCGCCGAACTCGTTCTCGATCACAGCGATGCGCTTGCCGTGCTGTTCGGACAGGATGCGGTTCAGCAGCGTGGTCTTGCCGGCACCCAGGAAGCCGGTGAGCACGGTGACGGGAATGCGTGAAGTCTGGTTCATTTGAGGCTCCCGGCAGCGGTATCCATCTCCCACACCGTCAGCGCACAGTCGCGCTGCAGCCAGAAGCCCGCGCCCAGATGGCGGAAGGATTTCGAAAGCTCGCGGCGATACCACGCACCGCCGCGCAGGCTCACGGCAGGATCGGTGCGCGACTGGTCGCAGTTCTCTTCCCAGTCCTCGCGCGTCAGCACGCCGAAATAAAGCAGGCCGCGGCAGACCCGCGCCAGGTTCGCCAGCGCGCGGCGCGTCTGCTTCGCATCGAGGTACTGCAGCACGTCATAGCAGATCACCAGGTCATACTGCGTCTTGCGCGTGAAGTCCTGGATGCCGCCGTGGATCCAGCCGAAGCGGCGGCACAGATATTCGCTGACCTCGAGGCCGGTGTAGCTGGCGCGCGGGATGGCGCGCCGCAGCGGCGCACGCAACAGCCCCACGCCACAGCCGGCATCCAGGATGCTGCGCACCGGCAGCCCCAGGTGTTCGGCCATCGCGGCAATCAACCTGCCGCGGGCATTCATTTCTGCGCGGCTGGTCACCGCGGTACGCGGATTTCCATAAAACCGCTGGTAGTAGGCACGGTCAAACTGCTCTGTCATTCCATTACCATAGGCGGATGCCCGCCCCTTCCCCTCGCGTCGGATTCGTCAGCCTCGGCTGCCCCAAGGCGCTCGTCGATTCGGAGCGCATCCTGACGCAATTGCGCATCCGCGGCTACGAGATTTCACCCAGCTACGAGGCGTCGGACCTCGTGGTGGTGAACACCTGCGGCTTCATCGATTCGGCCATCGATGAATCGCTCGACGCCATCGGCGAGGCCATCGATGCCAATGGCAAGGTCATCGTCACCGGCTGCCTGGGGGCCAATCCGCAGCGCATCCTCGATGCGCATCCGAAGGTGCTGGCCGTCACCGGCCCGCATGCCACCGAGCAGGTGCTCGAGGCAATCAACCGCCACCTGCCGCGGCCACACGATCCCTTCACCGACATCGTGCCGCCGCAGGGCATCCGCCTGACGCCGCGGCATTATGCCTACCTGAAGATTTCCGAAGGCTGCAACAACCGCTGCACCTTCTGCATCATTCCCGCGCTGCGCGGCCGGCTGGTGTCGCGGCCGCTGGAGTCGGTGCTGGGCGAGGCGCAGCGGCTGGTGGCTGCCGGCGTCAGGGAACTGCTGGTCATCTCGCAGGACACCAGTGCCTATGGCGTCGACCTGCGCTACCAGCCGGCCAGCTTCGGCGGCGCGCAATACGAAACCCGCTTCCTCGACCTGGCGCGCGCACTGGGCGGCTTCGGCGTGTGGGTGCGGCTGCACTATGTCTATCCCTATCCGCATGTCGATGCGGTGCTGCCGCTGATGGCCGAGGGCAAGGTGCTGCCCTATCTCGACATCCCGTTCCAGCATGGCAGCGCGTCGGTGCTGAAGCGCATGCGGCGTCCGGCACATGCCGAGAACACGCTCGACCGCATCCACGCCTGGCGCAGGGCGGTGCCCGATCTGACGCTGCGCAGCAGCTTCATCGTCGGCTTTCCCGGCGAGACCGAGGCGGAGTTCGACGAGATGCTGCAGTGGCTCGACGCCGCCGACCTCGATCGCGTCGGCTGCTTCAAATATTCCCCCGTCGACGGCGCGACGGCCAACGACCTGCCCGGAACCGTGGCGCCAGAGGTCATGGATGAGCGCCATGCGCGGTTCATGCAGAAGGCCGCAGACATCTCCGCGCGTCGCATGGCCTCGAAGGTGGGCCGCGAGATGACGGTGCTGATCGACACGGTCGAGGGCAGCCGTGCCGTGGGCCGTGGCCCTGGCGATGCGCCGGAGATCGATGGCGTGGTGAACATCCGCAAGGCGCGCGGCCTGCAGCAGGGTGATTTTGCGCGCGTGCGCATCACGGCGGCGGGCACGTATGACCTGCAGGCAGATCTGGTGCAGGCCGGGGTGACGACCGCGGCCGTGCCCGCATAACTCCGCAGACGCGCGACGCGGGCCGTCTGCCGCTCAGCCGTTCGCCGCCGTCCGCAGCCTGTCGCGCAGGGCCTGCTCCAGGTCCGCATCGATCTGCAGGCCAAACTCTGCGCGCAACGCCGCAAGCACCTCATCGCTGTCGCGCAGTTCGCGGCGCGTCGTGCTGCCATCACGATGATGGAACTTGAGCTCACCGTCGCGCAGCGCATGCCGTCCATCCACGGTGGCCAGTGACAACGCCAGACCCTGCGTGAAATGCGAGGCCGGATCGATGCACAGCTGGAAATTGGCCGCTTCGAAATCCACCGGCCATTGCGGCTGCAGGTCGAAGCGGTACATCGGCAGCCATTCGCCGCGGATCTGCACCGACAGCAGGTCATCGCCGTCCAGCGGATCGAGCCGGAACACGTCATTGCCGATCTGCTGCGGACCCCTGGCGCCCAGGTCGAGCGCACCGGTCATGCTCTGCCCGCCGAAGCCCACATCCACCAGCCAGTCGCGATCGGCGATGCGCACCCGCAAGGTGCGATGCGTGCGCGGCGTGACCGCGTCGAGGTCGCGGCCCCACAGCACGCGACCGGCCAGGTCCGTGACCTCGAAGCCCACCGCCCGCAGCGCACTGCCCAGCAGCAGGTTCTGCTCGAAGCACCATCCGCCCCGGTTGCGCAGCACCAGCTTGCCGAACACCGCCGCCGGATCGAGGCTGACACGCCGGCCGACGAAGGCATCGAGGTTCTCGAAGGGAATGGAGCGGGCATGTGCGCCGGCCAGCGATGCCAGCACCGGGAGCGTCGGCCGCACCGCTTCGGCGTATCCGATGCGGCGCAGGTATGCCGCCAGCTGGGTGGCGGTCAGCATCGCGTCGGCGCGGGTCGGAAGGGGCTTTTCATGACTCATGCATCCAGCATTCGCGTCTGCCCATCCTACGCCGCAGCAGGCTCAGCGCCAGCCCGTTGCAGATGGAGAGGACGCGCGCCGGGAGCCCCGGACCGCGCCACCCTTCATTCCACCGTCACGCTCTTGGCGAGATTGCGCGGCTGGTCCACGTCCGTGCCCCGCAGGATGGCCGCGTGATAGGCCAGCAGCTGCAGCGGCAATGTGTAGATCACCGGCGCCTGGAAATACGTCACGTGCCGCGGCATCTGGATCACATGCACGCCATCGGATGACTCGATGCCCGATTCCGGATCGGCAAACACATACAGCCTGCCGCCGCGCGCGCGCACTTCCATCAGGTTCGATTTCAGCTTCTCGAGCAGGTCGTTGTTTGGCGCCACCGCGATCACCGGCATGTCGGCGTCCACCAGCGCCAGCGGCCCGTGCTTGAGCTCGCCGGCCGCATACGACTCGGCGTGGATATAGGAGATTTCCTTCAGCTTCAGCGCGCCTTCCATCGCGATGGGATGCAAGGCACCCCGGCCCAGGAACAGCGCGTGCTGCTTGTCGGCGAAGCATTCGGCCAGCGCGCGGATCTCCGGATCGAGCGTCAGCGTCTTCTCGATCAGCCCCGGCACCTGCAGCAGCGTCTCGACCAGCCGCCGCTCGCGCTCGGCATCGGCACCATGCGTCTTGGTCAGCGCAATCACCAGCAGCGACAGCGCGGCGATCTGCGTGGTGAAGGCCTTGGTCGAGGCCACGCCGATCTCCGGGCCCGCACGCGTCAGCATCACAAGGTCGGACTCGCGCACCAGTGAGCTCTCCGGCGCATTGCAGATGGCGAGCGTCGCAAGATAGCCGCTCTTCTTTGCCAGCCGCAGCGCGGCCAGCGTGTCGGCGGTCTCGCCGGACTGCGAGATGGTGATGAACAGCGCATTCTTCGGCACCACCGCATTGCGGTAGCGATATTCGCTGGCGATCTCGACGCGGCAGGCGATGCGGCAGATCTGCTCGATGAAATACTGCGCCACGACGCCGGCGTGATAGCTGGTGCCGCAGGCCACGATGCGCACGTATTCCACGCGTGAGAAGATCTGCGAGGCGCTCGGGCCGAACGCCGCTTCCAGCAGCCGGCCATTGGCAATGCGCTCCTGCAGCGTGTTGGCCACGGCCGCAGGCTGCTCGTGGATTTCCTTCAGCATGTAGTGCGCGTAGGGTCCCTTCTCCGCCGCGGCCGCCGACAGCTCGCTGACCTTGACCTCGCGCTCGACGGGGTTGCCCTCGATGTCGAGCACGCGCACGCCCTCGCGGCGCACCTCGGCCACATCACCCTCTTCGAGGAAGATGAAGCGGCGCGTCACCGGCAGCAGCGCGGCCACGTCGGAGGCCACGAAGTTCTCCTGCTCGCCCAGGCCAACCACCACCGGGCAGCCCATGCGCGCCAGGATCAGCCGCTCGGGCGAGCGCTCATCGAGCACCACCAGTGCATAGGCGCCCTCCAGCTCCGCCGCCGCGGCGCGCACGGCATCGAACAGGTCGCCCCGCGCCTGCAGGTGCCAGTGGATGCGATGCGCGATCACCTCGGTATCGGTCTCGGAGGTGAACTCGTAGCCGCGCGCGATCAGGTCGGCGCGCAGCGCCTCATGGTTCTCGATGATGCCGTTGTGCACGATGGCGAGGCCATCGCGCGAGATATGCGGATGCGCATTGCGCTCGCTGGGCACGCCATGCGTGGCCCAGCGGGTGTGCGCGATGCCGATGCCGCCATGCGCCGGCTCCGCGTCCAGCGCCTCCTGCAGCATGCGCACCTTGCCCACGGTGCGGCGGCGCGTGACGCTGCCCGAGCCGTTGATGATGGCGATGCCGGCGGAGTCATAGCCGCGATATTCCAGCCGACGCAATCCCTCGATCAGCACCGGCACGATGTCCCGCTGCGCCACAGCCCCGACGATTCCGCACATATCCGCTCCGTCCCTTCAGGAAGTTCTCTTCTTCACCGGCCGGGTCCATCCCTCGATGGTCACCTGCCTTCCGCGCGCCACGGTCAGCTTGCCGGCCGGCGCGTCATGCGTGATGGTGGATCCGGCCCCGGTGGTGGCCTCCGCCCCGATGGTCACCGGCGCCACCAGCATGTTGCCCGAGCCGATGAAGGCCCCGTCGCCGATCACCGTGCGCGACTTGTTCGAGCCGTCGTAATTGCAGGTGATGGTGCCTGCGCCCACGTTCACGCCAGCCCCCACGTCGGCATCGCCCAGATAGGTCAGATGGTTGGCCTTCGAGCCTGCGCCGATGCGCGAGTTCTTCACCTCGACGAAGTTGCCGATGTGCGCGCCATCACCGAGCACGGCGCCAGGCCGCAGCCGTGCGAACGGGCCCACCTGGCAGTCCGCGCCGACCTGCGCGCGTTCCATCACGCAGTTGGCCAGCACCTGCGTGCCGGCCCCGATGGTGGTGTCGCGCAGCAGGCAGTTCGGCCCGACGCGCGCGCCATCGCCCAGCACCACGCGACCCTCGAACACCACGTTGACGTCGATGAACACATCGCGTCCCAGCGTGAGCTCGCCGCGCTGGTCGAAGCGCGCAGGATCGGCCAGCGTCGCACCGGCGCGCAGCGCCTCGGCGGCGCGGCGCGCACGCACCAGCGATTCCACCTGCGCCAGCTGCATGCGGTCATTGATGCCCAGCGCCTCGGTTTCATCCAGCACCGTCAGCGGACGCACCGGCACGCGTTGCTTCACGGCCATGCCGACCACATCGGTCAGGTAATACTCGCCCTGCGCATTGTCGCAGCCCAGGCGTGCCAGCCAGTCACGCAGTGCGGCCGCGGGCATCGCCATCACGCCGGTGTTGCCCTCGCGGATGCGCCGCTGCGCAGCTGTTGCATCCTTCTCCTCGACGATGCCGCGCACGTCGCCGGCGGCATTGCGCACGATGCGTCCATAGCCGGCGGGATCCGCCAGCTCCACGGTCAGCAGCGCCAGCGCATTCGAGCCGGCCAGCGCGACCAGCGCCTGCAGCGTCGAGGCGCGCAGCAGCGGCACGTCGCCATACAGCACCAGCACCAGGTGGCCGTCCGGAATGGCCGGCATCGCCTGCATCAGCGCATGCCCGGTGCCCTTCTGTTCCGCCTGCAATGCCCATTGCACCGGCTCGTCGGCGAACGCGGCGCGCACCTGCTCACCGCCATGGCCATAGACGATGTGCACGCCGGCCGGCTGCAGCTGCCGCGCGGTGTCGAGCACATGGCGCAGCAGTGGCCGGCCGGCCAGCGGCTGCAGCACCTTGGGCAGCGCGGAATTCATGCGCTTGCCCTGCCCGGCCGCCAGCACCACCACGGACAGCGGCGGCAACCCGGCGCCCGCCGATGTCGAAGCTGTGGAGGATTCCGCCGCCTTGCCGGCGCGGACACGGCGCGCACGCACCGGCGCGGCGTTGCGCCGACGTGCCGGTGCGGCATCTCCCTTGGGACGTTTCATGTGGGGCGCGACCCTAGCATTTCCGCTGCCGGGCGTCAGGGCATGCGTCCCAGGACCATCACCCGGTGGCCTTGGCGAGGATGAAGTCGTGATAGTCATTGTTGCCGACACGGAACGCGCGCGTGCCCACTGGTTCGAATCCCAGCCGCGCATAGAAGCGCAGCGCCGGTTCATTGCGCGAATACACCCCGAGCAAGAGGCGCCGCTTGCCCGCCCGCCGCGCCTCGGCCGTGGCCTCGGCCATCAGTCCGCGACCCAGGCCCGCGCCGTGGAACCGGTGCAGCACATAGATGCGGCGGATTTCCCAGTCCGTCCCGTCGATGCCCTCCAGCGGCAGGTCCGGCGGCGTGGCCACCAGGTAACCCACCGGCGCGCCGCCCGGCTCGTGGGTGGCCAGCCAGCAGGCGCAGCGCGGGTCCTGCAGCCAGCCCGCATACACCCCGGCGGCATGCTGGCTGGCGGCGTGGGCGATGATGTCCGCGGCCGGCAGCAGGTGGGCATAGCTTTCGAGGAAGGTGGCCGCGCCCACCAGCGCCAGGGCCGGCGCGTCGTCCACGCCGGCACGGCGGGCGCGTGGCCCGGAATCCTCTGCCGAGGGCGATTTGTCGATAGTTTCCATCTATCAATCACCCTCCATGCTGCTGGAACCGCCACGGTCGGCGGGGGTCTATATCAATGAGCGCCAATGGCCGCTCCGCGGGGTATGGCATATCCTGCAGCCCATTCGCAGATTGGCGCCGGGGATCGGGGCATCCGCCGCAAGAGGTTGAGCTGGTGAAAGATTTTCGCATTTTCGCAGGTCTTCGGACGATGCTGCTGGCGGCGCTGGCGGCAGGCCCCGTGGCGGCTGCAGCCCCGGCCCCGTCCGGCCACACCGGCGAAGGCCAGTGGGGACTGCTCGAGACCTACTGCCTTGACTGCCACAACACCGAGGACTGGGCCGGCGGCGTGGCCTTCGACATCATGTCCGAGCAGGAGATCGGCGAGAACGCCGACATCTTCGAGAAGGTGGTGCGCAAGGTGCGCAGCCAGCAGATGCCGCCCGGCGGCCACGAGATGCCCGATCCTGCCACGCGCGATCGCTTCATCGGCTGGCTGGAGACGCGGCTCGACCAGGCCGCGGGCGAGCATCCGGATCCCGGCTACGTGGGCCTCACCCGCCTGAACCGCAAGGAATACGCCAGCGCCGTGCGCGACCTGCTGGGCATCGAGATCGATGCCGCGCAGCTGCTGCCGCGCGACGAGCCGCGCGAGGGCTTCGACAACGTGGCCGCCGCGCTGACGATCACGCCGTCCTTCCTCGACCAGTACATCGCCGCGGCGCGCACCGTGGTCGTGCAGGCCATGGGCAACAAGGATGCGCTGCCGGCCGCCACCACCTATCGCGCCTCCACGCCATCGACGCAGATCTTTCATGAGGATGGCCTGCCGCTGGGCACGCGCGGCGGCATCGCGGTGGACCACAATTTCCCGGCCGATGGCGAATACGTGCTGAACATCGCCAACATGGCCACCGCGCTGTGGGTCTACAACATGGAGTTCGAGAACCACCTGGTGGTGACGCTCGACGGCAAGCTGATCTACGAGACCACCATCGGCGGCGAGGACGACATGAAGGCCATCGACCAGCAGCAGGATCCTGCGGTCGAGGCCATCAACGCGCGGCTGAAGAACGTCCGCTTCAATGCCACCGCCGGCGTGCACCGCTTCGTGGTGGCCTTCCGCCACCGCAGCTTCGCCGAGTCGGAGGACCGGCTGCAGATGTATACGCCCGGCGGCGGCCAGGACCGCGTGCTGCGCGTGTCCTCATTCGAGATCCGCGGCCCGTTCAACGCCACCGGCGTGAGCCAGACGCCCGCGCGTCGCCACATCTTCGCCGCGTGTTATCCGCGCAGCGCCGCCGAAGAGGCGCCCTGCGCCCGCGAGGTGATCAGCTCGTTCGCGCACCGCGCCTATCGCCGCCCGGTCACCGACCGCGACCTCGACGCGCTGCTGCGCTTCTACCAGGAAGGCCGCGCCGAGTCGGACTTCGACGCCGGCATCCGCCGCGCGCTCACCGCCGTGCTGGCGCATCCGGACTTCCTGTTCCGCACCGACCAGTCGCCCGAGCGCCTGCCGCCCGGCACCATCTACCGCATCGATGACCTGACGCTGGCCTCGCGCCTGTCGTTCTTCCTGTGGAACAGCCTGCCCGACGACACGCTGCTGAAGCTGGCCAACGAGGGCCGCCTGGGCAAGCCGGAGGTGCTGCAGGCGCAGGTCGATCGCATGCTGGCCGATCCGCGCGCCGAATCGCTGGCGCGCAACTTCGGCGCCCAGTGGCTGAACCTGACCAAGCTGCCGGAGATCACGCCGGATCCGGGGATCTTCCCCTATGCCAGCGGCGCGGCCGACCTGCGCGGCGACTTCGTCGAGGAGGTCGCGCTGTTCATGGACGATGTGATCCGCAACGGTGGCAGCGTGCTCGACCTGCTCGCCTCGCCCTACACCTATGTGAACGAGCGCGTGGCGCTGCACTACGACATCAACTCGGTGCGCGGCGACCAGTTCCGCAAGGTCAGGCTGGAGGATCCAGCGCGCTGGGGCCTGCTGGGCAAGGGCGGCGTGCTGATGGCCAGCTCCTATCCGAACCGCACCTCGCCGGTGCTGCGCGGCGCCTATGTGCTCGAGCGCATCATGGGCGCACCGATTCCGGTGCCGCCGCCGGCGGTGGAGGCGCTGCCCGAGACCAGCGCCGACAACAAGCCGGCCACGGTGCGCGAGCGGCTCGAGTCGCACCGCCAGCAGCCGCAGTGCTTCTCCTGCCATGCCGCCATCGATCCCATCGGCTTCGTGCTCGAGGGCTTCGATGCCACCGGCAAGGCGCGCCGCATCGACCGCTTCGCGCGCACCGAGATCGACATGCTCGGCAAGCTGCCCGACGGCACGGTGGTGCGCAACCCGGACGACCTGCGCGAGGCGCTGCTGGCCGACCCGGTGCCATTCGTGCAGAACGTCACCGAGCGGCTGATGATCTATGCGCTGGGCCGGCTGGTCGAGTCGCACGACATGCCGACGGTGCGCGACATCGTGCGCCGGGCGGCCGATGACAACTATCAGTTCAAGACGCTGATCACGCACATCGTGATGAGCGATGCCTTCCTCAAGGCCCGGGTCCCGGACGCGGTCGACGCACCGGACAGCCTGCAGGCCTCGGTGGTAAATTGAAGCGGGAGAGAAGCATGTACATCACCAGAAAAGCCCTTTCACGCCGCACCCTGCTGCAGGGCGCCGGTGCCGCGCTGGCACTGCCGCTGCTCGATGCGATGATCCCCGCGGGCACCGCGCTGGCCAGCACCGCCGCAAAGCCTTCGCCGCGGCTGGGGTTCGTGTATTTCCCGCATGGCGCCATCATCGATTCCTGGTCGCCGAAGCAGACCGGCACCGACTATGAGATGTCGCCCATCCTCAAGCCGCTGGAACCCTTCCGCAAACACCTGACCATCGTCAGCAACCTGCGCAACAAGGGCGGCGAGAGCTCCGATCCGCACGGCATCATGGCCGGCACGTGGCTGTCCTGCTACGGCGTGAACAACCGCGACGGCGACCTCGGCACCACCGCCGACCAGCTGGCCGCGCGCCACTTCGCCGGCAACACGCCGCTGACCTCGCTGGAACTCACCGGCGAGGGCGGCAATGCCACCTGCGGCCAGGGCGCCACCGGCTGCGGCTTCGGCAGCACCGTGTCGTTCCGCACGCCGTTCCAGCCGCTGCCGATGGAAGACAACCCGCGCAAGGTGTTCTACCAGCTGTTCGGCCAGGGCGACACCAGCGATGAGCGCAAGGCCATCCTCGCCGAGACCGGCAGCCTGCTCGACTATGTGATGGACGAGAGCAAGTCGCTGGC
>CAYQJU010000005.1:0-79293 GCA_964417875.1 uncultured Steroidobacteraceae bacterium
TAGGCGGCCGAACGGTCGACCTTGGAGGGATCCTTGCCGGAGAACGCACCACCGCCATGCGGAGCAGCGCCACCATAGGTGTCGACGATGATCTTGCGGCCGGTCAGGCCGCAGTCGCCCTGCGGACCGCCGACCACGAAGCGGCCGGTGGGATTGATCAGGTACTTGATGTTGCCCTTGACCAGGTCCTTCGGCAGCACCGGCTTCACCACCTCTTCGATCACGGCCTCGGAAAGTTCCTTGTGGCCGATCTCCGGATGGTGCTGCGTGGACAGCACGACGGTGTCGATCTCCACCGGCTTGCCATCGACATACTTCACCGTGACCTGCGACTTGGCATCCGGGCGCAGCCAGGGCAGCTTGCCGTTCTTGCGCAGTTCGGCCTGGCGCTCGACCAGGCGATGCGACAGGTGGATGGGCAGCGGCATCAGCTCGTCGGTCTCGCGCACGGCATAGCCGAACATCAGGCCCTGGTCGCCCGCACCCTGGTCCAGGTCGAGGCCCTTGCCCTCGTCCACGCCCTGCGCGATGTCCGGCGACTGCGTGTCATAGGCCACCAGCACCGCACAGCCCTTGTAGTCGATGCCGTAGTCGGTGTTGTCGTAGCCAATGTCCTTGATGACGCCGCGCGTGATGCCCTGGTAGTCGACGCGCGCCTGCGTGGTGATCTCGCCGGCCAGCACCACAAGACCGGTGTTGCACAGCGTTTCGGCGGCGACGCGCGAGCGCGGGTCCACCTCGAGGATGGCGTCGAGGATGGCATCGGAGATCTGGTCCGAGACCTTGTCCGGATGGCCTTCGGAGACGGATTCGGACGTGAACAGATAGCTCTGGCTCATTGCTCCCTGACCTTCGATTGGTTGTTATGAGGCGCCGAAGACAGCTTCGTAACGCGCGCTGAATTCCTGCGGCGTGAAACGGTGATTCTGTGTGCCGCGGGTCTCGATCTTCAGCGAGCCCATCAGCGATGCGATGCGTGCGGTGCGTTCCCAGGGCAGGCCATGCAGCAGGCCGTGCAGCAGGCCGGCGCGATAGGCATCGCCGCAGCCGGTGGGATCGACCACGGCGCGTGCCGGCGCGGGCGGAATCTTCAGCGCGCCAGCCGCGGTGTAGACCGTGGAGCCAGCCTCGCCATGCGTGACGATCAGCGCGGCCACGCGACGGCAGACGTCCGCCTCGCTCCAGCCGGTGCGGTCGTGCATCAGGCTCCACTCGTATTCATTCACCGTGACCCAGCTGGCCTGCTCGATGAAGGCCTTCAGGTCCTGGCCGCCGAACATCGGCAGTCCCTGGCCCGGATCGAAGATGAACGGAATGCCCGCCTCGGCGAACTGCGCCGCATGCTGGATCATGCCGTCGCGGCCGTCGGGCGCGACGATGCCAAGCGCCACGTCCTGCGCATCCCCCACCTTGTTCAGGTGCGAGTGGCTCATCGCCCCCGGATGGAAGGCGGTGATCTGGTTGTTGGCCAGGTCGGTGGTGATGAAGGCCTGGCCGGTGTGCTCGGAGGCCACGGTGCGCAGGTAGTCGCGCGGCACGCCCTGCCGGTCCATCCATTCGGCATAGGGCGCGAAGTCGTGGCCGACGGTGGCCATGACTTGGCCGGTGTCACCCAGCAGCTTCAGGTTGTAGGCGATGTTGCCGGCACAGCCGCCGAACTCGCGCCGCATCTGCAGCGCGAGGAAGGACACATTCAGCATGTGCAGCTTGTCGGGGAGGATATGGTTCCGGAAATGATCCTCGAACACCATGATGGTGTCATAGGCCATCGAACCGCAGATCAGGGCCTTTCCAGGCCGGATGACGGGCTCCCTCAAGCGTGCCTCACTCGTCGTCGGCAATGCGCAGCGACAGGCCGGCCAGCGCTTCGGTGAACTTGATCTGGCAGGACAGCCTCGAGGCGCCGGGGCGATAGGTGGAGAGGTCCCCCAGCAGGTCCTTCTCGTCGGAATGCATCGGCGGGAGCTTGTCCTGCCATTCCGGATCCACCCACACATGGCAGGTGGCGCAGGCGCACATGCCGCCACAGACCGCGGCCACGCCGTATTCGAGATCGCGCAGGTTCTCCATCAGCGTGAACCTGGTGTTGCCGTCAACCTCGTGCTGGTTGCCGTCGCGGTCAGTAACCTTGATCAGAGCCATGATTCTTGCCGGTGCCCTTCAAGTCGGATCGTAAAGCCCGTCATTTTGCCTGCGCCGGCAGGCAGTTATCCAGCATCAATTTAGATCATTGGCGGATAGGCCCGCTGCCACAGGCGATTGAGCAGCTCGAAGCGCTCGCGCTGCAACGCGAGGCGGGCGCGGCGGCGCGGCACATCGTCGCCGGCAGCGACCAGCCGTTCGGCCCAGGGTTCCAGCGACGGGTAGTAGCTGAGCAGGCAGGCCCAGTCCCAGCTGGGGTCGGCCGCCTGGGCATATTCCCAGTCGACCAGCTGCGGCCCCTCGCCCAGCATGTTGCCGGCCATCAGGTCACCGTGGACCAGCACGGCCTCCTCTTCGAGGCCGGCCAGCTCCTGCCCGATTGCGTCGATGCGCTGCACGAGCGGCTGCATCGATGCCGCCGCGGCCGGATCGCGGCGCTGCAACCGTTCAAGGTAGCCACGGGCCATCGAATTTGCGTCGGCGGGCGGCACGTCCGGCGGGGCGCGGATGGCATGCAGCGTGGCCAGCCGTGCCAGCAGCTGCTCCATGCCCTGCTCACTGCACAACTGCTGCTCGCTCCAGGGCGCCTGGTCGATGTATTCCATCAGGATCCAGCTGGCATCGGGCGCCGCGCGCAGCACGGGCGGTGCCAGGCCGGCCGCGGCCGCATGCCGGTGTGCGGCCAGCTCGGTGCGCGCCGATGCCCCCGGCCGGTCAACCGGCGGCAGGCGCCGTCGCCAGACGAAACTTCCTTCGGCGGTGTCGATGCGCAGCACTTCGTTGCGCCCTTCCCCGCCCTGCAGCGGCACCACTGCCCGCGGCGGCCGCGTGTCCCCGCATCCGGGGACCTGCGCCAGCACATGCGGGGGAATCATCGCGTACGGGCCTGACGCCGGTACTTTGCAAGCCAGTTGAAGAAGCCGACGGTGGCAATCACGAGAAACAGCACATAAAGAATCGAGGCGACGACCAGGCCCTGCGAGAAGAAGAGGTAGATCGAAACCGTATCAACCACGATCCAGTAAAGCCAGTTCTCGATGTACACCCGCGCCACCATCCACGTGGCCACCAGGCCCATGCAGGCCACCAGCGAATCGGTGAACGGAAACGCCGAGGTACCGTCCATCGCCAGAAGGCGTGCCAGCACCAGGCTGACCACCACGCAGGCCACCAGCGCCACCGCATGACCGCGCCGGCGCCAGAAGGCAATCGGCTTCACGGCCTCGCCGCGCGACCAGGACCACCAGCCATACACGGCCGCAATCACGTAGGAGGCCTGCAGCAGCGCATTCATCGGCAGGCGTGCGCGCGCCGCCAGCACCATCAGGATGGCGGCGCTGATGCCGCCGAACACCCAGCCGAGCCGCTGCTGCCGCATGATCAGCAGCACATAGATGACGCCGGCGGCCACGGCCACCCACTCGGCCGGGTGCGTGGTGCGGATGCCTTCCAGCACCCGGTGCGTGAAGTCCTCAGGCATCCGGCACCGGATAGGGCCCGATGAACTTGGTGACGAATACCGACTTGCCACCGGCAGCGAAGCTTTCGCCCATCTCCTGGCGCAACACCTCGAAGATGCGCGCATGGTCGCCGAACACCTGCGTGCTCAGATGATTGGTGGTGATCACAAGGCCCTCGTGGCGGTTCAAGCGATCGATGAAATCCTGGATACGCGGGATGAAGTTCTCATCCAGTGGATACAGGCTGATCTCGACGGCGATATCCATGGGATTCTCCTTACCTTGCGGAATGAAAGTCCAGCGATGCGGTGATGCCGAAGTGCCGCGGCTCCCCGCGCTGGCGATACAGCTTCGCCTGCCAGTCCGGCGGTTCGTTGGAGAAATAGAAGCCACGCACGGAATAGTCCTCGTCGAACAGGTTGCGCACCCATGCATGCACGCTCCAGTGGCCGGCTTCATATCCAGCTTTCAGGTGTGTCAGCGCGTGGGCGCGGGCCTTCTGGTCATGATCGGTGGGCACATCGAAATAGAAGGAATCCATCGCGGTGACATCGACGCGGGCCATCAGGCCGCGGCCGTTGCGCCAGGTGGCATTGACGGCCGCCGTGTATGACGGTGCATGCGCCTGTTCGCGCGAGCCCACGGGAATGGCATTGCCCTCGTCCACCGTGGTGCCGGCACCGGAGCGGCTGCGCAGCAGGCCGAGGGATCCGCCGATCTCCAGCGATGGCAGCAGCCGGTAGCGCAACGTGGCCTCCAGTCCGGTCGCGTGGCCGCTGGGCAGGTTGTCGGTGACGAATACATAGCTGTTGGGATTCGACGCATCCAGCTGCCTGCCGGTGCGCACCTGCTGGTCACGGCGCCACTGGTAGAACAGCGTCATGCCGGCCTGGCCACGGCCATCGGCCAGCCCGGCACGCAGGCCGGTCTCGAGGTTCCACAGGTACTCCGGATCAAAGCGCCGTGCCTCTTCGGCGTCCGCGTCATCCGCGGCAACGAGGCCCGGGTTGAATCCGCCGGCCTTGTAGCCGCGTGACAGCGCGACATAGGCGGTCTGTGAGCCGGTGAGCTCGGTGCTCAGCGACAGCTGTCCGCCCAGCATGCGGTCGGTGGAGTCGAGATCCGCGCCGCGGGTCCCGCCGGAAACCATGCCGGCGTCGGCATAGCTGGCGCGGCGCTGCTCGAAGCGCAGCCCACCGGACCAGCGCCAGCGCGGCGCAAGATAGCCATCGAGCTGGCCGAACAGCGCAAGGTTGGTGGCGCGATAGCGGTGGTTGAGTGTATCGATGCCGGTGAACACCTCGTCCTCTTCCGGCTCGGCGTAGGCGCTGTGCATCACATCCTCGCCGCGCTCCCGCATGCCCAGCGCGTAGGCGCCGGCAAGCCACGCAATGCCGCCGCCGGCTTCCGGCGCCGGCGAAGCCAGTCGCAGTTCCAGGCTGCGCGTGGTGCGTTCGCGCGCATAGCTGCCGAAATAGGCATAGACCCAGGAACCCCAGTGGTCGACGTTGCCCCAGTCGGCATCAAAGCTGTTGATGCTGTCGGAGTTGGCATAGGTGCCGATGGCCGTCAGCCGGTTCGCGCCCCAGGCGCCGGTCTCCAGCCGCAGGGAGGCGCCGTTGGCGCGCTGTGAATCCTCGCCGGGCTCATCCGACAGCGTGATCAGGGAGTTGTCCAGGGACCAGGCGTCATAGCCATTGTCGATGTCCGCATGCAGGAAGGTGAAGTCGAGCTGCGAATCCTCGCCGGCATACCAGCGCCACTTCAGCCGCGCGGTGAGCTCGTCGCGGCCGTTGGTGTCGTCGCGGCCAAGATAGGTATTGCGCATGAAGCCATCACCTTTTGCCTGCTGCACCGACACGCGCCACGCGGAGTCCAGCGCATCCACAGGACCGGTGGCGGCAAGACCCAGCGTGCGCATGCCATAGTCGCCGGCACCGGCCGAAAGGTTCCAGCCGGCATCACGCGATGGATCCTGCCCGCGCACGACGACCAGTCCAGCCAGTGCATTGGCGCCGTGATGCGTGCCCTGTGGACCGCTGAGCACTTCGATTCGGCCAACGTCGAACAGCGTGGCCGGCATGCCGAGGCCGCTGAAATCGATGTCGTCGATCAGGAATCCCACCGACGGATTAGGCGCGCCCTCGTATTGTTCACGCTCGCCGATGCCGCGGATCTGGAAGTAGCGCGGCCGCGACGTGCCGCCGGCCCAGTTCAGGTTCGGCACCAGGTTCAGCACGTCCTGGAAATGCTGCTGGCCGGCATCGCGCAGCGTCTGCGACTCGAGCACGGTGACGCTGGCGGCCACTTCCTCGAGCTGCTGCGCACGCAGCGTGGCCGTGACGATGACCTCGTCCAGATCATCATCCTGCTGGGCGGCTGCAGCGATGACCGGGGTGGCGAGCAATGGCAGGGCCAGCAACAGCGCAGGCTGGCCGGCACGAACGGATTTGAAACGCATGGCAGATCCTCATCGGTTACGAATGAAGATCCGATAGACGCAAGCTGGAAAGCGAAGGATCGAGCGACCCGTTGAGGGCCGAAGACAATACCTGCTCCCTACGCCGGTACTAACCGGATCAGGTTCAACGGGTCTGCCGGCGCATCCGGTCGTCTCAGGTCCAAGATCGTGGACCACCCCAAGGCGGGGGCTATGTTAGCTTGCGGCGCATCGAAAGCAAGCAGATGGAATGAGCGATGCGCAAGCTGCGGATCTTCCAGGTCGATGCCTTCACCGACCAGCCATTCACCGGCAACCCGGCCGGCGTGGTGCTTGGCGCGGACCAGCTCGACGACACCGAGATGCAGGCCATCGCGCGCGAACTGAACAATGGCGACAGTGCCTTCGTGCTGCCGCCCGCCTCCGATGCCGAGGACCTGCATGTGCGTTTCTTCACGCCACGCAAGGAGGCGCCGTTCGTCGGCCATGCCACACTGGCGGTGCATGCGGTGCTGCAGCAGATCGAACCGCGAGCACTGCGGCGCCAGGGTGGGCGCACCGGCGTGGTGGAGATCCGCGCGATGGATGGCGCGCATGCCATCAGCCAGCCGGCGCCGCCGCTGGGCCGCACACCCAGCGCCAGCGAGATCGATGATGTGCTGGGGCTGCTCGATCTGTCGCGCGCCCAGCTTGATCCGGCCTGCCCGCCGCGCATCGCCGGCGCCGCCAGCACGCGCCTGCTGGTCGGACTGCGCAATTCAGCCGCGCTCGATGCGGCGAAGCCGTCACTGCAGGCGCTGGCGGCGATGTCGCCGCGCATTGGCGCGCAGGGCTATTTCCTGTTCGTGCGCGGTGGGGATGCCGCACACCTCACCACCGATTCGCGCATGTTCTGTCCGGCGCTGGGAATCGACGAGGATCCGGTCAGCGGCAATGCGCACGCCATGCTCGGCGTGCATCTGCGCGAACTGGGACTGCTGCCCGGCCAGAACGGCAGCGCCCGTTTCAGCGGCCGGCAGGGACGCCATGTGGGACGCCCGGGCCAGGTGGATGTGGAAGTGACGCTGTCGAACGATGGACGCGCCGTGGCGGCCACCATCAGCGGCCGCGCCCGCATCGTGTTCGAGGCCGAACTCAGGCTGGCCTGAGCAGCGCCGCATACTCGCGCACCTTGGCGCGGTATGAGGCATTGCCCTTGCGCATCCACTCCAGGTCGCGCGGCTGCACCGCGCGCGCGACGCGCCCCGGCGAGCCGAACACCACCGAGCCATCCGGGATGTGCGTGTTCGGCGTGAGCAGCGCACCAGCGCCGATCAGGCAGCCGGCCCCGATGGTCACGCCGTCGAGCACCGTGGCGCGATTGCCCACCAGCGTGCCATCGCCGATGCGACAACCATGCAGCAGCACGCCGTGGCCGATGGTCACCTCGTTGCCCACCACCACCGGCACACCCGGATCGACATGGATGACGCTGCCATCCTGCACATTGCTGCCGGCACCGATGTGGATCCAGTCGTTGTCACCACGCAGTACCGCGCCGAACCACACGCTGGCCTCGTTGCCGAGCCGCACCGAGCCGATGACATCGGCGCTGGGCGCCACGTAGTAAACGCCTTCGGCCTCGAGTCGCCGATCCCCATAGGAATAGATCATTGCCTGCCTCTAGTGTCCGGGTACCAGGTCGGAGATGTCGCCGCCGATGGAAGGCGCCGCATCGTTGAGTCCACGCATCAGGATGTTGGGCAGCAGGGTATCGTGCGCCTGCACCCCGTCGGCCCAGACCAGCATGGTCAGGCCACGCCGTGGCGCCAGCCACAGCCGGGCGCCGTCGGCCAGGTCGAAGGCGATGCCGTCGCGCGCGAGGAAGGATTCATCGCCGGCCCACTGCAGCTGCAGGCCTTCGAGCAGGCCGCGCACTGCGTCCGGCGCCACGACTCTCTCACCCTGGTAGGCACCCAGGCCATTCACCAGGTCCGCGACGCGCAGCCAGTCATCCAGTTGCGCCTCGATGCAACACTGGCCAGGGCCAGCCTGCCCTGCATCGACCAGCCATGCATCGGCGGCGCGCAGCGGCAGCCAGATGCGCTCGCTGACATGGCGGGCAATGGCGGCGGTGTCTGCGGCAGCATCCGCCGGCTGATGCAAGGCCAGCTGCAGCACGGCGGTGGCCAGTTCGCCCCCGTCGATTTCGCTGGCACCGGAAATGCCCGCAGCGAAGTACTCGAACACGCGGTGACCGCGGCGATGCACGATGAACGCTTTCACCTGCTGCTGCATGGCCTCGGTTTCTGCCGCCTGCAACGCTTCTTCGAGCACCAGCTCCGATGCGGCGTCGGCGCGCGTCACTGCGGCAACCTCGCCAACGCCTGCGATGCGCACCCGCTCGCCGCGCGGCGGCGCCTGCCAAAGCACCACCAGGCCAACGATCACCACCGCAATGACGATGAGACCGATCGTTGCAAGCCGCGTTTGCCTCATGTGCGCACTGTACCTGCGTAGGTGACCCTTCCGCGAGACAGCATCAGCTCGTGCGTGGCGTTCACCGGCCACTCCCGGCGGTAGTGCGTCGCCATGACGACCGTGACTCCCGCGGCGATGCGCGCTTCCAGCCATGCCATCAGCATCGCGCGCACCGGCGCATTCAGGCCGGTGAACGCCTCATCGAGCAGCAGCAGGCGGGGCCGCAGCACCTGCGCGCGCGCGAACAGCACGCGGCGCACCTGGCCATAGGACAGCTCTCCCAGCGTGCGCGGTGCCAGGTGCTGCATGTCGAGCGCGCGCAGCGCCGCCTGCGCGCGACGGCGTTCGGCCGGCGTGGCCGGAAAGTTCAGCCCGATGCTGGAATGCAGGCCCGAAACGACGGTATCGAGCACGGAAAGATGCCGTGGATAGTCGGTCTGCAGATGCGGCGCCACGAAGCCGGTGCGCGCACGGAAATCATCCAGCGGCACACCGGGTTCGATGCCGGCGCGCTCGATGCGCCCGCCATCGGCCACCGGATGGTCGCCATAGATCGTGCGCAACAGCGTCGACTTGCCCGAACCATTCGCGCCATGCACCACCCAGCACTGGCCCCGCCGCACTTCCAGATCGATGTCACGCAGCACGCGCCGCGCTTCGATCCACACATCGGCCGACGACAGGCGCACCAGCGGCATTGCCATCTTTCGCGAGGGGACCACGGTTTGGACCTTCCGTTTCCGCAGGGGCTGCGTTGTCACCTCGCGCGCGGCTTCCTGCAGGGCCTGGCGCAGCCTGCCCGGACTCAGGCGCCCCGCCTCGACGATGTGCCCGTCGCGCAACCACAGCAGATGCGTGGCGCCGCGCGGCACATCCTCGGCACGATGCGCCGAACAGATCCAGCCGGTGCCGCGCAGATGCGGACCATCCAGCAATCCATAGAGCCGGTCGCGGTTCGGCGCATCGAGGCCGGTGGCCACTTCATCCAGCAGCAGGAAGCGCGCCCGCCACGCCAGCACGCGCGCCAGCAGCACCAGCCGCCGCTCGCCATAGGACAGGGTCAGGAAGCGACGCCTGGCCAGCCCCGCAATGCCGGCACGTCGCAGCAGGCGCAGACAGTGCGCGGACTCATCCATGGTGAGCGGCTGCAGCGGAATGTCGGTGCGATGCAGGCCGGTGCCGACCACGTCGAGGGCCGGATGATTCCAGCCGTAACGCTCGTAGCGGTCCTGGCGCTCGGGACCGAGCCACGCGAGTTCATCGCGCACGTCCACCGGATGTTCATGCCATTCGCCATCCAGCAGGTAGCGGCGCGATGCGCCGTTCCCTGCATCCGGCCACACATCCCCTGCGACCACCTTCAACAGCTGCGTCTTGCCCGCGCCGCTGCTGCCCACCACCAGCCAGCGCTCGGCGGCGCGCACATGCCAGGACACGCCACGCAGCACATGCGTGCCGCCGCGATGCAGATGAAGGTCCCGCAGTTCGATTTCCATCGCAGCATTGTAGGTAGTCCCGAACGGGACTAACATGGCCTCATGACCCGCGTTGCCAGACTCACTCCGGCGCAACGCCGCGATACCACGCGCACCGCCCTTCGCGCCTTCTTCACCATCACCGCGCGTTGGGGACTGACCACGGAACAGGAACGCTGCCTGCTGGGCAGCCCGGGCCGCTCCACCTTCTTCCGCTGGAAGCGCGACCACGCCGGCGCCGTGCCAGGCGACGCGCTCGAACGCATCAGCTATCTGCAGGGCATCTGCCAGGACCTGCGCATGCTGTTCGCCGACCACGCACAGGCCGACTGGATCCGCCGGCCGAATGCCGCCCCGCCGTTCGGCGGCGAGCCGCCGCTGGACCGCATGCTCGCCGGCCGCGTGTCCGACCTTTATGTGGTGCGCACGTGGCTTGCGGCGCAGCGCGACTGATGCAAATTTCGAAATGTGAATGGCGCGCCCGGAGGGATTCGAACCCCCGGCCCTCAGGTTCGAAGCCTGATGCTCTATCCAGCTGAGCTACGGGCGCCCTGCCCCAAGCGATGATGGCACGGCTTGCGACGAGTCAGTAGTATGACGGCCATAGAAGGCCCGCAGGGCCAACGAGGGGTTCACGATATGAAGAAGATTGCCTGCCTTGTCCTTCTGGCTACCCTGGCCTCGCCCGCCTGGGCCGACTGCACCTATCCAAAGAAGCCGGGCAAGATGCCTGACGGCAAGTCGGCAACCCGCGATGAAATGGTCGCGACGCAGAAAGTGGTCAAGGGGTATCAGGGCGACATGACCGCTTATCTGGAGTGCATCAAGGCCGAACACCAGGCCGCGCTCGCCAAGGATGCGGACACCCTCAGCGACAGGCAGAAAAAGACCATGACCGACCGCTACACGCAGAAGAACGATGCAGCGGTCGACGAGGCGCACGAAGTCGCCAACCGCTTCAACGAGCAGCTGCGCGTCTTCCGCGAGAAAAGCGAAAAGTAGCTCTCCGCAGGCCCGCCCCTGCGCCCTCGCGCATGCGGCCCTGCAATACCCGCGCCTTTCCCGGCGCGGGCATTTGGAGTTTTGCCGCCCCGCCCCAATACTTGGGATTCCGGGGCGCGCCCCGCCACTGGCGAGAGCATGACCAACGTGACGACGATTGACCGCAGCCCGCGCGACCGGCTGGGCCGGCCACTGCGCGACCTGCGCATTTCTGTCATGGACCGCTGCAATTTCCGCTGCCCCTACTGCATGCCGCGGGAACGCTTCCACGAGAACTACGGCTTCCTGAAAACGGCCGAACGCCTGTCGTTTGACGAAATCCTGCGCCTGGCGCGCCTGTTCGTGCCGCTGGGCGTGCGCAAGCTGCGGATCACCGGCGGCGAGCCGCTGCTGCGGGTGAACCTGCCCGACCTGATTGCCGACCTCAATGCCATCGAGGGCGTCGAGGACATCGCGCTGACCACCAACGGCGTGCTGCTGTCCCGCTATGCCTCGGAGCTGAAGGCCGCGGGCCTGGCCCGCGTCACGGTCAGCCTCGACAGCCTCGACCAGGACGTGTTCGCGCGCATGAACGGCGGCTTCGGCAAGGTCAGCGAGGTGCTCGATGGCATCGAGCATGCGCAGGCCGCGGGCCTGGGTCCGCTGAAGATCAACACGGTGATCCAGCGCGGCGTGAACGAGGATGCAGTGCTGCCGCTGGTGGAACGCTTCCGCGGCACCGGCATCACGGTGCGTTTCATCGAATACATGGACGTGGGCAATCGCAACGACTGGAAGTCCGACCTCGTCGTGCCGTCCGCGCAGCTGGTGGAGCGCATCCATGCGCGCTGGCCGGTGCAGCCGGTGCGGCCGGACTATGTGGGTGAGGTGGCGCGCCGCTACGCCTTCGAGGATGGCCAGGGCGAGGTGGGTTTCATCTCGTCGGTGACCCAGCCCTTCTGCGGTGCCTGCTCGCGTGCCAGGCTGTCATCGGATGGCAGCTTCTACACCTGCCTGTTCGCACAGAGTGGCGTCGACCTGCGCGGCCCGCTGCGCAGCGGCGCCGATGACGAGCAGCTGCTGCGCATCGTGCGGGGCACGTGGCTGAACCGCCAGGACCGCTACAGCGAGCAGCGCGTGGAACTGCGCACCCGCAACACCGGCCCCAAGGTCGAAATGAACTACATCGGCGGCTGATCATGGCTGCAGCACGCCCATCCCGGCTCACGCACCTGGATGCGGCCAACCGGCCGACCATGGTCGATGTGGGCGAGAAGACCGCCACCCGCCGCGAAGCCAGCGCGGAAGCGGCGGTGACGCTGCCTGCCAACGTAGCGCGCGCGCTGCGTGAAACCGGCCATCGCACGAAGAAAGGACCGGTGTTCGATACCGCCATCATCGCCGGCGTGCTGGCCGCCAAGCGCACGCACGAGCTGATCCCCTTCTGTCACCCGCTGCCACTCGAATCGGTGAAGCTGGACATCCGCGCCACGCGCACCGGTCTTGTGGTGACCTGCCATGTCGCCGTCACGCACACCACGGGCGTCGAGATGGAAGCACTCACCGGCGCCAGTGTCGCGGCACTGACGGTGTATGACATGTGCAAGGCGCTGTCGCACGACATCCGCATCGGTCCGGTGCAGCTGGTGTCCAAGAGCGGTGGCAAGCGCGATTTCCACCGCCGCGGCAAACGGACCCGGACATGACCGCACCGCTGCATGGCCTGGTGCTGGCCGGTGGCCGCAGCACGCGCATGGGGCGCGACAAGGCGGCCATCGAATTCGGCGGACGCAGCCAGCTGGCGCGCGCCTTCGACCTGCTGGCGCCGCTGACTGCGCGCAGCTTCGTGTCGGTGCGCGAGGACCAGCGCGGCGAGCCGCTGCGCGCCGCGTTCCCGCAGGTGGTCGACCTGCCCGATGTGCCCGCCGGGCCGGCCGGCGGCATCCTGGCCGCGCAGCGCGCACACCCGGGCGTGGCCTGGCTGGTGCTGGCCTGCGACCTGCCGCGCCTCGACGCGGCCACGCTGCAGCAGCTGATCGCGCGCCGCGACCCGGCCCGCGACGCCACCGCTTTCCGCAGCAGCCACGACGGCCTGCCCGAGCCGCTGTGCGCCATCTGGGAACCGCAAACCTCGACCCGCCTGGCCGCAGCGCTGGCGGCAGGAAAGCACTGTCCGCGCAAATTCCTGCTGCAATCCGATACCCTCTTGCTGGATCAACCCGACGCGGAGAGTCTGGACAACATGAACACTCCGGCAGAACTTGCAAGGATGGGCAGTGGCAGCAACGCCGCCACTGCCGAACGTGAACTGACGGTGCAGTACTTCGCGCTGCTGCGCGAGCAGGCCGGCCGCCGCGAGGAGGCCGTGCGCACCCGCGCCGCCACACCGCGCGAACTCTATGCCGAACTGTCGGCGCGCCACGGCTTCTCGCTGGGACCGGAACACCTGAAGGTGGCGGTCAACACCGAATTCTCGGACTGGTCGCGGCCGCTGGCGGCCGGCGATGCCGTGGTCTTCATCCCGCCGGTGGCCGGCGGATGAGCGCGTTCCGTTTCTCGCATGCTCCGATCGACGCGGTGCCGCTGCGCGCCGAACTGATCGATCCGCACTGCGGCGGATTCGCCGCCTTCGAGGGCTGGGTGCGCGACCACAACGAGGGCCAGCAGGTCACGCGCCTGGACTACGAGGCCTTCGAGGCGCTGGGCGTGCGTGAGGGTGAGCGCATCATCGCCGAGGCGCGCGAACGCTTCGGCGTGGATCGCATCCTGTGCGTGCATCGCCTGGGCGAGCTGGGGCTGACCGATGTGGCGGTCTGGGTGGGCGCCGCCGCCGCGCATCGCGACGAGGCCTTCCGCGCCTGCCGCTATGTGATCGACGAAGTGAAGCACCGGGTGCCGATCTGGAAGAAGGAACACTACGTCTCGGGAGACTCCGGCTGGGTCAACTGCGAGCGCTGCGCGGCGCACGCAGGCGACCATGACCCTGCGCACGGACACGCGGCCGCGCACGCCGGGCATCAGCACGAAACTGTGTGATCCACCCGCGCCCGCGCGGCGCGCATGTGAGGAGGAGGACGCCATGACCGACCACGCCTCATTCACTGCCGGCAGCATCGACCTGAAGCCCGGCGAACCGGTTCCCGACGAGTTCGCCTATGCCATGCCCGGTGGCCCGGGCCTGAATGTCTCCCCGTCCATCCACTGGAGCAATGCGCCGCCGGGCACGAAGAGCTTTGCCCTGCTGGTGCACGATCCGGACGCGCCCACCGGCGGCGCCGGCTTCTGGCACTGGCTGGTGATCGACATTCCCGCCAGCGTCACCTCGCTGGCCAAGGGCGCGGGCGAGCCGGAGGGCACGACGCTGCCTTCCAGCTGCCGCCAGCTGATGAACGACTATGGCGAGGTGGGCTGGGGCGGACCCTGTCCGCCGGTGGGCGATCCGCCGCACCGCTACAACTTCACGGTCTATGCGCTGAAGGTGCCGAAGCTCGAACTGCCGCCGCATGCCACCGCCTCGCGCGCCGGCTTCATGGTGAATGCCAACGCACTGGCGAAGGCGAGCTTCATGGCGACCTACGCGCGATAGCGCGGGCGAGCCGGATCCCCACGCAACCGTTTCAACGCCCGCCGCGCGGTCCGCCAGAGCGTGACCCGCGCATGGCGCCGCCGGACATTCCCAGCACGCCGCGCGGCACCACCAGCTGTTCGGTGCGGCCATTGCGCCGCACCTCCATCACCACCGTCTCGCCCGGATTGCCCTCGCGCGACAGCGCATTGAGCTCGCGCATGTCGAACACGCGTGTGCCGGCATAGGAGAGCACCTGGTCGCCTGGCTGCAGTCCGGCACGTTCGGCGGCGGAGCTGGCCAGCACGTCCAGCACCTGCACCTCGGTGGGCCGGCCGGTGCCGCGCAGGTAGCGCTCATAATCCTCATCGCCCAGTTCCGCGCGCAGCGCACGCTGCACATCCATGCCCGCCTGCCCGGGGCGACCGCTGCGCTGGGCCTCGTACTGCGCCTGCATGGCCTGGTATTCCAGTTCCTCGGTGCGCCGCTCGATCCACTCGGCACGCTCACGCGTGAAGCCCGCATCGACCATGCGCTCGAGCCGGCGTTCGCGCTGCCGCTCGCGCAGCGTCGCCGCGTCCGGCGGTCCGCCTTCGGTGCCCAGGCGCTCGCGCAGTTGCGCGATGCGATCCGGGTCGGGGGCCGGCGGCGGCGTGCGCGCCGCGACACCTGACTCACCCCGCTGCCGCTCCAGCTCCGCGATGCGCGCCTCGAGCGTGCGGGAGCGATCGATCTGCGCAGCCAGCGCCTGCTCCAGGTCGGCGATGCGCACCTCGGCGCTGGCCCCGGCCTGAGGCTGAAAGTCGGGGATTTCAGGGGCCGACGCCGGCCCGCCACGCAGGTATAGCGCCAGCGCCGCGCCGGCTGCCAGCAGCAGCACGACCACTCCGGCTTTCTTCAGCATGATGACGCCCCCCACTGATGGGATGGCCGCGGCTCAGCCGGGCCGGACCTGCCCCGTGCCGCGCACCACGTACTTGTAGCTGGTGAGCTGCTCCACACCCACCGGACCGCGCGCATGGAAGCGATCGGTGGAAATGCCGATCTCGGCCCCCATGCCGAACTCGCCGCCGTCGGCGAACTGCGTGGAGGCGTTATGCAGCACGATGGCGCTGTCGACCTCGCGCAGGAAGCGCGCGGCGGTGTCGGCATTGCCGGTCACGATGGAATCGGTATGCGCGGAGCCATGGGCGGCGATGTGCGCGATGGCGCCGCCGACGCCATCGACCACGCGCACCGCCAGGATGGCGTCGAGATATTCGGTGCGCCAGTCCTGGTCGGTGGCCGCCTTCACGCGCGCATCGGCGGCCTGCGCCGCGGCATCGCCGCGCAGCTCGCAGCCGGCTTCGGCCAGCGCGGCCAGCAGCATCGGCAGCATTTGCTTCGCGCAGCCCTGGTCGACCAGCAGCGTCTCGGCCGCACCGCAGATGCCGGTGCGCCGCATCTTGGCATTGAGGATGATCTCGCGCGCCATGGCCGGATCCGCATCGCGGTCCACATAGACATGGCACAGGCCCTCCAGGTGGCCGATCACCGGCACGCGCGCCTCGCGCTGCACGCGCTCGACCAGGCTGCGGCCGCCACGCGGCACGATGACATTGATGTGCTGGTCGAGCCCGGCCAGCATCATGCCCACCGCCGCGCGATCGGCCGTGGGCACGATCTGGATACACCCGGCGGGCAGACCTGCTGCCTGCAGGCCCGCCACCAGGCAGGCATGGATGGCGGCGCTGGACTGCCGGCTCTCCGAACCGCCGCGCAGGATCACCGGATTGGCCGACTTCAGGCACAGTGCGCCGGCATCGGCGGTCACGTTCGGACGGCTCTCGTAGATGATGCCGATCACGCCCAGCGGCACGCGCACGCGCTGGATGGTCAGGCCATTGGGCCGCGTCCACTCGGCGCTGACGGCGCCGATGGGATCGGGCAGCGCTGCGATCTGCCCGATGCCGGCCGCCATCGCCTCGATGCGCCGGTCATCGAGCAGCAGCCGGTCGAGCATTGCCGGCGACAGGCCACGAGCGCGCGCCACGCGCATGTCATCGGCATTGGCCGCGAGGATCGCCGGCGCCTGCTCGCGGATGGCCCGCGCCGCGGCGTGCAGCGCCTGGTTGCGGGTGGCGGCGTCAGCCAGCGCCAGCGGCGCGCGGCTGGCCGCCGCAGCGCGACCCAGCGCCAGCATTGCCGCCTCGAGATCCAGACCAGACTTCTCAACCACCTGCATGTTCATGATGCTCCCATCGATTCCTGCACGGCCGTGCGCAGCACCAGGTCGTCCCGGTGCACCACCGCGGCGCGACCACGATACCCCAGCAGCTGTTCGATGTCCGAGCTCTGCCGGCCCATGATGCGCTGCACGTCGCCGCTGGAATAAGCCACGAGGCCCCGTGCCACGACGCGACCGGCGGCATCGGCGATATCGACTGCATCGCCACGCTCGAACGTGCCCTGCAGCCCCGTGACGCCGGCCGGCAGCAGGCTGCGGCCCGCGCGCAGCGCCCGCTCGGCACCGGCGTCGATGGTCAGGACACCGGCCGGCTTCAGCGAGCCGGCGATCCACTGCTTGCGGGCGGTGGCCGGCGAGGCCGAGGGAATGAACCAGGTGCAGCGCTCGCCGTCCTCGATGCGCTTCAGCGGGTGCATGGGATGGCCGGAGGCGATGCACATGTGGCAGCCGGCATCCAGTGCGATGCGTGCCGCCTCGATCTTCGTGGCCATGCCGCCGGAGCCGACATCGGATGCGGAGCCGCCGGCCATGGCCTCGATGCGCGGACCGATGCCGCGCACCTCGGGAAAGAACTCCGCCTGCGGATCGAGGTTCGGATCGGCGGAGTACAGCCCGTCGACATCGGACAGCAGCACCAGGCAGTCGGCGCTGGCCATCTGCGCGACGCGCGCCGCGAGGCGGTCATTGTCGCCATAGCGGATCTCGGCGGTGGCCACGGTGTCGTTCTCGTTGATCACCGGGATGGCGCCCAGCTCGAGCAGGGTGTTCAGCGTGGCGCGCGCATTCAGGTAGCGGCGGCGCTGCTCACTGTCCTGCAGGGTCAGGAGCAGCTGCGCCACGGCCGTGCCCTCTTCCTCGAGCAGTTCCTTGTAGGCATGTGCAAGACGGATCTGGCCGACAGCCGCGGCGGCCTGCTTGTGTTCCAGCGGCAGCGCGCCCCGCGCCAGGCCAAGCTGACGTCGCCCCAGCGCGACAGCGCCCGATGACACGATGATGATCTGCTGGCCGCGTCGGCGCATGCGCTTCAGGTCGTGCACCAGAGCCTCGAGCCAGCTGCGGTTCAGGCGGCCGCTGCCCTGGTCAACCAGCAGTGCGGAGCCGACCTTGACCACGACGCGACGTGCCTCGGTCAGCAGCAACGGACTTGCGGAACGATGGCGGCTGCGCGTGTGCATGCGGGAGCGGCGACTATAGCAGGGCTTTCGCCGTTGCCCGCCGACATCGCTGGTCCTAAACTGCATTTTCCGCCAGCGCACAATGAGCCAGGAGCGACCGTGGGCAGAGATTACGAACCCGTCAAAGGCCAGTGGTACGAGAACGTCGAGGAGGATGACACCTTCCGCGTGCTGTCCGTCGATGAAGACGGCGAACTGGTCGAGATCGAATACCTGGATGGCGACATCGAGGAGCTGGACCTCGACGCCTGGCGCGAGCTCGACCTCGAACGCATCGAAGAGCCCGAGGGCTGGGCCGGCGGCGATGAAGAAGAGGAAAAAGAAGAAGACGAAGACGAGGATGACGACGAAGACCTCGACGACGACGATGACTGGGACGACGACGACGATGACGAGGACGATGACGAAGACGACGACTGGGAAGACGACGAGGACGACGACGACCGTTACTGAGCCGACTGATAGCCATGTGCGCGCTGGCGGACTGGCAGCGCAGTGGCTGATGCAGGCGGCAGATTCCCCGTAAGGGCGACCGGCCTTCCGCCGGTCGCGGCTTGCATCCACGCGGTCTCCCAAAGCATCCTTCGCGGATGGACTCGACGTCGAAGCCCACCATCATCCCGGATGCGCTGCCGGCGCAGGCCGCCATCGCACAACCCGGCTTCATGGCGCGCGTCGCGCGCCATGGCCTGCTGAAGCGCCTTTCGCTGCTGCGTGATGGCGCACTGACCATCCAGGAAGGCAACGACACCTGGCGCTTTGGCGCGCGCACCGGCCGCTGCGGCCTGGCCGCCACCATCGTGGTGAAGAATCCGGAGTTCTGGTCGCTGGCTGCATTCGGCAGCACCGTCGGCGCCGGCGAGGCCTACATCCATGGCTACTGGCGCTGCGACGACCTCACCGCGCTGGTGCGCATCATGGTGCTGAACCGCCATGTGATGCAGGAGATGGAATCGGGCGTCGCGGCACGTGGCGGCGCCTGGCTGCGCCGGCTGCTGCATTGGGCCAATCGCAACAGCAGGCAGGGCAGCGCGCGCAACATCGCCGCGCACTATGACCTGGGCAACGACCTCTACGAGCTGATGCTCGATGAGACCATGGCCTATTCCTGCGGCATCTTCCTGCACGACGAGGCCACGTTGCACGAGGCCTCGGTCGCGAAGTTCGATGCGGTGTGCCGCAAGCTTGCGCTGACCCCGTCGGACCACCTGGTCGAGATCGGCACCGGCTGGGGGGGCCTGGCCATCCATGCCGCCGAGCGCTATGGCTGCCGCGTCACCACCACCACGATCTCGCGCGAGCAGCACGACTTCGCGAAGGCGAAGATCCAGAAGCGCGGCCTTGCCGACCGCATCACGCTGCTGTTCCAGGATTACCGCGACATCGACGGCCAGTTCGACAAGCTGGTTTCCATCGAGATGATCGAGGCAGTCGGCGCACGCTATCTGGACACCTATTTCCGCAAGTGCTCCTCGTTGCTGAAGCCCGGCGGCGCGATGCTGCTGCAGGCGATCACAATGCAGGACCAGTACTATGCGCGGGCCCTGAAGTCGGTGGACTACATCCAGCGCTTCGTGTTTCCCGGCAGTTTCATTCCCTCGGTGCAGGCCATCACCGATTCGGTGGCGCGCGTCACCGACATGAAGCTGTTCAACCTCGAGGACATCGGCCCGCACTATGCGCCGACGCTGCGCATTTGGCGTGAGCGTTTCTTCGCGAACCTGCGGCGCGTGAAGGAGCTGGGCTATCCGGACCACTTCGTGCGGCTGTGGGAGTTCTACCTGTGCTACTGCGAGGGCGGATTCGCCGAGCGGCAGCTCGGTGACGTGCAGATGCTGCTGACCAAGCCCGATTGCCGCCGCGCGGCGATCGCGGCGGCCTGAACCGCCGCAGCCGCGGCCGTGGATCTTCCGGCCAGGCTGGCGGAACTGGTGGGCGCCGATGCGGTGCTCACCGATGCGTCACGCCAGGCGCCCTACCTCACGGATCATCGCGGCCTGTTCCATGGCCGCGCCGCCGCCGTTGTGCTGCCGCGCGAGACCGCGCAGGTGGCGCGCCTGCTCGCCTTCTGCCACGAGGCACACGTGCCAGTGGTTCCGCAGGGCGGCAACACCGGCTACTGCGGGGGCGCGACGCCGGATGCATCCGGCCGTGCGGTGGTGATGGCGATGGCGCGCATGAACCGCATCCGCGATGTCGATGCAGCCAACTTTGCACTGGTGGCCGAGGCCGGCTGCACCTTGCAGGCGGTGCAGGATGCCGCGGACACCGCCGACCGGCTGTTTCCACTCAGCCTGGGATCGGAGGGCAGCTGCCAGATCGGCGGCAACCTTGCCACCAATGCCGGCGGCACTGCGGTACTGCGGTACGGCAGCATGCGCGAGCTGGTGCTGGGCATCGAGGCCGTGCTGCCCGATGGCAGCGTGCTGGCGCAGCTCTCGCCGCTGCGCAAGGACAACACCGGCTATGACCTGCGCCAGCTGTTCATCGGCAGCGAAGGCACGCTGGGCGTGATCACCGCGGCCAGCCTGAAACTGTATCCGCGGCCGCGCGAGCGGGCCACGGCCTGGGTGGCGACGCCCTCGCCTGCCGCCGCGCTGCAACTGCTGGCACGGCTGCGCGCCGCCAGTGGCGATGCGCTGACCACGCTGGAACTGGTGCCGCATGTCGCACTGGAGCTGGTGTTGCGGCAGGTGCCGGCGGCCCGCCATCCGGGCGTCGCCGCCAGTCCCTGGTATCTGCTGGTGGAGCTGGTCACCAGCGGCGAGCTCGACATCGTTGGCGCGCTGGAGCGCGCGCTCGCTGCCGCGATCGAAGAAGGGCTGGCCACCGATGCCACGCTGGCCGCCAGCGCGACACAGCGCGAGGACCTGTGGCGACTGCGCGAAAGCGTGCCGGAAGCGCAGCGGCGCGCCGGCGGCAGCATCAAGCACGACATCAGTGTGCCGGTGGCTTCACTGCCGCAGTTCATCGCGCAGGGCGCGGCGCTGTGCGAGCAGCTGGCGCCGGAGGGATACCTGATCGCTTATGGACACGCCGGTGACGGCAACCTGCACTTCAACCTGAACCAGCGCGAGGGAGCCACCCGGCAGGCCTTCTTCGCCCGCGAGGCGCAATTGCGACGCGCGGTCCACGACCTGGTGGCCGCGTTCGGTGGCAGCTTCAGCGCCGAGCATGGCATCGGTGCGCTGAAGGTCGAGGAGCTGCGCCGCTATGCCGACCCCACCGCGCTTGCGGCCATGCGCCGGATCAAGGCGGCGCTGGATCCGCACGGCATCATGAATCCCGGCAAGGTGCTGTAACCGCGCGCTGCACTATCATCGGTTCGCCAACCCCGCCGATGACGGCGCCGACACGATGGCGCATGTGGTGTTCACGGTCACCGACATGGACCGCGTGGTGGCCGCAGTCAAGGCAGCCGGCGGCCGCATGGATCGCGAGCCGTTCGACTTCGGCTACAGCGGCATCCGCATCGGCATGGGCATCGATCCTGCCGGCAATCATTTCGAGCTGATCCAGTTTCCGGCCGCGGCTGCGGCGCGCTGACGCCCGACGCTGCGGGCCGCCCGCCGCCGCCAACGCGCACTGACAGCACCGCCTGCGGGAACGTCAGTCGGTATCGCCGTCTGCGGCCAGGGCCTCGGCGGCAATGGCCCGCAGGCCACTCACGCCAGTGCCGTCGGCAGCGAAGTTCGCAGCACCGCGCCGGCCGGAGGCCGCCGGATACGCAGCGGCAGCTTCGCCGGGCCGGCGCGGCCAGGCGTAGTGCACGATCAGTTCATCGCGCTTCCCCAGTGCCGACCACAGCGCCGCGCGCAGCATCTGCTGGTCATCGGGCGCGGCATCCACTTCCTGGTAGTCATTGCGGCCCAGCGTCATCTCGCCCCGCACGCCGATGTCACCGGCCGCCAAACCCAGGGCAGCGAAGTCCGCTGCCGCGGTACGCATCTGCTCCGGCGTGCCGACCTCGACGTATTCACGCGCGATGCTGCCGTCCTCGGCCAGCAGCACGGTCACGCGGTTGGCCACCGGCGCATCGCGCGGCAGCAGCAATGCGGCGTGACGGGCGGCCACGCTCTCCCACACCTTCAGCGGCGTGCGCTGCTCGTCGTGGTCTGCAGGCAGCACCGCATACTGCACCACCAGGTGGTTCTGCAGCGTACGGCCCGCGCCCACCCCGTCCCCGGGACGCTTCAGCAGCAGCTGAGGCTCGCGCTTCGCGCGCGCGGTGGCAGAGGCGAACCCCGCAGTGGCCGAATCGGGAATGTACCGCTGGTCGAGGATGTCGCGCATGGCCTGTGCGCGATCCGGCGCGAATCGCAGCGCGCTGCGGAACAGGCTGCCATCGGCGCGCAACAGCACGGCGCCTGAGTACCAGCCGCCGCGATTCGCGCTGTCGAGAATGTCCGGATGGGCACGCAGCAGGGATTGCAGTGCCTGCTGCGGCACGTCGGCGGCCGCCATGGCATCGCCGCGCGCGGCACGCGGCGGCTGGCTTGCCGTGGCCTGCACCGGCCACGCCGCCGGCCGCGGCGCGGTGCGACCGTCCGCCGGCGCTGCGGCTTCAGGCGCTGGCCCTGTGGGCGGCTCGCCGGCATACCAGACGAACAATGCGTCGCGCATCCTGCCGCCGGTGCCGGGCAACGCCTGCACCAGCACATCGGCGATGCGCAGTTGCTGCAGCAGCGGCTGCTGCAGCGCTGCGACCGGAAGTCCACCATTCACCAGCGGGACGCTGCCGGTGCGCAGCACCTCGCCATCCATCGACAGCACGATGGCGGGCGCCACCGATCCTGCGCTGCCCGCCGCTGTCGATGGGGTCGACGCCGCCGGGAAATGACGCGCCACCAACGCCTGCGCCACTGCGCTGTCGATGGCCTCGGCCGGCGGCAGCGGCTGCAGCACCTGCGGCGCGGACCCGCCGGCTTCGCGCTGCCATGCATATTCGACGACATACAGCTCGCCGCCATCCTGCACGCGGGTGCGACCCATCAGGCCGATCTGCGCCATATCCACCTGCAGCCGGGAAGCCAGCGCCTGCGCGCGCTGCGCGACGGGCACCTGCGGCCCGGCCTGCGTGGCCTGCACCCGCGGGATGCGGTCGATGTGGCGGGCGATCAGCGCACCGTCACCATCGAGCAGCACGGTGAGACGGTTGCGCGTGTCATCACCGGTGAACAGCAGGTCCCGGTGCAGGCGGCTGACGATGCTGCGCACGCGCGCATCGGATCTGCGCGGGTCGAAGTTGTCCGGCACGCGCGCAAAGTACAGCGTGACATCGGCGCCCAGCCGTCCATTGCCCACGGCGGTGCCCCGCGCCCATTCGGCGGTGGCAGGCGCTTCTCCATCCCCCGGCAGCAGCGACTGCAGCCACTCGAGCATCGCACGCCGCTGTGGCGATGCCGCCACCAGCAAACCCCCGGGCGACATCGGCGGTTCGGCGAATCGCAGGTTGCTGGCCGCCATGCGGCCGTCCGGATACAGCGCCAGTGCCACCGCTGCTGCATGCATCCCGGCGGGCTCTGGCCGCAGCAATTCCGGATGCGCGGCGACTGCGGCGCGCAGCGCCTGCTGTTCCGCGCGGCGCCGCGGTGGCAGCAGCGGCAGCATGGTGGCGTCGGATGCGGAAGGAGCCGCGGCCGGCGCGGTGCTGCCCGGTGATGCGGCAGGCAGGTCTGCAGTGCACAGCAGTGCCAGCATCACGGCCGGCAGTGCGCCGCGCTTCAGCGGCCGTAAGGAACCAGCATCGATCCTTGATACCCGCATGTCCATGGGCGACCTCCCCGGGATGGTCTGGGCAAAGCTCCGTTGCGTCGCGGACAGTAGACCGCCGCGCCGGCCTGCCCGTCAAATCAGGCCGTAGCAGCCCGCGGCGGCGCCGGCGCCAGATATCCCACCACCGTGCACAGCAATCCATAGCCGATGAACGAGGCGATGCCCGGCAGGTTGCCCAGGTGCAGCCGGTCGACCAGCACCAGCTTGGCCAGCACCACCGCCATCAGCACCGCACCCACCAGCCACAGCTCGCGCTGGCGCCGGTGTGATCCGGCCACCCAGCCCGCCACGCCGAGCACGCTCCACACCAGGCTCAGGCTGGCCTGGGCAAGGGCAGTATCGAACAGCCTGCCATCCCAGGGCAGATCGCCCAGCTGGTGCACGGCGCGCAACGTGACCGAGGTCGCCACCAGGAACAGCGCACCGGCCAGCACCGGCGCGCGCAATGCCTGCACCACTGCCGGCACGGCATTGCGGAAGAAGCCGACAGCCAGCAGCAGCACGCTGCCACAGAGCACCAGTTCCACCGGGTTCAGCAGCGGGATCCACGGCAGCGGCGCGGCATCGCCGGGCACCAGCAGCAGCCCCAGTGCGATCACGGCCACGATGGCAAACCATGTGGTGAGCAGCGGCACGCGCCAGGCATCGAAGCGCTGCTGCAGGGGCCAGCTCATCCATCGCGGCTGCCCGGTCAGCAGACCGCCGACCAGGAGCCAGGGCAGTGCAAAGGCCGCATGCCGCCAGCCTTCGGCCAGGTCCGCCGTGGCGCACACCCAGCGCAGCCACAGCGCCACCACCAGCGTCAGCGCAATGAGCCACGCGCCATGCGCGATTGCCACGGCATGGCGCGACGCATGCACGCGCAGCGCATGCAGGGCAAACGCGCCCAGCAATGCAAAGCCCGCCCACGCGGCAAGACCTGCACCCTCGAAGGGATGCGCAACCTGCTGAACCTGCGACAGCGCCAGCGGCACGGCCGCGGCCAGCGCGGCGGCAATGGTCCAGGCCAGCGCCGGGCCACGATCCAGGCGCAATGCCAGCGCCGCTGCCGCTGCGGTGAAGGCGGCAAGACCGATGCGCGCGGCATCGCCGGCGTCGACCGGCACGAACAGGCCGATCTCGCGGTTGGTAGCCACCAGCCACCACGTCAGGCCCCACAGGTACCAGGCCAGTCCGTAGTCGTCATCATCGGCTCCCGCACGCACCACGCTCCATGCGCTGGCGAAGCCGGCCAGCGACAGCAGCAGCATGCCCATGAAGGCGGCATTGGCCAGCGGCTGCAACGCATCGGTCGTGCCGATCACCTGCGCCATCTGCAGCGCGGCCAGCAGCTGCAGTGCCGTGCCCGCCCAGCGGGACAGGCGTCGTGACTGCGCGGTGCCGAACCACACCAGTGCCGCGCCCTCCAGCGCGAACACGCTGGCGGTCGCCTCTGCCGACAGGGCCAGCGGCGCCGCCAGCGTGGCAAAGCCCACGGCCAGCGCCGCGTACGCCTGCTGCAGCAGCGGCACCGGTGCGCGACGCCCCCGCGCCAGCACTGCATACAGCGCGCCCAGCCCCAGCGCACTGGCCGCCAGTGCAGGGTCATTGCCGTCGAGCAATGCGGCGAGCTGCGCGAAGGCCACCAGCGGTGTGCCGAACACCAGGCTGGCATCCACGATGCGGCGCCCGGCGGCATCGGCCCGGCGAGCATGCAGCAGCGGCAGCAGCAGGTAGAAGCCGAAGAACAGCAGCAGGAACGGCAGCGTGGTGGCGAACTTGTCCGGCGAATAGTGCTCGATGCCCCACAGCGTGCCGATGCCGAAGGTGAAGGCAAAGCCCAGCAGGTTCAGCTCGCGCCAGGAGCGGTACCACGCGATGGCAAAGATGGCCGCATTCAGCACGGCATAGAATGAGAACAGCACCACGTGGTTGCCGGCGCCGGTGCTCATCAGCACTGGCGCGAGGAAGCCGGCAAGGATGCCGAGCACGGCCAGCGCGCGCTCCTCCTGCAACACTGCCAGCAATCCGGCCGCGGCAGCCAGCACCACCCAGGCGCCGAAGGCCACGGCCGGATCGAGCAGGTCATAGAGACGGTACGCCGCGAATGCCGTCATCAGCAGCACGCCGATGGCGCCACCCTGCACGCTCAGCGCGAAGGTGCGGCGCAGCCGGCGCTGCCGCCAGCCGAAGGCCAGTGCTGCCAGCGCCAGCACGGCAATGCCGGTCAGGCGCCACTGGATCGGGAAGTGCAGCCAGCCCTGGTCGGCCACGTACTTCAGCAGCGCGGCGACACCGGCGAACAGCACCACGATGCCGACCTTGACCGGCACATTGCCATGCGTGAACCAGCGCCTGATGCGCGCGGCGATTGCATCGATCCAGCCGGCATCAGGATGAGCCTCGCGCGAACGTGATGGCCGCGGCGGTGCGGATTGCTGCGTCGTGGCCGGAGCGGATTGTGAACGCGCAGGGACCTGCGATGTATCGGTGGCCGTTTCGCCCGGCCGGGAGCCGGTGCGCACTGCGGTCGGGGGCTGCGACGTCTGGTCCCCGGCATCAGCCGCCGTGCGCTGCACCTGGTGCGAGAGCACCTCCACCCGCCGCTCCAGCCGTTCGATGCGCACCCGCATCTCCCGCGTGCGTGACAGCGCGATCGCCACGGCCACGGGAACGCCAATCAGCAGCGCCAGCACCAGCAGTCCGGACAAGAATCCCACGCGACCTCCCTGACGATCCCCGCGACCGATGCAGGCTAATGGGGGTGCCGCAGCATGATCCACTGCGCCACATCCGGCATCACTGCACGATACCGCCGGCTCCGGCTCCGGCTCCGGCTCCGGCTACGGCTGCCGCTGCGTCCCTGCCCCCGCCACCACGCGGATCAGCCCCTCCTGCGCAGTGCTGGCCACCAGCGATCCCTGCTGCGAGAAGATGCTGGCGCGCGCAAACCCCCGCGCGCCGGCAGCGGCCGGACTCTCGATGGAATACAGCAGCCACTGGTCCACGCGTACCGGACGATGGAACCACATGGCATGGTCGATGCTCGCGACGATCACGCCCTGGCTGCCCAGCGAGAAGCCATGCGGCCGCATGGCCGTGGTCATCAGGTGGTAGTCCGAGACATAGGCGAGCAGGCAGGCATGCAGCGCCGCGGACTCGCCGATGCGATCCACCGCGCGGAACCAGACATCCAGCCGCGGTGGCCCGGGTTCCGGATCCGGATAATCCATGGCCTGCACCGCACGGAACTCGAACGGCGAATTGCGGCCGGAGAAGCGCTGCACCGCCGGCGGCAGCGGCATGGTCTGCGACTCGAGCAGCTCGCGCAGGTCCGGCAATGTCTCCGGCGGTGGCACCTCGGGCATGGGCAGCTGGTGCGTCAGGCCGTCGGCCGGCGCCTGGAAAGATGCGGACATGTGGAAGATCTGCTGGCCGTGCTGGATGGCCAGCACGCGCCGGCTGGAGAAACTTCCCCCGTCGCGGCTGCGGTCCACCTGGTAGACGATGGGCGCATTGAAGTCGCCACGGCGCAGGAAGTACGCATGCAGCGAGTGCACCTCGCGGTCCTTCACGGTGGCATAGGCGGCGCCCAGTGCCTGCCCCAGCACCTGCCCACCGAACACCTGCGGCGAACCGATGTCGCGGCTCGCGCCGCGGAACAGGTCGACCTCCAGCTTTTCCAGCGCCAGCAGCTGCACCAGATCAGCCAGGGGAGCCAGCATTGCTATCCGGCGGCGGCCGCCGGCGATGCGGTGTCGGAATCGGACACGCCCAGGCGCTGGTGCATCACCGGGCTCGTGGTCGTGTACTGCAGGAACTGGCGCTTCTGCGGATAGAGATGGTGCTGGATGCCGAAAGCCGCCAGCGCCGCCTCGTGGAAGCCGGACAGGATCAGCTTCTTCTTGCCCGGATAGGTGTTGATGTCGCCCACCGCGAAGATGCCCGGCACATTCGTCTGGAATTTCTCGGTATCCACACGCAGCGCCTTCTTTTCAAGCTCGAGGCCCCACTCGGCAATCGGGCCGAGCTTCGGCGCCAGCCCGAAGAAGGCCAGCAGGCAGTCGGCATCCAGCGCATGCAGCGTGCCGCCGGCATCCTTGACGTTGACGCCGGTCAACCGGTCGCCGCTGGTGATCAGCGAGGCGGCGGTGCCTTCGATGAAACGGATCTTTCCGGCGGCGGCCAGCGCCTGCATCTTCTGCACCGAGGCCGGCGCGGCGCGGAAGTCGGCGCGCCGATGCACCAGCGTCAGCGACGCAGCCTTGCCGGCCAGGTCGAGCGTCCAGTCCAGCGCCGAGTCGCCGCCGCCGAAGATCACCAGGTGCCTGCCGTGGAAATCCGCCGCGGACTGCACGCGATAGAAGATCTGGCTGCCTTCGAACCGGTCGGCGTTCTCGACGCCCAGGCGACGCGGCTGGAAGGAACCCACGCCGCCGGCGATGACGATGGCACCGGCATCGAATTTCAGACCACCGGCGGTCTCCACATCGAACCGACCGTCCTCACGCCGGTTCACCACCGTGACCTCGTGGCCGAAGTGCATCTCTGCACCGAAGGGTGCGATCTGCTCGAGCAGCCGGTCGATCAGTTCCTGCGCGCCGCACACGGGCAACGCCGGGATGTCATAGATGGGCTTCTCGGGATACAGCTCGGTGCACTGCCCGCCCGGCTTCGACAAGGAGTCGAGCAGATGGCACTTGATGCCGAGCAGGCCGAGTTCGAAGACCTGGAACAGCCCGCAGGGGCCGGCGCCAACGATGACGACTTCCGTCTGGATGATCATGCGCGAACCTGGATGGAAAGCTGGCGCGCGCGCTCAGGCGCGGCCGGCGTTGGAATCGGTGGGCGTGTGGTAGTACTCGCTGTCGCTGGCCAGTTCGCGGACCAGGCGACGCAGTTCCTCTACGCGGGCCTCGGCGGTGCTGATCGGCAGGCAGTCCTGGCAGCGCGGGTCGCCGCAGGGTTGGCGGGAGTACAGCCAGTACTGCACCGCGCCGGCCAGCAGGCCGTCGGCAATGTCCCAGAGATCGGCGTCCTTGTCCTTGTCCGCCAGTTTGTTGCCGAGATCGACTGCCTTGGCAAAGGCTGCCTCGAAACTTTCAGGGGTAGCGCTCATAAGATGCGGCACTATACCTGAAGGCATTCTCGCGGGGGTTGACCGTAACTGCCTGTGCAGATACTGTGGCACGATGAGCAACGAGAAACTTCCCATCCCCGACTTCTATCGCGGCGACAACTGGTCCGCGGAAGAATCCATCGGCTACCTGCTGCGCACCACCGTCTCGACACTGATGCGTGCGGCTGAAGCGGCCATGCGGCCGTACGGTCTCACCTCGGTGCAATGGGCGCCGCTGATGATCATCTCGCGCGGTGGCAATCCCACCGCGGCAAGCCTGGCGCGCGACCTGAACACCGACACGGGTGCGATGACACGCATGCTCGACCGGCTGGAAGCCAAGGGCCTGTTGATGCGCACGCGTAGTTCCACCGACCGTCGTGTGGTCGAACTGTCGCTCACCGAGCAGGGACGCGAGCTCACCACGAAGATCCCGCACCATCTGGCCGCGGTCTACAACAGTCACCTCGCCGGCTTCAGCCTCGATGAATTCAACCACCTGAAGCAACTGCTGCGGCGGATCATCGCCAACCGCGACACCAGCGTCTGACGACATTTCCTCAGCGGTAGCCCTGCGCCTGCAGCGAGAACAGCCGCTCATAGACTCCGCCCTTCTCCATCAGGGCATCGTGATCACCGCGCTCGACGATGCGGCCGCCGTCGAGCACGATGATCTCGTCGGCCATGCGCACCGTCGAGAAACGGTGCGAGATCAGGATGGTCATGCGCCCCTGCGCAAGGTCGCGCACATGGCGGAACACCTCCGCTTCGGCTTCGGCATCCATCGCCGCGGTGGGCTCATCGAACACGCGGATGTCCGCATCGCGTCGCATGAACGAGCGTGACACGGCGATCTTCTGCCACTGTCCTCCGGACAGCTCGCGTCCGCCCTGGAACCACTTGCCAAGCTGCGTGTGATAGCCCTGCGGCAGCGTCCGGATCATCGCATCGGCCTCGCCCTGCCGGGCCGCCTCGCCCCAGCGCGCCTCGTCGCTGAAATTCGGCTCATCGCCGGCGCCGATGTTCTCCCCCACCAGCATCTGGTAGCGCACATAGTCCTGGAAGATCACGCCGAAGCGCCGGCGCAGCACCTCCACATCCCATTCGGCAAGATCGCGCCCGTCAAGCAGGATGCGTCCGGCCGTGGGCATATACAGGCGCGTCAGCAGCTTGATCAGCGTGGTCTTGCCCGAGCCGTTCGCGCCCACCAGCGCAAGGCTGCGTCCCGGCGGCAGGTGCAGGCTGACATCGGCCAGTGCCGGCTGTTCGGCGCCCGGATAGGTGAAGGACACCCGCTCCAGGCGCAGCCCGTCGCGCGGATCAGGTCCCGAGGTGGCAGTGCCGCCGGGCTCGCGCGGCGGTGTGTCCAGGTATTCATACAGCGTCGACAGATACAGGTTGTCTTCGTAAAGGCCGCTGATCGCGCCGAGTGCGGCGCTGACCGCGCCCTGTCCCTGGCGGAACAGCAGGAGGTACATGGTCATCTCGCCGATGGTGATGGCGCCGCGCACGGCGCTGATGGCCACCCAGCTGTAGCCTGCATACAGCGCAACCGTGGCCAGCAGACCCAGCCCGAAACCCCAGCTGTCACGACGGATGGCAAGCCGGCGCTCCTGCGCGAACAGCTTGTGATGGATGGCCTGGTAGCGATCGATGAAACGCCGGCCGAGGTCATACAGCTTGACCTCCTTGGCATGATCCTCGCGCGCCACCACGGTTTCCAGGTAGGTCTGCATGCGCCGGTCCGGCGAGCGCCAGCGGAACAGGCGATAGGCTTCGTTCGAGAAGCGCGTCTCGGCGACGAAGCCGGGCAATCCGGCCAGCAGCAGCAGCAGCACCGCCCACGGCGAGAACTGCCACAGCAAAACGCCGAAGCTGACCAGCGAAATGATGTTCTGCGCCAGCGTGAAGCTGCGCTGGACCAGCGACAGCGGCCGCGCCGAGGCCTCGCGCCGCGCGCGCGTGAGCCGATCGTAGAACTCCGAATCCTCGAAGTGCTCCAGGTCGAGCGTCAGCGCCTTCTCGAGGATCATCGAATTGACGCGGAAGCCCAGCTTTTCGCGCAGCAGCGTCGAGGCCAGCGAATGGCCGCGGGTGCACAGCGCCAGCACTGCCACCACCAGGCCCTCCAGCGCCACCAGCTCGAGCACCGGCGCCAGCGCACCACCGCTGCCGGCGGCAGCCACCACCGCATCGACGATGCGCGCGCCGATCCAGGCGATCAGCGCCGGCAGCGCGCCCAGCAGCAGCGTCAGCAGCGCCAGCCACAGCGTCAGCGGCCGGCTGGTGCGCCAGACCAGCTCGACGGCCTTGCGGCCATAAGCGAAAACCTCGAGGAACTCGCGCGGCAGCCGGTGCAGCGCTGGCCGCTGCGCCGGCGATGGATCGGGAGGTGGGCGGGCCATGGGATACCCGGAGTTTAAGGGGAAATCCGGGGGGAAAACTGCTACGCTCGCGGCCCCTTTTTTTCAAGGCCCATGCCGTACTGGTCGGCATTCCCAAGCATCCATGCAGCGCCCGATCCGCAACATCGCCATCATCGCACACGTCGACCATGGCAAGACCACGCTGGTGGACTGTCTCCTGAAGCAGTCCGGCACCTTCGCCGCCCACGAGAAAGTGGGCGAGCGCATCATGGATTCCAATGCCATCGAGAAGGAACGCGGCATCACCATCCTGGCGAAGAACTGCGCCATCGACTATGGCGGCGTGCGCATCAACGTGCTTGATACTCCCGGGCACGCCGACTTCGGCGGCGAGGTCGAGCGGGTGCTGTCGATGGTCGATGGCGTGGTGCTGCTGGTCGATGCGGTCGAAGGGCCGATGCCGCAGACGCGCTTCGTGACGCGCAAGGCACTGGCACTGGGCCACAAGGCCATCGTGGTGGTGAACAAGATCGATCGTCCCGGCGCACGACCCGGCTGGGTCATCGACCAGACCTTCGACCTGTTCGACAAGCTCGGCGCCACCGACGAACAGCTCGACTTCCCGGTGGTCTATGCCTCTGCCCTGCAGGGCTGGGCCAGCCTCGACGCCACCGCGCAGCAGCCGGACATGAGCGCGCTGTTCGAGGCCATCCTGAAATACGTGCCGGAACCCGTCGCCGACCCCGAAGGTCCGCTACAGCTGCAGATCTCGACGCTCGACCACAATTCATACGTCGGTCGCATCGGCATTGGCCGCATCCGTCGCGGCCGCGTGAAGCAGGGCCAGAACGTCGTGTTGCGCCATGGCGATGAAGACTGCGGCACCGGCAGGATCGCGCAGGTGCTGGCATTCAAGGGACTTGAGCGCGGGCCGGTCGACAGCGCCGGCGCCGGCGACATCGTCGCCATCACCGGCATCGACGATGTGAACATCGGCATCACGGTCTGCGATGCCGAGCACCCCGAAGGCCTGCCGCCGATCGCGGTCGACGAGCCCACGCTGGCGATGATGTTCCAGGTGAACACCTCGCCGCTGGCCGGCCGCGAGGGCAAGTTCGTCACCAGCCGCCAGATCCGCGAGCGGCTGATGCGCGAACTGGAGCGCAATGTGGCGCTGCGCGTCGAAGACACGGTCGACGCCGATGTGTTCCGGGTTTCCGGCCGCGGCGAACTGCACCTGACCATCCTCATCGAGAACATGCGCCGCGAGGGTTACGAACTGGCGGTATCGCGCCCGCAGGTGCTTCTGAAGACCATCGACGGCGTGACGCACGAGCCCTATGAATCGCTCACCGTCGACGTCGAGGAGTCGCACCAGGGCGGCGTGATGGAGGCCCTGGGCCAGCGCCGCGCCGAGATGCGCGACCTGTCCACAGACGGCCAGGGTCGCGTGCGAATCGAATACCGCGTGCCGGCCCGCGGCCTGATCGGCTTCCAGGGCGAGTTCATGAACCTGACGCGCGGCACCGGCCTGATGAGTCATGTGTTCGACGGCTATGGCCCGATGAAGGGCGAGGTGGCCGAACGGCGCAATGGCGTGCTGATCAGCAACGAGGACGGTGATGCCGTGGCCTATGCGCTGTGGTACCTGCAGGAGCGCGGCCGCATGTTCGTGAACCCGGGCGACAAGCTCTATGAGGGCATGGTGATCGGCATCCACAGCCGCGAGAACGACCTGGTGGTGAACCCGATCAAGACCAAGAAGCTCAGCAACGTGCGCGCCTCGGGCAAGGACGACGCCGTGCTGCTGACCCCGCCCATCGAGCTGACGCTCGAATACGCGGTGGAATTCATCGCCGACGACGAACTCGTCGAGGTCACGCCGCAGTCGATCCGCATCCGCAAGCGGCACCTTTCGGAGAACGATCGCAAGCGCCATGCGCGCGCGGCGGAGGCCCAGACCGCCTGATGACGCCGGTCGCGCGCAACATCCTGATCGCCTGCGTGGCAGGCTACATCCTCGACAGCTTCGTGCTGGTGGGGCTGCGGGATGTCTTCGCGCTCTGGCCAGTGCATGACCTGCCCGTCATGCCCTCCTTCCAGCCCTGGCAGCTGGTCACCTATGCCTTCCTGCATGGTGGCCTGACGCACCTGTTCTTCAACATGTTCGCGCTGTACATGTTCGGCTCGTCGATCGAGGAGCTGATGGGCTCGCGGCGCTTCCTGATCTACTACCTGGTCTGCGTGATCACCGCGGCGATCGCGCAGCTGATCGTGCAGCAGGGCGGGGGCGGTTTCCCGGTGGCCACCGTCGGCGCATCCGGCGGGGTCTTCGGACTGCTGCTGGCCTATGGCATGGCCTTCCCGCGCCGCCAGCTGATGCTGATCTTCCCGCCGATCCCGATGCCGGCATGGCTGTTCGTGACGCTGTATGGCCTGCTCGAGCTTTACCTCGGCTTCACCGCGCGCAACAGCGGCGTGGCGCATTTCGCCCACCTGGGCGGCATGGCCGGCGGCCTGGCCCTGATCCTCTACTGGCGCCAGCAGGGGCGCCGGGGCAACTTCAGGCGCTGACCACGCGGTTGCGGCCGCCCTGCTTGGCCCGGTACATGGCCTTGTCGGCGCGGTCGAAGGCATCATCGTCCGCATCGCCCTCGCGCAGCTGCGTGATGCCGCAGGACACCGTCACCCACACCGGCTTGCCGCGGAAGTGAAAGCCGATCTGCGCCACCGCCTCGCGCATGCGGTTGGCCAGGCGCACGCCGTCTTCGAGCGAGGTACCCGGCAGCAGCATCACGAATTCCTCGCCGCCATAGCGGGCGACGAAATCGGTGCCGCGGATGGCCTTGGCCAGCGATTCGGCCACCACTGCCAGCACCTTGTCGCCGGCGCGATGCCCATAGCTGTCATTGATGGCCTTGAAGTGGTCGATGTCCCAGGCCAGCACGCAGGTGGGCTGGCGGAAGCGCCGCCAGCGGTCGCACTCGGCGGCGAAACGCTGGTCCCAGGCCATGCGGTTGCCGATGCGCGTCAGCGGATCGAGCAGTGACAGGCGCTTCTCGCTCGACAGGCGCGCCTGCAGGCGGCGCGCCTCGGATTCCATCTGGTCCATGCGCTCGCGCAGGCTCTCGGTGCGCGCGATCGCCTGGCGCGCGCGCTCTTCCTCGCGCAGGCGGAACAGGTGCAGGTGCTGGCCGATCGCATCAAGGCGACTGCGCAGCTGCTCGCGGATCTGCGCCAGGTCGCCGCCGCTTTCGACGCTCTCGCCGATGGCGCGCATCTCGCCGCTGATCTGCATGTTCAGCGTCACCGTGGATGCGGTGCGGCCGGATTCGTCCTCGCCGTGCCCGGCAATGTAGCGGGTCAGCGAATCGAGCCGGTCGAGCATCTGTCCGAGCAGGGTCTCCAGCTCGCGGCGGGACTTCTCCAGTTCGGCAATGCGCTGCAGGGCAAGGCCAGCGACCTTCTCGATCAGATGCAGCTTGTGATCGTCCGGCATCGGCTGCGCCAGCTCGGCTTCGATGGCAGCGGCCGCTGCAGCCAGCTGCGGTTCGCGTGCCAGCTCCTCGAGCAGCAGCGACAGCACCGCGCGGGTGCTGGGTTCCAGCGCGAGGGAATCTGCCTGCAGCGGGGCATCGGCCGGCGCAGCCGGAGTCAATGTTGCGGTTGGTGTCGGCGCCTGTGCTGGTGCCTGACCCGGCTCGACCCCGGCCGGTGCCGGCGGGATGCGGGCCGGGGGCGCATCCATTTCGAGCACCACATCGGCGATGACCTTGCCCAGCGGCTCCAGCTGCTCGAATGGCACCATGCGACGCACCGCATCGCGCAGCGTCTGCAGCACGTCGTCCAGGCGCGGGGACTGGCCCTGCGCAGCAAGGCAAAGCCGCCCGACCAGCTTGTAGAGCACCTCCAGCTGGGCGCGGCTCTGGTGCCCTTCCTGTTCTACGGCCCTGAGGCTGTCGTAGTACTTTCTGCGCCAGTCTTCCTGATCGGCAAGCCGGGATAGCATCGAGCCCTCGTTCGTTCCCGCGGCAAATCTATACTGGCCAACGGCTGCCGGAGCGTGCACGGTTTGCGCTTTTCGCAACCGGGCACTGGCGAGGCGGTCTGTGACACACAGCACAGGGGAGAATTGGATGCGCATCACAGTCCTCGCGGCCACTCTGCTGCTCGCCCTGCCGGGCGCGCGCCTGGCCACGGCAGCCCAGCCTGCCCTCGGCATCGCGCCGGTGAAGCTCACCCAGGACGTGTATCACTTCGACACGGCCGAGCAGCATGGCATCCGCGTGGACGTGGTGGTGCGCGGCCTGAACCATCCGTTCGCCCTGGCACTGCTGCCCGGAGGCGGTGCACTGATCAGCGAACGCGGCGGCGCGCTGCGCCTGGTCCGCAATGCCACCCGTCCCGGCACGGCGACGCTGGTCACGGAGCCCGTGGGCGGCGTGCCGGGGCTCGATCCGCCTTACCGCAACGGCGGACTGCACGATCTTGCGCTGCATCCGGACTTCGCCAGCAACCAGCTGGTGTACTTCACGTTCAACAAGGCCGGCAATCCGCCTGCCGCCGCTTCTCCGGAAGGCACGCCGCCCCGCCGCGAAAGCCGCGTGGCGCTGCTGCGCGGGAGCTTCGACGGGCGCGCGCTGACGCAGGTCCAGGAGCTGTTTGTCGGCGAGTCGTACAACACCAGCGGCTCGCGCATCGCATTCGGTCACGACGGCACCCTGTACATGACCACCGGTGCGCCATTCGACGAAGCGGCCCAGGATCCTGCCAGCATCTACGGCAAGGTGCTGCGCCTCACCGATACCGGCGAACCGGCCCCGGGAAATCCATTCGCGGGCAGGGCCGGCGCACGCGCCGAGGTGTTCTCGACCGGGCATCGCGACCATCTCGGGCTCACCGTGCATCCTGTCAGCGGCGCTGTGTTCAATGCCGAGCATGGTCCCAATGGCGGCGATGAGGTGAACCTGATCCTGCCCGGACGCAACTATGGCTGGCCGCGCGTGAGCTTCGGCCGCAACTATGACGGTTCGCCCCATTCACCGCTGCCGGTGGCCGATGACGTCGAACCGCCGCACCTGCTGTGGATCCCGTCGATTGCACCCACCGGGCTCATGTTCTACGACGGCGAGGGCTTTCCGGCGTGGAAGGGCAACCTGTTCGTGGGCAGCGGACGACGCGGGGAGATTCCCGGGACCGGCGGACTGGAGCGCGTGGTGATGAACGAGAGGATGGAGGAACTGCGGCGCGAGACGCTGCTGACGCCATTGCACCAGCGCATCCGCGATGTTCGCCAGGGGCCGGATGGACTGCTGTATGTGATCACGGACGAGGATGACGGCGTGCTGCTGCGCATTTCCCCGGCGAGTTTGCCAACGCCGTAGACGCTGCCAGCGACCAGCCCCGCAGCGTCAACACGGGAAACCCTGATTGGCGCCCTTCTGCGGCGTTATCCGCAATGTCGTGATTCCCTGACATCAATGTGACGGGCGTCGCCATGCCGCGACGCCGGCGCATTGAACAATGCGCGCACCCGATCATCCAGGAATCCCGATGACACCTTCGATCCGCATGGCTTTCCGGCGCCTTCGCAGCGCGCTCACCGCGCTGGCTGGCGTGGCCCTCTCGCAGCAGGCGCTTGCCGCCACGCAGTGCGTGAACACCAACGCACCGGCGCCGCTGGAAATCTGCGTGCAGGACAACGGCACGCCGGGCGTCTGGGTCAGCCAGCCCAATGGCCGGCAGCACCAGTACTTCGGCAGCTATGCGTGGGGTTCGTCCATCCGGCTCGGCCAGGCCGGGCAGACTTTCCACACCGGTTATTTCTCGGGCGCGGGAAGCGTCGTCACGCCGGTTTCCAACACCACGGCGGGCAGCGGCACCGCCGCCGACCCGTTCATCATCACCACCGTGGTGGCGCTGGGCAGCAGCGGTGTCCAGCTCACGCAGCGCTTCCGCTACGTGAACGGGGATCGCAACTTCACCAAGATCTGGACGCTCGAGAACACCGGCGAGACTTCCCACGGCGACCTGCGCTTCTTCCACGGTGGCGACACCTATTTCGGCGGCGATGACTCGGCGCGCAGCTGGTACGACGATGAACTGCGCATGGTCTACGTGAACAATTCCGGGTTCTCGAATTCCGGCTACATGGCCTTCTATGCCAATCCGCTGACGCCACTGAGCCATTATTTCTCGGGCAACTATTCAACCGGCCGCTCGCAGGTGATCGCCGGTGCGCTCAGCGACACCTTCAACTCGGACTTCCTCGACGCGGGCTACTACCTGCAGTGGAACCGGGAGGAGCTGCGTCCAGGCGAAACCTGGCGCATCGAGGCCTTCGAAACCTGGTCGCCCCCGGGTTCGCTGCAGGTACTCACGCCCGGCGACGAATACGTCACTCCCGGTGCGACGGTGCGCAAGGTCTTCAAGATCCACAACCTGAGCGACACCACGCCGTTGAGCGTGACGCTGGCTGCCAGCACCACGTCCGGATGGACATTGGCCCTGCCGGATGGCCTGGTCGCCTCGCTGGCGCCGCTGCAGGTGGTTGAAGTTCCGGTCGATGTCCAGGTGCCTGCCCACGCCGCCGCCGGCGAGAGTGCGAACATCGTGCTCGATGTCACCGATGGCGCGTTGAACACGACGGCCGGCACCACCCGCCTGCGCATTCCGTCGACCGACTATTCCTTCTCCATCCGCGCCCTGGATTTCGGCACCGCCACGATCAATTCGCAGGCCGAGCTGGAGATCACGTTCTCCAATGGATCGGATCCGGTTTCCCTTGGCCAGGCCGGCGCCGCCAATCCGCTGGTCGCGCCGTTCAGCATCGTGGCCGATACCTGCTCGAACGCCACACTGGCTGCGCGCGCCACCTGTGCCATCACGGTGCGCTTCGCGCCGGCCGTTGCGGCCCAGTTCACCGATTCGTTCGGAATTCCGGTCGGCGGCGAGGCGCTGGTCAACGAGACCATCTCGGTCACTGGCGAAAGCGTGGACCAGGTTGCGATCACGGCCAGCGCCGGTGAGGGCGGCAGCATCACGCCCCCGGGCCTCGGCGTCACACCAGGCGCAACCGCCACCTTCACGGTCGTTCCCGACACGGGCTACCGCATCGCCGCCGTCAGCGGCTGCGGCGGCGCACTGGCGGGCGATGTGTATACGACGGGCAGCATTGCGGCCCCCTGCGCAGTGAATGCCAGCTTCGAGCGCATCGTCCTCGCGCTGGGCGTGAACGCCGGCGCCGGCGGCAGCGTCTCGCCACCCACGTCCAGCGTGCAGTATGGCGACTCAGCCTCGTTCGTGATCACTCCTGCGCATGGCTATGCCATCGGCGGTGTCTCCGGATGCGCCGGTACGCTCGCCGCCGGCGCGTTCACCACCGGGCCGGTGACCGCAGCCTGCACGCTGTCGGTGACGTTCGTCGAGCAGTTGTCCGACGTGCTCGTCAGCGGCAGGGGCAAGGGCGGTGGCGGTTCCTTCGAACTGTTCGGTCTCGCTGGCCTGCTGCTGCTCGCGCTGCGCAGGCTGCGCCGTGCCGCCGCGCTGGCGGCCATGGGCGTCGCCGTCGCGAGTGGCGCGCAGGCCGGCGAGCCCGCAGGTTCCGGCCTGCATGTGGGTGCTTCGCTTGCCGCGGCGACCAGCAGCGAAAGTGGCCGCGGCATGAGCGGCGCGTTGCAGGCACAGGGCCACGCGGTGACCGCCAGCCTCGATGACCGCCGCACGACCTGGCGGCTGCATGGCGGCTGGTCGCTGAACAGATATCTTGCGGCGGAGGTCGGCTATTCCGACCTGGGTGAGGTCTCCACGCAATATGACGGTTCCCTGCCGGTGCTCGCCGTCGATGGCTTTCTCGCGGCTGCGGCAGACCTGCATCCGCGCACCGCGAACGGGTTCGACCTGTCATTGGTCGGCCGGTATCCGCTGCCCTTTGCGCAGAAGCTTTCCGTCCATGCGCGCGCCGGCCTGTTCCGGTGGGACGCGGAGCGGCGCGTGAGCGCCTCCGACGGACGCTCGGCGGTCCGTTATGAGGATGGCGCGAGCCTGCTGCTGGGCGGCGGCTTCGGCTATGCGGTCACCCGCAAGGTGGACGTCTCCGCCGAATGGACGCGCCATGCGCTGGGCAGCGAGCATGTGCAGGCCCTGGGCCTGGGCGTGCGCTACCGCTGGTAATCGCCGGCAAGCATCCGGCCACTACTGGGCGTCCGCGCCGAACTGCAGCTGCGCCAGCCGCGCATACAGCGGGCTGCTCTCCAGCAGTTCGGCATGCCTTCCGGCCGCCACCACCCGGCCATGGTCCATCACGATGATGCGATCGGCCTTCAGCACCGTGGCCAGCCGGTGCGCGACGATGATCGTCGTGCGCCGCTTGCCCATCAGCCCTTCCAGTGCCTGCTGCACCAGCTGCTCGCTCTCGGCATCGAGGCTGCTGGTGGCCTCATCGAGCAGCAGCACCGGCGGATCCTTCAGGATGGCACGCGCGATCGCGATGCGCTGGCGCTGACCGCCTGACAGCCGCGTGCCGCGCTCACCGAGGAAGGTGTCATAGCCTTCGGGCAGACGACGGATGAAACCATCGGCGGCCGCGGCCTCGGCCGCCGCCTCCACCGCCGCATCATCGGCATCCTGCCGGCCATAGCGGATGTTCTCGCGCGCGCTGGTGCCGAACAGCACCGTGTCCTGCGGCACCAGGCCGATCTGCTGCCGCAGCGCCACCGGATCGGTCTGCGAGACGTCGATGCCATCGAACAGCACACGGCCGCGCTGCGGATCATGGAAGCGCAGCAGCAGCTGCAGCAGCGTGCTCTTGCCGGCGCCCGACGGACCCACCACCGCCACCGTCTCGCCGGGCTCGATGCGCAGCGTGACGCCATCCAGCGCCGGATGTTCCGGACGCGAGAGATAGGTGAAGTGCACGTCCTCGAAATGCACGGCTCCGCTGGCGCGGCCGGGCAGCGGCACGGGATTCGCAGGTGCGGCAATGGCCGGCTGCGCCTGCAGCAGCTCGACCAGTCTTTCAGTGGCGCCGGCAGCGCGCTGCACCTCGCCCCACTGCTCGATCAGCGCCGCGGCCGAGCCGGAGACGAAGGCCGCATAAAGCAGGAACTGGCCCAGCTGGCCGCCGCTCATCTCGCCGGCCAGCACGCTGCGCGCACCCAGCCACAGCACGAAGGTCACCGCCGCCATCACCAGCATGGTGCCCAGCGCAGTCAGCAGGGCCCGCACCTTGTTGCGCCGGATGGCCGTGCCGAAGCTCTGCTCCACCGCGGCGGTGTAGCGGCGTCCCTGCAGCGCCTCCATCGTGAAGGCCTGGATGGTCTGCATGGCATTGAGCGTCTCGCCGGCCAGGCCGCTGGAGTCGGCGACACGGTCCTGCGAGTCGCGCGACAGGTTGCGCACGCGCCGGCCCACCGAGAACAGCGGCAGCATCACCACCGGGATCAGCACCACCATCACGCCCATCAGCCGCGGGCTGGTGGCGCCCATCATGATGAGCGCGCCCAGCAGGTTCAGCATCGAACGCAGCGCGATCGAGATGCCGACGCCGGAGATCGATTGCACCAGCGTGGTGTCGGTGGTGAGTCGCGAGAGGATCTCGCCGGTGCGCGTGACCTCGAAGAAGTTCAGGTCCATGCTCACCACGCGGGCGTACACGGCCGAGCGGATGTCGGCCACCACGCGCTCGCCCAGCCAGCTGACGAGGTAGAAGCGCAGCGCCGCGAACACGCCCAGCACCACTGCCGCGCCGAGGAAGGCGAGAAAATAGCGGTTCACCGTGCCGGCATCGCCGGCCGCCATGCCGCGGTCGATCAGGAAGCGCACCGCCACCGGCAGCGCCAGCAGCGCCGCGGAGGCCACCACCAGCGCCCCGATGGCCAGGAAGAACACGCCGCGATAGCGCGCGATGAAGGGCCACAGTGCGCGCAATGGCGCCAGCGACCGCCCGGCGGCCCGGTCCTGCTTGCCGTTGGCCATGCGTCAGGCCAGCCGGTTCAGGCCGTTGTAGGCAGCGATGCGGTAACCCTCGGCCATGGTCGGATAGTTGAATGTGGTGTCGATGAAGTAGCGCAGGCTGTTGATGTCACGGCTGGCCATCACGGTCTGGCCGATGTGCACGATCTCCGAGGCATTGTCGCCGAAGCAGTGCACGCCAAGCACCTCCAGTGTCTTCGCATGGAACAGGATCTTCAGCATGCCCACCTGCTGGCTGGTCATCTGCGCCCGCGCCAGGCTCTTGAAGTGCGTATGGCCGATCTCGTAGGGGATGCCGGCCTCCTGCAGCTGCCGCTCGTTGCGGCCCACCGAGGAGATCTCCGGGATGGTGTAGATGCCGCTGGGGATCAGGTCCAGCCGCCGGGGTGGCGTCGCGGGGTCGAGGATGTAGCGTCCCACCGCGCCGCCCTGCTGGTAGGCCGCGCTGGCCAGCGCCGGCGGACCGATCACATCCCCCACCGCGAAGATATGCGGCACCACCGTCTGGTAGTGCGCATTGACCGCCAGCTGGCCGCGCTGGTTGGCCTCCAGGCCAACGGCCGCCAGGTTCAGCCGGTCGGTGTTGCCGGTGCGGCCATTGGCCCACAGCAGCACATCCGACTTGATGCTGCGGCCGGATTTCAGGTGCAGCACCACATCATCGCTGCGCGCTTCCAGGTGATCGAACTGTTCGTTGTGGCGGATGATGCAGCCCTGGTCGCGCAGGTGATAGGACAGCGCCTCGGCGATCTCCTCGTCCATGAACGACAGCAGCCGGTCCAGCGTATTGACCAGCGTCACCTTCACGCCCATGTTCAGGAAGATCGAGGCGTACTCGCAGCCGATCACGCCGGCGCCATAGATGGTCATGCCGAACGGCGTGTCCGTGTAGCGCAGCACGGTATCGCTGTCGAGCACACGCGGATGGGAGAAATCGAGTCCCGGCGGGCGATACGGGCGCGAGCCGGTGGCGATCACGAAGCGCTCGGCCCGCAGCTGCACCTGCTCGCCATGGGTGGAGACGACCCGCAGCGTGTTCGCATCGACGAAGCTGGCCTCGCCCTCGATCACCGGCACGCGGTTGCGTTCATAGAAGCGCCGCCGCATCTCCACCTGCGCGTCGGTGACGCCGCTGGCCGTCGACAGCAACTGCGGCATCGACACCGAGCATCCGGCAGTGATCCGGCGCAGCAGCGGATCATTGCGCGCATCGGCGATGGTCTTCACGGCATGGCGCAGCGCCTTGCTGGGGATGGTGCCCCAGTGCGTGCAGCCGCCCCCGACTTCCGGATAGCGCTCCACCACCGCCACGCGGCGGTGGTTCTTGGCCAGCATCATGGCCGCGCCTTCGCCGGCGGGGCCCGTTCCGATCACGACGACGTCGAACTGCTCCATGGGCGAATGCTAGCTGTTGCGGCAGCAAATTGCGCTGCCAGCAGCAGCGATTGCGAACCTGCGCATCGTGGCTTCACCCCGCGGTGGCCTCGTCGGGGAACATCACATCCTGGAAACCGAAGCGCTTCATGTCGCGGATGCGCATGGGATAGAGGATGCCGTCCAGGTGATCCACCTCATGCTGCACGACGCGCGCATGGAAGCCCTCCACGGTGCGATCGATGGGCCGGCCGTGCGGATCGACGCCCTGGTAGCGCAGCCGCACATGCCGCGGCACCAGGCCACGCATGCCGGGCACCGACAGGCAGCCTTCCCAGGCCTCTTCGGTCTGGTGACCCAGCGGCGTGAGCACCGGATTGACGAGCACGGTGTGGGGGATGGGCGGTGCATCCGGGTAGCGGTCGTTGTGCACGAAGCCGAAGATCACCACGCGCAGCGGTTCACCGATCTGCGGCGCGGCAAGGCCTGCGCCATTGGCGTGATGCATCGTGTCCTGCATGTCGGCGACCAGCGCATGCAGTTCGGGAGCATCCAGATGCTCCACTTCACGCGAGCGCTGCAGCAGCAGCGGGTCGCCCATTCGAAGGATGTTGCGGATGGCCAAGGCATCCCCTCCCCTGTTGCCCGCCGTGATTCTACGACGCGCCGGGCCGATTTCCTGCGCATGCGAAAAGGCCCGGCAATTGCCGGGCCTTTCGCACCTTTCGATGTGGCGCCGAACTTACCAGCGACCGCCACCGCCGCCACCACCGGTGCGCGGCTTGTCCTGGGCTTCGTTGACCCGCAGCGGGCGACCATTCATCGAATAGCCGTTGAGCGCCTGGATGGCGCGCGCGGCATCCGCCTGCGGCATTTCGACGAATCCGAAGCCGCGCGGGCGGCCGGTCTCACGGTCGGTGGGCAGCGCGACGGACTCGACCGTGCCGTGCTCCGAGAACAGCGTGCGCACATCAGCCTCGCTGACCGAGAACGGCAGGTTGCCTACATAGATCTTCGCCATAGAACCTAGATCTCCAATCAAAACAGTTGAAGGATTGCCTGATCGGAGACCCTTCCACTACAGCTCGCGCGCATTGCGCGCCAGTACAGAAGCCGGATGACCAACGATCAGTACGTATTTTACACAGGCAGCGATTACGGCAAGCATCATTTAGCGTCTTGTCAACTCTTTTCTCCCGTTGAATCCGCTGCCCGGGCAGATGTTGCGCCCGCAATGCATGCAAAAGCGTCACGCGGATTGCTGACGCGTCAGATTTATCCCACGCGTTCGCGCAACCACTTGGCGATGTCGCGGACCTGCGGCGCGCAGACGCTGTGCGCCATCGGATAACTGTGCCATTGCACCGGCAGGCCAAGCTCGCGCAGCAGATCGCGCGACATCTCGCCGAAGCGCGGCAGCACCACGTTGTCGTCGCTGCCATGGCACATCAGGACGGGCACATTGCGGTTTGCCGGCGACAGCTCCGCGATGACGCGGGCGCGCAGAGGCAGGTATGAGGACAGCGCGATGATGCCGGCCAGTGGTGCACCATGACGCAGGCCCACATGCAATGCCACCGCACCCCCCTGCGAGAAGCCGGCCAGCACGATGCGCGATGAGGCGATGCCGCGCGCCTGTTCGGCAGCCAGGCAGGCCTCGATGCGTTCGCGAGCCTCGCTGAAGCCGGCCTCATCGTCGCGGCCTTCGGGCGTCAGGTCGCGGATGTCATACCAGGCCCGCATTGCATAACCACCGTTGATGGTCACCGGCCGCACGGCAGCATGCGGGAACACGAAGCGCACGCGCGCCTCTGCGGGCAGGCCCAGTTCGGGCACCAGCGGCACGAAGTCGTAGCCATCGGCACCCAGGCCATGCAGCCAGATCACCGCCGCATCCGCATCACCTGCGGCCGGCTCGAGCACCACCTCGTGCTCGCGCTCGAGGACCTGCGTGCGCATCAGGCGGATCCGGCCGGCATCGCTTCGGCGCGCGTCGCCTGCTCCAGCAGGAACAGGTCGGTCAGCAGGGCGCGCAGGTGCACGCTGGCATTGAGGTTGTCCACCAGCAGCGAGGGAATGCGCGCACGCGACAGCACGATGCCGATGGCGCCGCGCGCCACCATGACATCGCGCTTCACCGCCTGCAGGTAGTCACCGGCACCGAGGTTGCCTGCAACATCGCCGACCACTGGCTCGAGCAGTTCGGCCAGCCCGGTCATCGCCGCATGCATGGCCTCGAGCGTGGCGCGCGCCTCGGTGCCGCGGTCGTCCTGTCTGCCCTGCGCCGCATAGGCCAGCAGGAATTCATAGCCGCGTTCGATGGTTTCGATGCGCGCGGCCGCCGGCGCGTCACTCACCCCGGTCCACCCGCTTCAGGTCATGCTCGACGCCGAGTTCGGAGCGGCGGATGAAGCCGGTGACCATGGCGCGCAGGTAGGCGCGCTTCTCCGGCAGGATGCCGAAGTAGGCGTGCACCAGGATCAGGAACACCGACAGCAGCGCGGCCAGGTCGTGCAGCAGGGTCAGCACGCCCCAGCCGGCCAGCGAGCGTACATAGGGATCGCGCTCGAGGAACGGCACACCGGCCTTGCGCAGCAGCAGCAGGCCGGTGACGATCGCCACGAGGATGGCCACCGCCCAGGCCAGGTGCATCAGCTTCTGCGGCAATGTGTACTTGCCGGCGCCGCCGGCGCGAAAGTCAGCCGCCGACAGCAGCAGCATGGTGCGCGGCCGCTGCCACACCAGCGCGCGCACGATGTGCAGCACGATCAGCAGTGTCAGCACCAGGCCGGCCACCCAGTGGATGCCATACCATGCGAAGTGGATGTCGAGGATGGGTGCGAGGCTCGTGACCAGCAGCAGCGTCATCGTGATGGCTGTGCCCCAGTGGAACAGCCGGTCGATGCCGGCATGGCGAAGCTGCGCCGGATCGGGCGTCGTCATGAGGCGGCCCCTTCGCGCCGGCGCGTGCCGCGGCGGCTGATTGCGCGCCAGACCAGGTGACCGACGATCACCGCCACACCGGCCCAGAACGCCACGGGCAGAAGGTCCCAGGATGCCCCGTTGATCACGCGTTCGCCCCAGGCATCATGGCCGTAGCGCAGGATCTCCATCTCATGCCCCTCCCCGGACGGCGCGGCGGATCAGGTTTTCCATCAGCGGCAGCTTGTAGCCGTTGTAGTTCAGCGTGGTGGCGCGGGCGGTCTCGAGCGTCGCCACCGCATCGGCCGTTTCGGCATTGCGCGGGCGTCCGGCCAGCGCAGCCTCGACCGCGCGCAGCCGCCACGGCACGCAGGCCGCCGCGCCCAGCACCACGCGCGAGTCGGCAATGCCACCATCCTGCAGGCGGAACGCCGCGGCGATCGACAGCAGCGCGAAATCCCACACCTGGCGGTCGGCCACCTTCTCGAAGTAATGCCCGGCGCCGGCCCAGGTGGCGGGGATGCGCACCTCGGTGAGGATCTCGCCCTGGCGCAACGCTGTCATGCGCTGGATATCCTCGGCGGGATCGATGAAGAAGTCGGCGATCGGCATCACGCGCTCACCGCCCTGCCGCGCCAGCACCACACTGGCATCGAGCGCGACCAGCGCGGTGGCGGTATCGGAAGGGGTGACCGCGACGCAGCGGCTGGCGCCGAAGATGGCATGCTCGCGGTTCTGACCCTGCGGCGTGTCGGCATAGCACATGTTGCCGCCGGCCCGGTAGCAATCGACGCCGCCGCGGTAGTACCAGCAGCGCGTGTCCTGGCTGATGTTGCCGCCCAGCGTGCCGGCATTGCGGATCTGCGGGCTTGCGACGCGCTGCGCGGCGGCGGCCAGCAGGCCGAAACGCTGCTGCACCAGCGGATGCGTCTCGACATCGGTGAGCGTGGTCAGTGCACCGATGGCAAGGCCGCCATCCATCTCGCGCACGCCCTTCAGCTGTGCCACGCCCGAAAGGTCGATGACCGCCTCGGTGCGGCGGACGCGGTTCTTCAGCCAGTCCCAGCTGTCCTGGCCACCGGCCACCAGCCAGCCGCGGTTGCCCAGCTGTTCCGCCAGTTGCAGGGCACCCTCGAGCGTGTCGGGCTGGTACAGCTCGAACCGGGGCATCATGTCGCGCAGCATTCCGGGCCCCTACTGGCAGTTCACCTGCAGCGGCCCGTGGGCGGGCGCGCGGCCGGCAAGATGGTTCAGGATCATGTCGGGTGTCACCGGGGTGCGGTTGAACACATGGGCGTCGAGCGCCGCAGAGACGGCGCACAGCACCGCCGCTCCGGCACAGCCCAGCAGCGGCTCGCCGATGCCCTTGGTGCCCAGCGGACTGGAAGGATCGGGCAGGTCGACCGCCGAGGTGCGAAAGCGCATCGCCACATCACCGAAGGTGGGTGGCTTCGCCTGGTAGAAGAACACGCTGGCCGGCAGTCCCACCTGCGGGTCATAGACGATGCGCTCGAGGCTTGCGATGCCGAAGCCCTGCACCGCGCCGCTCTTCACCTGCGTCTCGAGGCCCGCCGGGTGGATCACCGTGCCGCAGTCGGCCACGCCGAGGTAGTCGATGATGCGGTGCTGGCCGGTTTCCAGGTCGAGTTCGATCTCGATGAAACCCACCGCGAACGCCGACGGCGAACCTTCGAGCGGAAGATTGTCCTTGGCGACGCCGATGAGCCCGGTGCCGGCCAGCGCCGTGGCGGACTCGTTCGTCATGGCGTTGATGTCGGCCGGCAGCTCGTGGCCGTCATACTTGCCGCCGAGCGCGATGGCGCGGCGCGCCGCCTCGCCGAAGCTCATGCCGGTGCCGGGACTGCCGCGGCGGAACACGCGCCGGCCGTCGACGTCATAGTCGCGCGGTGCGCCGCCGAACTGGCGCGCGGCAATCTCCTGCATCTTGGACAGCGCATCCATCGCCGCCACATAGTTGGTGCGTGCCATCGTGAAATTGGTGTTGCTGCCGAACTGGCCGAGGTTCCATGGCAGGTGACGGCGTGAGTCGCCGCGCTCCACCACCACATCGCTCCAGTCCACCTTCAGCACCTCGGCGGCTACGCGCGCGGTGCTCGAATGCGAGAAGGTGCCAAGGTTGCCGACGCCGGTGTGCACATGCACCTTGCCGTCCGGCAGGATGCGCACCAGGCCGTCGAAACCGGTAAAGCCGGCCGGGTGGAAGGCCTGGCCCACCGCGATCGAGGTGACCTTGCTGCCATTGCGCGTGCCATGGCGGGCCATCCGGTCGTTCCAGCCGAACAGTTCGGCCCCCTTCTGCAATGCCTCTTTCAGGTAGCAGCTGGACACCGGCGACTGGCGGGGGCCATAGGCGCCCTTCAGGTCCGGCGCATTCAGCAGGCGGATCTGCAGGCGGTCGATGCCGAGCCTTGCTGCGGCCTTGTCGAGCAGCGGCTCGACGATGTGATGCAGCTGGTTGTATCCCGGGCCGCGCTGCGCGCTGCGGATCGGCGTGTTGGCATGCACCGGCACGCCGCGCCAGCGCATTGCCGCCGGCTGGTACACCAGCGACATCGAGTCGGCAGCATTGCGGAAATCCCAGAAGCTGTTGCAGGCGCCATTCTCCTGCACGATATAGAGGTCTGCGGCCAGCAGCCGTCCGTCCGTGTCGAAGCCGAGCTTCACCTGACCCTGGAAGCCGAGGCGTGCACTGCCGTTGTAATACTCCTCGGCGCGGCTGACGCGCATCATCACGGGACGGCCGATCTTGCGCGACAGCAGCGCCGGCAGCGCCTGCAGTGGATAGGCACCGCCCTTCGAACCGAAGCCGCCGCCGCAGTACTCGGCGATGACCACAAGGTCGGAGGGCGCGATGCCGATCATGCCCGCCAGTGCCGGGGTGATATAGGACTGGCTTTGCGACGACACGTGCACGAAGCACTTGCCGTTCTGCCAGTAGGCCATCGCCGAGCGCGGCTCCATGCTGTGATGCGAATTACTGGAGTGCACGAAGGTCTCATCGAGCACCAGCGCCGCCTTCGCAAAGCCGGCCTCGACATCGCCATAGCTCCATTCCTGCGCGGCCTGGCCCATGGGCATGCGGCCATCGGCGGCATCGAAGTCGGCATGGGTCCATTTCAGCGTCTGGAATTCGACGCCGCTGGCACCGACATTGCCGTCGGTGCGCGCATCGGGCCGGTCCGGATGCAGGCTGGCCAGCGGATCGACATGGAAGGGCAGCGGCTCGAAATCGATGCGCACCTTTTCGATGGCATCCTGCGCGGCGGTCTCGCTTTCCGCGGCCAGCAGCAGGATGGGCGCACCGACGTAGTTCGGTTCGGCGAACAGCAGCGGGATCTCCGGCGCTGCCGGGTTGGTCACGTCGGCGGGCAGCAGCGCCCCGACATAGCCGGGCACCTGCTCGGCTGCGGACAGATCGATGCTGCGCACCCGCGCATGCGGATGGGGGCTGGAGAGCAGCCGCGCGAACACCATGCCATCGACGCGGAAGTCCTCGGCGAATTTTGCCTCGCCGGTGATCTTGGCCACCACGTCATGCGGGATGAAGTCGTGGCCGAGGTGCTTATGCGCCACGATGGATCTCCTCGGTGCGGCCGGCCGCTCGCATTACCGCATTCAGGTAGTTGTCGTAGGCGCCGCAGCGGCACAGGTTGCCGGCCATCGCGAAGCGCGCCTCCTCGCGTGTCGGCGAGGGATTCTTCTGCAACAGCGCCACCGCCGCCACCACCTGGCCCGGCGTGCAGAAGCCGCACTGCGGACCCAGTTCATCGACGAAGGCCTGCTGCACCGGATGCAGCTCGCCGTTCGGGCCGCGCAGACCCTCGACGGTGACCACCTTGCGGCCGCGCACGCTGTGGGTCAGCGTGGAGCAGGAATAATGAGTGGTGCCGTCGATCATCACCGTGCAGGCGCCGCACTCGGCACGGTCGCAGGAGAGCTTGGTGCCGGTGAGGCCGAGCTTGTAGCGCAGCGTCATGGCCAGGGTTTCCTGCGGCAGCACGTCGACACGGCGCACCTGGCCGTTGACATCGAGCGACACCAGGCGCTCCACCGACCCGGCCAGCGCCTGGCGCCCGGATGTGCAGCCGGACAGCCCGCCGGCCACGAAACCGCTGGAGGAAGCCACGACACCCGAAGCGATGACCCGCTTGATGAACTCGCGACGCGAGTGGCGGTTGCCGGCCGACCCGGTACCGTCGCTGTGGCCCTGCATGCTGACCCCCGAATGTGAAACGCCCACAGCCTACGCGCCCGACATTATGCGGACAAGGGGACCGCAGGCGGCCGGGGACGCCACCGCCGCTGGCATGTCGGGGTGCTCCCGCAGCACACCCTGTCGTGCCGGGTCCCGCGCTTCGCCTTTCCGCGACAGGCTTTCAAGGGCGCTGGAACCGGGTTACCTTCGTGCGGATCAATGGCAGACGGAGCTCCATCATGGCCCTCTGGGACAAACCCGACACCAGCACCGGCAACGCACCCGCCACGCCCGGGCAGCCGCTGGCATCTTCCCCGCAATCGCAGGACACTACCGCCAGAACGGCGCCGAAGGAACGCACCGACATGAAAGAATCGCTGATTGCTTCCGGCCTCACCATCGAAGGCAAGATCATCGGCAACGGCCATGTGCGCGTTGCAGGCCGCTTCAAGGGTGACATCCAGGTCGAAGGCAACCTGCACATCGACTCCGGCGCCCGCGTCGAAGGCCAGGTGAAGGCCGGCGAGGTCATCGTCAGCGGAGAGCTGCAGGGAAACATCGAAAGCGCCAAGCGCGTCGAGCTGCAGCAGGGCGGCACCATCAATGGCGATGTGAAGGCCGGCTCGCTCACCGTGGCCACCGGCGCGCGCATGCGCGGCAGCGTCGACTTCGGCTTCGAGGAAGGCAGCAAGTCGGCCGGCACCTCGACCAGCACCAGCGCGATTACCGACCGGAGCCGGGGCGCCAACGTCGCATGATCGGTACGGCGCGCTCGGCGACCCACGCGGGCGCTACCCGCACCTGCCCTCACTGCCGGGCGACGATCCTCGAAAGTGCGATCGTCTGCCCGGGGTGCAAGCATCACCTGCGCTTCGACAAGGACGCCCGTCCCGGCGGTGCGGCCGCGACCAGGACCGCCTGGCAGGTCGAGGGCACCCTCGATGCCGAACGCATGGATGCCGCTTCCGAATTCACCATCCTCGTGGTGGTGCGCAACGAGCGCAACGAAGAAGTGGCGCGCCAGATCGTCAACGTGGGCGCGCTGCAGGGCGTGGAACGACGCACCTTCACGCTGTCGATCGAGACCTCCGAACCCAGGCCCGCCTCGCCGCTGTCCGCGCTGCGCCGGCGCTGAGCCTGCCGGATCCTGCACGCGCTCGCGTAGAATGCGCGCCGTGCAAAGCATCCTCACCATCGATGGCCTGTCGAAGACCTATCCCGGCGGGCTCACTGCCCTGCACGACATCAACCTTGCAATCCGCAAGGGCGAGATCTTCGCGCTGCTGGGTCCCAACGGCGCCGGCAAGACCACGCTGATCGGCGTCATCTGCGGACTGGTGAACCCCGGCAGCGGGCGCGCCGTGGTGGCCGGACACGACATCGTGCGCGAACCGCGCGCCGCTCGACGGGTGGTGGGCCTGGTGCCGCAGGAGCTGGCCACCGAGGCCTTCGAGACCGTGCTTGCGTCGGTGAACTTCAGCCGCGGCCTGTTCGGCCTGCCGCCCGATGCCGCGCATGTCGAGAAGGTGCTGCGCTCGCTGACCCTGTGGGAGAAGCGCAACGCGAAGATCATGGCGCTGTCCGGCGGCATGAAGCGTCGCGTGATGATCGCCAAGGCACTGGTGCATGAACCGCAGCTGCTGTTCCTCGATGAACCCACCGCCGGCGTCGACGTCGACCTGCGCCGCGACATGTGGCAGCTGATGCGCGAGCTGCGCGACTCGGGCGTCACCATCATCCTGACCACGCACTACATCGAGGAGGCCGAGGAGATGGCCGATCGCATCGGCATCATCAACAAGGGACGGCTGGTGCTGGTCGATGACAAGACGACGCTGATGCAGCGGTTGGGGCGCAAGGAGCTGCGCCTGCACCTGCCGGAAAGGCTGGCGGGGATTCCCGAAGCGCTGGCGGCCTGGAAGCTGGCGCTGTCCGATGACGGCCTGATGCTCAGCTGGAGCTTCAGCCACGATGAGGACCGTGTACGCATCGCACGGCTGCTGCGCGATGTGGCCGCCTGCGGCATCGAGTTCCGCGACCTTGAGACCCAGCAGAGCTCGCTGGAGGACATCTTCGTCTCGACGCTGCGGGGGGCGGCATGAACTGGCACGCGGTGCGCGCCGTCTACGGCTTCGAGATGGCCCGCACGTTCCGCACGGTGGTACAGAGCATCCTCACCCCGGTGCTGACCACCTCGCTCTATTTCGTGGTGTTCGGCGCGGCGATCGGCTCGCGCATGACCGAGATCGACGGCGTGCCGTTCGCCGCGTTCATCGTGCCGGGTCTCATCATGCTGTCGGTGCTGAACGAGAGCATCGGCAATGCCTCCTTCGGCATCTATTTCCCGAAGTGGTCCGGCACCATCTACGAGCTGCTGTCGGCGCCGGTGGGCACCACCGAGATCCTGCTGGGCTATGTGGGCGCAGCCACCACCAAGGCGGTGATGATCGGGCTGATCATCCTCGCCACTTCGGCGTTCTTCGTGCCGCTGTCCATCCTTCATCCATTGTGGATGCTGGTGTTCCTGCTGCTGACCGCAGTCACCTTCAGCCTGTTCGGCTTCGTGCTGGGCGTGTGGGCGACGAACTGGGAACGGCTGCAGTTCGTGCCGGCGCTGATCGTCACGCCGCTGGCCTTCCTCGGCGGCAGCTTCTATTCCATCGACATGCTGCCACCGATGTGGCGCACGATCACGCTGTTCAATCCGGTGGTCTACCTGATCAGCGGCTTCCGCTGGAGCTTCTATGGCCAGGGGGATGTCAATGTGGCGCTGAGCTTCGGCATCATCATCGCGGTGCTGCTGGGCTGCCTGCTGCTGGTGCACTGGATGATCCGCACCGGCTGGCGCCTGCGACACTGACGGAGGCTCGCAATGGAAGCACACGACCACTACGAGTTCGATGGCTTCCGGGTGGATGCAAGGCAGCGGGTGCTCTACCGCATGCCGGGCGACATGCGCATCGACCTGCAGCCGCGGGTGTTCGACGCGCTGCTGCATTTCGTGCGCCGGCCGGGTGAGCTGCTGGGCAAGCGAGAGCTGATGCAACTGCTGTGGCCGAATGTGATCGTCGAGGAGAACAGCCTCAACCAGGTGGTCTCGCAGCTGCGCAAGGCGCTGGGCGAGAAGCCTTCCGAGCATCGCTACATCGTCACCTCGCCGGGGCGCGGATACCGCTTCGTCGCCGCGGTGCGCGCTGGCGCGGGTCATGTGCCGGCGCAGCACTGCCATCCGCTGTCGCTGGCCGTGCTGCCCTTCTCCGAGCATGTGCTCGGCAATGCGACGCCGGGGCTGGGCGAGGCCATCGCAGCGGACCTGTCGCACCTGCTGTCGGCGCGCAGCCGGCTGCGCATGACCGCGCATCCATCCAGCGCCGCGGCCTGGGCCCGCCATCCGGATGCGCACCAGGCCGGCCAGGTGCTGAACGTGGCGCGGGTGGTCACCGGCGAGGTGGCCGGCGATGCGGTGCGGCTGACGGTGACAGCACGGCTGATCGACGTGGCCACCGGCGCCCAGCTGTTCGCGCACACCGTGCGCGGTGCGATGAGCAGCCTTGCCGAGCTGCAGGGCGACCTGGCGCGGCAGCTCGCGCAGGTGGTTGATCCGCAGGGCACGCAGCCGGATGCCAATGTCGATGTGGCCCCTGACGCATACCTGGCATACCTGAAGGCGCTGTCGCTGTCGCAGCGGCCCAGTCCCGGCAGCATCGCCGGCTCGATCGACCTGCTGCGCCAGGCAATCGCCACCTCGCCGCAGTTCCCGCGCGCGCGTTCGCTGCTGGCCATCCAGCACACGATGGAAGTCATGTTCGGCTATGCCGATGCCGGTTCGCTGCAACTGGCCCGCGAGGAGGCGGCGCAGGCGCTGGGCCTCGACGAGCACAATGGCGAGACCTGGTGCGCGGCCGGTGTCATCGACTGCCTGGGTGGCAACTGGGTGCGCGCCGAGGAACGCTTCCGCATCGCGCATTCACTGACCGCCGATCCATTGGTGAGCGGGCTGCGCTGTGCCTACCTGACGCTGTCGGTGGGCCAGCTGGCGCGCGCGATGCAGCAGGCCGAACACACGCTGCAGGTGGCACCCACGCATCCCATCGGCGTGCAGATGATGGCTACGCTGCACCTGGCGCTGGGGCATGACGAGCCGGCGCGACGCTTCGCGCAGCTGTCGATCGAGCAGGGACAGTCGGCGTCGATGGCGCCACTGTCGGACCTGTTCGGCCTGCTCGAGCTGCGCGCCGGACGACCGGAGGAACTGCAGCGCATCTCCACCGAACCTGTGGCCGGCGGGCTCGATCCGCCGATGCGCAAGCGGCTGATGCTGTGGCACAGCTGCCGGGGTGCGCTGGATGATGCCTTTGCGCTGGCCTTCGATTCGGCCGACCACTATGCGCGCGAGGGCACCGTGGGCGGCGCATGGGGTGTGCTGTGGCTGCCAGAGATGCGACCGTTCCGCGAGGATGCGCGCTTCCAGCATTTCGTGCGCCGCCTGCGGTTGTTCGAATACTGGAGCGAGTATGGACCGCCGGATGGTTACTCGCTGAAGGGTGAACGGCTGGTCCCTGCGGGTTGAACTGTGTGGCAGGTCGGACGGCTGGCGGTGGTCCACCCTGGATGCATGCCTTCCCATCCGGCCCACCGGCCAGATTGCGCCGAACGCTGTTCAACGCGCGCGCGATCCGCCGCGCGACAGGATCAGCACTCCGCCCAGCACCAGCACAGTGCCCACCAGTCCCCAGCCGGAGAAGGACTCATCGAGCAACAGCCAGGCCAGCAGGATGGTGGCCATCGGACCCAGCATGGCCACCATCGCGGTGCGCCCGGCACCGATGCGTTCGATGGCCAGCATCGTCGCAAAGGCTGGCAGCACAGTGCAGAAGAATCCATTGATCGCCGACAGTCCGTACACCGCGGCCGGCTGCTCGAACGATGCGAGCGGATTCTGCAGCGCGAACTGCAGCAGCACCGCAGCAGTCGAGACCAGGATGGCGTAGGCGGTGAGACGGATCGCACCCACGCGATGCACCAGCTCGCCGGCGAACACCAGGTACAGCGCATAGGTGATCGCACTGCCGAACACCAGCGCCGCACCCAGCGGCACCTCCGCACCACCGCTGCGCACGTCATGCCAGAACGCCGCGATGATGCCGGCATAGGCCACTGCCAGCGCCAGCGCGTCATTGCGGCTGAAACGCCGGCGCAGGAAGAACACCGAGATCAGCACCACCAGCGTGGGATACAGATAGAGGATCAGCCGCTCGAGTCCGGCGCTGACATGCTGCAGGCCGAGAAAGTCGAAGTAGCTGGCCGCGTAGTAACCGACCATGCCCAGCAGCACGATGCGCAGATGCTCGCCGCCAGTCAGCGGCGCCCTGCCCCGGCTCGACCACGCCAGGGCAATGGCGAAGAACGGCGCGGCGAACAGCATGCGCAGCGCCAGCAGCGTCAACGCATCGACGCCATGGCGATAGGCCAGCTTGATGACCACGGCCTTTGCGGAAAACAGCACGCTGCCGGCCATCGCCAGTGCAATGCCGGCGAGGAAGGGGCCGCGAAGAGCAGGGCCGCTCGTCGATGTTGATGACACCGCGGCGATTCTAGGCTGGAAAACGCGGCATTTGCGATGCACCAGGCAATTCGGGGCCCGCCTGCATGCTGCAACTGTTATAATCGATGCAATGACTGTTTCAACTGCCAGCCTGGTGCTGGCCACCGATCTCGACGGCACCTTCCTTGCCGGCGATACCGAGCAGCGACAGCAGCTCTACAGCCTGGTGGACCGGCATCCTGAAATCCGCTTGATCTGGGTCACGGGTCGCGCGCTCGAAGCCGTGATGCCTTTGCTGTCCGATCCGGCCCTGCCCCGACCCGACTATCTGGTGTGCGATGTAGGTGCAACGGTGGTCGATGGCCGCAACCTGCAGCCGGTCCAGCCCCTGCAGTCGCGCATCGAGGAACGCTGGCCCGGCGAACGCCGCGTCGCCGAGGCGATGCGCCAGTTTCCCGGCCTGCGCCGCCAGGACGTGCCGCAGGAGCGGCGCTGTTCCTATTTCTGCGATCCTGATGTGCTGGCCAAGTATCGGCCCGCGATCGAAGCTGCGGCGCGCGAACTGGGCTGCGAGGTGCTCTACTCCGCCGATCACTACCTCGACATCCTGCCGCCGCGCACCGACAAGGGCCGCACGCTCACCGCGTTGTCACGGCTGCTGAAGGTCACGCGCGAACATGTGCTGGTCGCCGGCGACACGCTCAACGACCTCTCGATGTACGAGGCGGGCTTCCGCGGTGTCTGCGTCGGCGGTTCGGAGCCCGCGCTGCTCGATGCCACCGGCGCGCGGCGCAATGTGCTGCATGCGCAGAAGCCCGGCTGTGGCGGCATCCTCGAGGCCATCGATCATTTCGGGATGCTGGCCCAGGACGATCCGCATCGCGAGGCGGTGCCGCGCTCGAAGGCCGGCAAGGCGCGGCTGGTGATGCTCTATCACCGCCTTCCCTATGAAGAGGTGATCGAGAACGGCGAGATGAAATTCCGCCGGCCGCGCTCGCCCAACGGCATCATCCCGAGCCTGCTGAGCTTCTTCGCCGAAGGCGAGGCCGGCTCATGGGTCGCGTGGAGCACCGAGGATACGCGCCGCGGCGTGATCGATCCGCGCGTCGCCGTCGATCCCGAGCTCTACCCCAATCTCACCGCCGTGCGCCTGCCGCTGAGCAAGGCCGACGTCGATGCCTTCTACAGGCGCTTCTCGAAGGAAGCCTTCTGGCCGACGCTGCACACCTTCTGGGAACGTGCACGTTTCCGAGAGGAAGACTGGAAGGTGTTCCTGCGCGTCAATCGCGCATTCGCCGAAGCCGCCGCCGCGGAGGCCGCACCCGGCGCCACGGTGTGGCTGCACGACTACAACCTCTGGATGGCACCGGCACGACTGCGCGAACTGCGGCCCGACGTGCGCATCGCATTCTTCCATCACACCTATTTTCCCTCCGCCGACACCTTCAACGTGGTGCCGTGGCGGCGGGAGATCCTGGGCAGCCTGCTCAGCTGCGACTACATCGGCTTCCACATCCCGCGCCAGGTCGAGAACTTCGTCGATGTGGTGCGCGGCGCGATGCCCACCGAGGTGCTGCGCCGCGAAGGCTGTGCGCCGCGTTTCCTGACGTATGGCTGCGCCGTCGGACTCGACCGCATGACCACGCGCGTGCAGGTGCAGGGCCACACCGTGGGCCTCGGTGCCCATCCGGTGGGCACCGACCTTGCCCGCATCCGCCGCACGCTGGCGCAGCCCACGGTGCGGGCCAGCGTCGAGAAGCTGCGCCGCGAGATCGCGCCGCGCAAGCTGGTGCTGTCGATCGAGCGGCTCGACTACACCAAGGGCACGCTCGAGAAGATGCAGGCCTTCGAGCGCCTGCTCGAAACTTCACCCGACCTGCATGGCAAGGTGACGCTGGTGGCCATCTGCGTGCCGGCGGCGCGCGAGATGACCGTCTACCGGCAATTGCAGACCAGCATCGAACAGGCGGTGGGCCGCATCAACGGCCGCTTCGCGCGCCTCGACTGGACACCGGTGCGCTTCTTTGCAAGGTCCCTGCCCTTCGAGGACGTCGTCGCGCACTATGCGGCCGCCGACGTCATGTGGATCACGCCGCTGCGCGACGGGCTGAACCTCGTCTCGAAAGAATTCGTCGCCACCCAGGGCATCGAAGGCGGACGCGGCGTGCTGGTGCTGTCCGAGTTTGCCGGCGCCGCAGCCGAACTGAAGGGCGCGCTGCTGACCAATCCGCATGACCCGGCCGACCTCACGGCGACGCTGGCACAGGCGCTGGCCATGGATCCGGGCGAGGCCGAAGACAGGCTGCGCCAGCTGTTCGGCATCGTCGAGGAGTTCGACGTCAATCGCTGGGGGCGTGACTTCCTGGCCGCGGTGCATGCGGCTCCGGGCCATGCCGCTGGCGCTCCGGGCCATTCCACTGGCGCGCCGGGCGCGGCGGGGCCGGCCACCCCCATCGCGACGACGCCACAGCGCCGGCACTGACGCGGGGCACGCGCCCCGCGGCATCTGGCATGCTTGCCCGATGTCCCCGCGATCCGGTTCATGGCATGTGATTCCGGTCCTGGCCGTGCTGCTGCCGGCTGCGGCCTTTGCCCATGGCGTGCACGGCGACGACGCCCGGTTCGTCATGCAGGCCAGCGGCGCCCATCCGGGTCCATTTGCCTACCTGGGCGCCAAGCACATGGTCACCGGCCTGGACCATCTGGCCTTCCTGGCCGGCGTGATCTTCCTGCTGCACAGGCTGCGCGATGTGGCGCTGTACGCCACGCTGTTCGCGGCGGGGCATACCCTCACCCTGCTGGGCGCAGTGCTGGCCGACCTCAGCGTCAATGCGCATCTGGTGGATGCCGTGATCGGCATCTCGGTGGTCTACAAGGGCTTCGAGAACATCGGCGGTTTCCGCGCCCTGCCGCGGCCGCCTGATCCGCGGGTCGCCGTCTTCGCCTTCGGCCTTGCGCATGGGCTCGGGCTGGCCACGAAGCTGCAGGAACTTGCGCCGCCGGCAGATGGCCTGGTGGTGAACCTTCTTGCCTTCAATGCAGGCGTGGAGCTGGGCCAGCTGGTGGCGCTGGCGGCAATGGTGCTGCTGTTCCGCCTCTGGCGGCGCACGCGCAGCTTCGCGCATGCCATCATTCCGGCAAACGGCATCCTGATGGCCGTCGGATTCCTGCTGGCCGGTTACCAGCTGGCCGGATATCTGTTCGAATAGATGCGTCTCGCAGACGAAGGAGAAATCATGAGCGCAGACGGACGCAACCAGCGCCGCGCAACCTGGAAATGGCTGCTCGGGGCCGCAGCAGTGGCCGTGGTACTGCTGTTCACGGTGGTGCTGCCCGCCGAATACGGATATGACCCCACCCGCGTCGGCCGCATGCTGGGCCTGACGGCGCTCAACGAGGAACCCGCCAGCGAGCCGGATCTCGACACCGTCATCGACGACCTGCTCAGCGCCAACGACAACCTCCAGCCCACTGCGGCCTCCGATCCGATGACGCCGATCCCGCTGCCGAACCCGGCCATCAGCCAGATCGAATCCGCACCGCCGAAGACCGAGACGCTGCGCATCGAGCTGGACTTCGACGGGCGCACCGAGGTGAAGGCGGTGATGGGCAAGGCCAAGGCCATCATCTACAGCTGGAAGGTCGAGGGCGGTGATGTGTATGTCGATTTCCACGGCCACGACCCGGCGCGCGGCAAGGACTTCTGGGTGCGCTATGACGAGGCCGGGCAGGAACAGGGCATCACCGGGCGCAATGGCTCGCTGGTGGCGCCGTTCGACGGCGAGCATGGCTGGTACTGGCTGAACACCAGTGACGGCCCCGTCACCGTCGAGCTGACCGTCACCGGCTACTTCGACCGGCTGGTGGACTACGGCAAGCTGAAGTGAGCGCGCTGCTGTCCATCGACCAGGGCACGAGCAGCAGCCGCGCCATCCTGTTCGATCGCAGCGGTGCCATGCTCGGCACGGCGCAGCGCGAACTGCCGCAGCACTATCCGCAGCCGGGCTGGGTGGAACACGATGCCGAGCGCATCCTGCACGATGTCATCGCCTGCGCGCGCGAGGTGCTCTCCTCCACCGGCACCGGTCCAGACACGGTAGCCGCCATCGGCATCACCAACCAGCGCGAAACCGTCGTGGTGTGGGATCGCGCCACCGGCCGTCCCATCCATCCGGCCATCGTATGGCAGGACCGTCGCACCGCCGGGTTCTGTCATGAGCACCAGCAGCGCTCCGCGTGGCTGAACGAGCGATCCGGGCTGCTGCTCGATCCGTACTTCTCAGCCACCAAGCTGGCCTGGCTGCTCGACCATGTGAATGGCGCACGCGCACGCGCCGAGGCGGGCGAGCTGGCATTCGGCACCATCGACAGCTGGCTGATGTGGCACCTGACCGGCGGCCGGCGGCATGTCACCGACGCCACCAATGCATCGCGCACCGCGCTGTTCAACCTGCGCACGCAGGACTGGGATGCGGAACTGCTGGAATTCTTCCGTGTGCCGCGCGCGATGCTGCCCGAGGTGCTCGACAGCGCCGCGGACTTCGGCACCACGGTGCCGCACCTGCTGGGCGGCGCGATCCGCATCGCAGGCGTGGCGGGTGACCAGCATGCAGCCACGTTCGGCCAGGCCTGCTTCGAGCCGGGCATGGTGAAGTCCACCTATGGCACCGGCTGCTTCGCGGTGCTGAACACCGGCGCAACCCTGGTGCATTCGCGCCATCGCCTGCTGAGCACCATGGCGTGGCGGCTGGATGGCAAGCCCACCTATGCACTGGAAGGCAGCATCTTCGTGGCCGGCGCGGCCGTGAAATGGCTGCGCGATGAGTTGCGCCTGATCCGCAAGGCTGCCGACACCGGGGCACTGGCCGCATCGATCGAGAGCACCCGCGGCGTCTACCTGGTGCCGGCATTCACCGGCCTCGGCGCGCCCTGGTGGGATCCGCAGGCACGCGGCGCACTGCTCGGGCTGAGCTTTGACTCCGGCGTGGCCGAGATCGCACGCGCCACGCTCGAGTCGGTGTCCTTCCAGACCCGCGACCTGCTCGATGCACTGGCCAGGGATGCCGGCGCGCCGGCGCAGCTGCGCGTCGATGGCGGCATGGTGGTCAACGACTGGTTCGTGCAGAACCTGGCCGATGTGCTGCAGATGCAGGTGGTGAGGCCGCGCATCATCGAGACCACCGCGCTGGGCGCGGCGTGGCTTGCGGGCCTGGGTGCCGGGCTGTATGGCTCGCTGGCCGAGATCGCACAGCTGTGGCAGGCGCAGAGCCAGTTCGAACCGCGCGTGGATGCCGACAGCATGCAGCAGCACTATGACGGTTGGCAGCGCGCGGTGCGGCGGCTGCTGCAATGAGGCTGGCTTACTGCAGCGTGAGGTGTAGCGTCAGCATCAGCGCGCGATGCCGGAACGGCGCCATGCCCTCTGATGGGCGGGGGCCGTAGTTGGCCGCCTCGGCGGTGAGGCGTACCCCCCAGGCGGCCGGCAGGTCATCGATCGGCCAGTCGTATCCCACCGACACGCTGCCGCCCAGCGCCTGGCGTGAAGCATCGCAGCGCCAGGCGCCGCTGCCATCGCCGTAGGCGAGAACATCGGGGAACAGCGCCGCGGCAAACCCGTCGAGCCACGACCAGGCGTCCTCGGACCAGCGGTGGCGATAACAGAAGCTCGACATGCCGACGCCGGCGCGCAGGCGCAGTCCGCTGCGCGCCGGACGATATTCGGCGAATCCGCCAAAGCGGGTGAAGTTGGGTGCGAAGTCCACCGGACGGCTGCCGCATTCCCATTGTGAGCAGCCCCTGAATGGCAGGATGGCGCCCAACTCCAGGCCCACGCCCCAGTCGCGGTTCACCCGATAGCCCATCTCGATGCTGGCGGCGAAGACATCGCGCCCGGCCGACGGAGCCGGTGCCAGCGACTGCACCGCGCCACCGCCAAGGCCGACGCCCAGCCAGCCCCGTGCAGCACTGTCCGGGGAGGATTGCGCGATCGCCCCGCCGGGCAGCGCCATCAGGCAGGCAAGCATCATCGCGACAGCAAGCGGGGGGCGTGGGCGGAACATCATCCTTGATCTCCATGGCGACGTTCGGCGCAGACTAGAGGGCGGCACTGGCGGCGGTCAATGCGGCCGCGGCCTGTCCCTGCCGGACGGTGATCAACCGCACGATCTCCGGACGACACGAGCCGCAGTTGGTGCCGGCCTTCAGGCTGCGACCCACTGCCTCCGGGGTGATGCAGCCGGCGTCGACGGCCGCCGCGATGGCCTGCGTGCCGACGCCGAAGCAGGCGCAGACGGTCGGGCCCGGGTCCGGTGCATGCTCGCGGCGGCCGAGCAGCAGGCAGCGACGGTCGGCCGCATCCAGCGGCGTGTCGCGCGCGAACAGTGACGCCAGCCACGCGCGCGATGGCAGCTCGACACCGGCCGTCACCATCAGGCAGGCCAGCAATTGCCCGTCGCGCACCACGGCGGCGCGATAGTGGCCGATGGCATCATCGTGGAACTCGATCCATTCGGCACGCGCGGCTTCGGGCATCACGCTGCGCAGCCAGCGGGCATCGGGCCGATGCGGGCCACTGCCGGCAAACTCCAGCCGCACCACCTGCTCTCCCGGTGAGACAGCCCACCACTGCACATCCGGCGGCGCGACACGTTCGCGCGACAGCAGGAAGCCGCGCCATTCCACCATCAGCTTCTCGATGCGCACCGGGGTGTGCTTGAACTCCGGCTCGCCGGAGAAGGCATCGACGACCGGATTCACTGCGGCGCCGACGCGCGCGCGCTGCGCGAACTGCGCGCTCCAGTGGATGGGCATGAACAGCATGCCCGGCGGCAGGTCGCCGCTGGCCCGCGCCCGCGCCAGCGCACTGCCCCAGCGAGACACCACGCGCACCAGGTCGCCGGGTTCTGCGCCGATGGCCGCCAGGTCCAGCGCATGCGCATCCACATAGGGCTCCGGCTCGTGCGCATTCAGCTGCGGCGCGCGCGCGGTGCGCGTCATCGTGTGCCACTGGTCGCGGATGCGGCCGGTGTTCAGGACCAGCGGATACTCCGGGGAGGGTGCGTGGCGCGGCGGGCGTGCCGGTGTCGCGATGAAACGCGCGCGGCCATCGGCGGTCGGGAAGCGGCCATCGGCAAATGGCCGGCTGCGGCCTGGCGATGCGGATGCCGCGAGGGCCGGCTCGCGTGCCGGCAGAAGTGCGGCGGCAAGTGCCGGGGCCGAAGCGCTCGCCGGTGCCGGCCACTGCGCCACTTCCAGCGTGTCATAGGCCTTGTCATCCAGGTTCGCCAGCGCGGTGAGATCCAGCAGCATGCCGAAGTCGCGCGACACCCGGGTCAGGCGCGCATGCTCGTCGAAGATCTGCGCGGGCGTCGAATAGCCGAAGCCCGGCGCGAAACCCATGCGCGCCGCGACCGCGGCAATGATCCACCAGTCCGGCCGCGCGTTGCCCGGCAGGGGCAGGAAGGCGCGCTGCCGCGATACATGCCGGTCGGAGTTGGTGACCGTGCCGTCCTTCTCGCCCCAGCCGGCCGCCGGCAGGCGGATATGGGCCAGTGGCAGGGTGTCATTCGCGGCCACGCAGTCCGACACGATCACCAGCGGGCAGCGCTGCAGCGCGCGATGCACGAGGTCCGCATCCGGCAGGCTGACCACCGGATTGGTGGCCATGATCCAAACCGCCTTCACGCGACCGGCATCGATGGCCTCGAACAGCTCCACGGCCTTCAGGCCCTGGCGGCTGGCCATGCGCGGTGAATTCCAGAATTCCTGCAGGGCCGCACGGTGCTCGGCATTGTTCAGCGCCAGGTGCGCGGCCAGCTGGGTGGCAAGGCCGCCCACCTCGCGTCCGCCCATGGCATTGGGCTGGCCGGTGATCGAGAACGGACCCATGCCCGCGCGCCCGATGCGGCCGGTGAACAGATGGCAGTTGATGATGCTGTTGACCTTGTCGGTGCCGGCCGAGGACTGGTTCACGCCCTGCGAGAACAGGGTCACCGCACGCTCGTGGCTGGCGAACAGCGCAAAAAAGCGCTCCACCAGCGCAGCGTCCAGGCCGCAGGCCTGTGCAGTCGCGGCGATGTCGCTGCTGGCCACGCGCGCGGCATCCAGCGCCTGCTGCAGCCCGTTGGTGTGTTCGGCGACGAAGCGTGCATCCACATGGCCCTGGTCAGCCAGCCAGGCCAGCAGGCCATTGAACAGCATCACGTCAGTGCCGCTGCGCAGCGGCAGGTGCAGGTCGGCGCCCTCGCAGGTGGCGGTGCGGCGCGGATCGATGACCACCAGTTTCATCTGCGGACGCGCGGCGCGCGCGGCGAGGATGCGCTGCATCAGCACCGGATGGCACCAGGCGAGGTTCGAGCCCACCAGCACCACGAGCTCCGCCTGTTCCAGGTCGGTGTATTCCACCGGCACCACATCCTCGCCGAAGGCGCGCACATGGCCCGCCACCGCCGAAGCCATGCACAGGCGCGAGTTGGTGTCGATGTTCGCAGTGCCGATATAGCCCTTCGCCAGCTTGTTGACCACGTAATAGTCTTCGGTGAGCAGCTGGCCGGAGACATAGAACGCCACCGCATCGGGGCCGTGTGCGTCGATGCAGGCGCCAAGCCGGGTGGCCACGGCATCCAGTGCCGTGTCCCAGGCCACGATGCGACCATCTACCTCAGGCTCGAGCAGCCGGTCCTCGCTGCCAAGCGTTGCGGCCAGCGCGGCGCCCTTCGAGCACAGGCGCCCCTGGTTGGCCGGATGGTCCGGATCACCGCGCACGCTGATGGCGCCGGCTTCATCACGCGTGGCCAGCACGCCGCAGCCCACGCCGCAGTAGGGACAGGTGGTGCGCGTCACGCCGGCCTGGCCGGCGCCGCTGGTCGATGAAGCGCTCATGCGGATTCCCCCAGCAACAGCATTTCGCGCCGGCCGGACACATCGCGCTGCGTCTCGATCAGCTCCGCAAGCTGGCCGGCGGCGCGGGTATCCCCCACGAGCACTGCGGCACGGATGCGGTTGTCGCGCAGCCACAGGCGCTGGTAGATGCCGGCCGCCGGATCGGCATAGCGGATCGATTCGGTGCCCTGCAGCTGCGTCAGGTCGCCGGCGGAGAACACATCGATGCCGCTGACCTTCAGCTGCGAGCTGGGCTGCGAGCCGCGATAGCGTGTCACGCCGCGCTCGGCCAGATGCGCGGCGCACACCCGCGCCTGTTCCCACAGAGGCGCCACCAGGCCATAGGTGGTGCCGCGATGCTGCACGCACTCGCCCACCGCATAGATCGAAGGATCGTAGGTCTGCAGCGTGTCATCGACGAGGATGCCGCGGTCGCAGTGCAGTCCGCAGGCCCGCGCAAGCCCGGTTCGTGGCGTGATGCCCGCGGCCACCACGACCAGATCGGCGGGCAGCACGCGTCCGTCCTGCATGCGCACCTGCTGCACGCGGCCGGTGCCTTCAATGGCGGAGGTTTGCGCCGACAGGCAGAAGCGGATGCCGCGCGCCTCCATGGTCCGCTGCAGCAGATCGGCGGCCGGCCCGTCGAGCTGCCGGTCCATCACGCGATCGCGGATGTGCACCACGGTCACTGCCAGGCCCTGCTTGGCAAGACCGCTGGCGGCCTCGAGGCCCAGCAGGCCGCCACCGATCACCACTGCGCGCTGCGCCCGGGCCGCCTGCGCCAGCATGCCGTCCACATCATCGATGCTGCGGAAGCTGAACACGCCGGGCAGGTCGTGGCCGGTGACTTTCAGTCGCACCGGATCGGAGCCGGTGGCCAGCAGCAGCCGGTCGTAGCCAGCCACCACGCCGGCCGCGGAGATCACGCGCTTGCTGCGCCGGTCGATGCTCACCACCGGATCTCCGGCATGCAGCGTGATGCCCTTCTGCCGGTACCACTCCAGCGGATGCAGCATCAGGCTGGCATGCGCGGTCTCGCCGGCGAGCAGCGGCGAGAGCATCACGCGGTTGTAGTTGCCGCGCGGCTCGGCGCCGAAGACGGTGATCTGGTATTCATCGCCGGCAAGGTCCAGCAGCTCCTCGACGGTGCGCATCGCGGCCATGCCATTGCCCACCACCACCAGGCGTCGCCGGCCGCGCGCGCTGGCCGCAGCCTGCTCCAGCGATTCCACCCACACGCGGCCATCGAGCACACCGCAGGGCCAGGTGCGCAGCGACACCGCCTCGTCTTCCAGGCAGCGCCCGGAGCGCAGGTTGAAATGCTGCTTGTACACCGGCGAGGCCACCACCAGCTGGCCGCCAAGGTCACCGACGAGCCCGCGCGCGATGACATTCGCGCCGCAGAAGGGATCCCGGTTCTCCAGCGCGAATACCTCCTCGCCGACGCGCAGCAGCGCCACCTGCTCGCCATCGACCAGCGCGCAGACTCCGGCGCCATCGAGGATGTCGTCCAGCGCGCAGACGAAATGACGCTTGCCGGCGGTCATGCGTTCACCGTGCCGCGTTCGCGTTCCTCGCGCGTGGCAGGCCGGCGCTGGCCGCGTTCCTCCACCAGCACGATGTTGGTGTCCGGCCGGTCGCTGTTGACGAAGTGGCGGAAGCGGCGGCGCACTGCCGGGTCTTCGACGGCGCGGCGCCACTCGCATTCATAGGTGTTGATCACCTGCTGCATGGCGGCTTCCAGTTCCGCGGCAATGCCCAGGCTGTCCTCGCACACCACCTGCTTCAGGTAGTCGAGGCCGCCTTCGAGGTTTTCCAGCCACACCGAGGTGCGCTGCAGGCGATCCGCGGTGCGCACATAGAACATCAGGAAGCGGTCCACGAAACGCAGCAGCGTGTCGCGATCGAGGTCGGCGGCCAGCAGGTCCGCATGCCGCGGCTTCATGCCGCCATTGCCGCAGACATAAAGGTTCCAGCCCTTCTCGGTGGCGATGACGCCCACGTCCTTGCTCTGCGCTTCGGCGCACTCGCGCGTGCAGCCGGACACCGCGAACTTGATCTTGTGCGGCGAGCGCAGTCCCTTGTAGCGATTCTCCAGTTCGATGGCGAAGCCCACCGAGTCCTGCACGCCGTAGCGGCACCAGGTGGATCCCACGCAGCTCTTCACCGTGCGCAGCGACTTGCCATAGGCATGGCCGGACTCGAAACCCGCGGCGATCAGCTCGCTCCAGATCTGCGGCAGCTGGTCGACCTGCGCGCCGAACAGGTCGATGCGCTGGCCGCCGGTGATCTTGGTGTAAAGCCCGTACTTCTGCGCCACCTGCGCGATCACCAGCAGCTTCGCCGGCGTGATCTCGCCACCCGGGATGCGCGGCACCACTGAATAACTGCCGTCCTTCTGCAGGTTGGCCAGATAGTAGTCGTTCGTGTCCTGCAGCACCGCCTTGTCGGGCCGCAGCACAAACTCGTTGTGCAGCGAGGCCAGGATGGAGGCCACCGTCGGCTTGCACACATCACAGCCCAGGCCGCGGCCATGCCTTTCGACCAGCTCGGCAAACGTGGTGATGCCTTCCACCCGGATCAGGTGGAACAGCTCCTGGCGCGAATGCGCGAAGTGCTCGCAGAGGCGGTTATCCACGGCCACGCCGCGCGATGCCAGCTCGGCCTTGATCACCTGCATCACCAGCGGCGCACAGCCGCCGCAGGTGCTGGCGGCGCGGGTGGCCTTCTTGATGCCGCCCAGCGTCACCACGCCCTGCTCCACCGCCGCACAGATGTCACCCTTGCTGACATTGTTGCAGGAACAGACCTGCGCGCCGGCCGGCAGGGCGGCGATCCCGGCGCCGCTGCTGGCGCCTTGCTCGCCGGCCGGCACCAGCATGGCCTCCGGTCGCGCCGGCAGCGGCATGGCATTGAGCATGAACTGCAGCCAGGTGCCATAGTCGGCCGCATCGCCGACCAGGATGCCGCCCAGCAACCGCGAGCCATCCGCGCTGATCACCAGTTTCTTGTAGACGCCGGCACGCTCGTCCACCAGCGTGCAGCACTGCGCATCGGGCGTCGCGGCATGGGCATCGCCCAGCGAGGCGACATCGACGCCCATCAGTTTCAGCTTGGTGCTCATGTCCGCGCCGCGGAATGGCGTTGCAGCCTCATCGAGCAATGTGGCGGCCACGGTTTCGGCCATCTGGTAGCCGGGCGCCACCAGGCCGAACAGCCGGCCCTCCCACAATGCGCATTCTCCGATCGCGAAGATCTGCGCATCGCTGGTGCGACAGTTCTCGTCGATCACGATGCCGCCGCGCGGCCCGACTTCCAGTCCCGCGGCGCGGGCCAGCGCGTCCTGCGGACGGATGCCGGCGGAGAACACCACCAGGTCCGTTTCCACCGACTGCCCGTCGGCAAATCGCAGCACATGGCGGCGTTCACTGCCGGGCTCGATGGCAGTCGTGGACTTGCCGGTATGCACGCGCACGCCCAGGGATTCGATATGACGCCGCAGCACGCGACCGCCACCATCATCCACCTGCACGGCCATCAGCCTTGGCGCGAACTCGACCACATGCGCCTCGAGTCCCAGGTCCACCAGGGCCTTGGCGGCCTCCAGACCCAGCAGGCCACCGCCGATCACCGCGCCGCTGCGCGCATGGCGTGAGGACTCGCGGATGGCAATGAGGTCATCGATGGTGCGATACACGAAGCAATGCGGCCGGTCGCGTCCGGGGATCGGCGGCACGAAGGGAATGGAACCGGTGGCCAGTACCAGCCGGTCGTACTCGAGGACCCTTCCGCCCGAAGTGGTCACGCGCCGCGCGGTGCGGTCGATGGCCTCGGCGCGTTCGTTCAGGTGCAGCACGAAGCCGCTGCGTTCGAAGAATCCCCCGGGCACCAGCGACAGGTCGTCGGCACTGCGGCCACTGAAGAAGCTGGTGAGTCCCACGCGGTCATACGCCGGCCGGGGCTCCTCGCACAGCACCGTCACCTCATCGCTGCAGGATGCCACCGCCAGCTTTTCCAGCAGGCGCTGCCCGACCATGCCATTGCCGATCACCAGCAGTCTGCGTGTCATTGCGTTGCCCTTCAGATCCGCGCCGCCACGGCCGCGCCCCATGTGGTGCGCCAGCGCAGGCGGACGCCGGTCAGTGCCATCAGTGCCACCATCGCGATGCCACCGAACAGGTAGAAGCCGCCCGAATACTCGCCGCTGAACTGCCGCGCGAGACCGAGGCTCGAGGCGAGAAAGAAACCGCCGACGCCGCCGGCCATGCCGACCAGCCCAGTCATCACGCCGATTTCGTCGCGGAAGCGCTGCGGCACCAGCTGGAACACCGCGCCATTGGCCATGCCCATGGCCAGCATTGCGACGATGAGCACCGACAGCGCCGACAGCGCGGTGGGCAGGCCGGTGCCGGCCAGCAGCAGTGCCGCAGCGGCGATGCCGTACATCAACATCAGCGAGCGGATGCCGCCAACGCGATCGGCCACCGCACCGCCGAAGGGGCGCACCAGCGAACCGGCGAACACACAGGCGGCAGTCAGGTAGCCGGCCGTCACCGGCGCAAGGCCGTACTGGTCGTTGAAGTAGATGGTCAGCGACGAGGAGAGCCCGGAGAATCCACCGAAGCTCACCGCATAGAAGAACATGAACCACCACGCGTCGGCGCTGCGCAGCGGCGCAAGGTAGGCCGTGACGGGCTTGGGCGCCGGATTGACCGGACTGTCACGCGCCAGCAGCACGTACACCGCCAGCGCCAGCAGCAGGGGCAGCACGGCAAGGCCGATCACGTTCTGCCAGCCGTATGCGATGGCCAGCGCGGGCGCGAACAGCGCGGCCAGCGCGGTGCCCGAATTGCCGGCGCCGGCAATGCCCAGCGCCGTGCCCTGGTACTGGGGCGGATACCAGCGTGAAGCCAAAGGCAGTGCCACTGCGAATGCGGCGCCGGCAACGCCCAGCACCAGTGCCAGCAGCAGCAGGTCGCCGAAGGAATCCACACCCGTAAGCCAGGCCACCAGAAGTCCTGCGATCACGATCAGCTGGCAGAGCAGCCCGGTGCGGCGCGGCTTCAGGTGATCCACGAGGATGCCGGCCGGGATGCGAAGCAATGCACCGGCCAGCACGGGCGTCGCCACCATGAAACCCTTCTCGGCCGGTGTCAGTGCCAGATCGCCGGCAATGGCCACGGCCAGCGGGCCGAGCATCACCCACACCATGAAACTGAGGTCGAAATAGAAGAAGGCGGCGAACAGCGTCGGCCGGTGTCCGGCCTTCCAGAATCCAGCATCCATCAAGTGCGTCCACGCATGAAACGGTGTGACGCGATGGAGATTGCAACTGTTGTGCCAGTGTGGCGTATCCGCTTCAGGCCGCGTTGCGTGGCTCAGGCCTCAGCGGCGCTGCGCGCATGCCGCGAAATGGGGCAGCGCCGGACCATTCTGGAGCAGAGCGGGCGCGCCACGCTGCCACCCGCGCCCGGGCTCAGGTGTGATGACGCACGAAGTCGGCCAGCGGCCCGCCCAGCGTGTCGAAGGGGCCGCCGATCTGCATCGACGTGGAGAAATGATTGTGGCCCTGCTGCCAGAGCAGCCGCGGAGAATGTCCGGTGATGGCGACATGTGCATCGAACACCGCCGCCAGCTGGCGATGGAACGGTGGCGGATCGAATTCGCTGATCGTGTACAGGCAGGGCACATGCGTGCGCGCCAGCGCCATCACCGTGGACTGGCGTGCATAGGCAGCAAGATCGTTACCGAAGTAAGCCTCCTGCATGGGAACGATGTGGAAGCGATCCGGCTCGAAGATGCCCGACACCAGCACAGCAGCGACCACCTGCGGCACTTCGTCAGCCGCAAGGCCATGGCCGGAAAGACAGCCGGCGACATGCGTCGCCCCGGCCGACTGGCCGATGACCACGATGCGCGCCGGATCACCGCCCTGTGCAGCGATCTGCGCATGCGCCCAGCGCAGTGCGCGGGCCACGTCCTGCGCGCCGGACGGCCACGGACTGGCCGGGGCCAGCCGATAGGTGAGGTTCACGCCGACAAAACCCTCGCGCACCGCCCACGCGCCCACATTGCTATAGAAGGGTTCATCCGGCGCGCCCTTGTCGCCGGCCGCAAAGCCGCCGCCATGGACGAACACCACCACCGGGCGGTTAACAGCGCCGGCGGTGGTGAACACGTCGAGGCGATGCCGCGCATCCGTGCCGTAGGACACGTCGCGATGCACCACCATGGCCGCATCCGGCCGCAGCACGCTGGCGGCGAAAAGCTGTCGCGTTGCATCGATGGAACACGGCGTGAATTCCTCGCCGATCCGCCGCAGTTCACTGAAGACATCCATTGATCTTCCCTCCCCCGGGATTGCGCGAGCGCATCGAAAGTCGGATGCCTCCCACAACTTTAGCTGAGAATACCCGGATGCCGCCCGTCGCACCGTCGCGAAACAATAGGGCCGCCGGCGAAGGAGAACCTGACATGCGCCATCGACACCTGACACTCGTTGCACTGGGGACGCTCGCACTTGCGGCCTGCGGCAACCAGACACCCGATGCGGCAGGCACGGGCCAGGCGGTGACCGCCGAAGACGTGGACGCCAAGCGTGCCGAGCTTGAAAGACTCGAGGCCGAACTGGCCCAGCAGCAGCCACCAGCTGCCGCACCTGCGTCACCGCCGCCTGCTGCCGCGGCTCCTGCCCAGCGCCAACCTGCAGCGAACAACGCTTCGCGATCCGCCAGCAGCAGCACCGCCTCGAACCGCCCTGCCAGCACTCGGCCTTCCTCTGCGACTTCGCAGCCGGCAGCCACGCAGAGCATCACGGTGCCTGCCGGCACCGAGATCCCGGTGGAGCTGGTGACCGCACTGTCGACGAAGAGCGCCAAGGTCGGCCAGGCCGTGCACGCACGAGTGACCACCAATGTCATGGTGGATGGCCGCACCGCCATTCCGCAGGGACTGAACGTGGCCGGCACGGTGGTCCAGGTGGTTTCCGGCAGTGACCGCATCGGCGGCACGCCCGGCCTGCTGCTGGCCTTCGAACGCATCGAGCTGCCCAACGGCGACGATGTGCCCATCAGCGGCGAGTTCGAGGAAAAGGGCAAGAGCGACAACACGCGCGATGCCGTGAAGATCGTGGGTGGCGCCGCCGCCGGCACACTGCTGGCAGATCAGGTCAGCAAGCGCGATCGCAACCGCGTCATCGGCGGCATCATCGGCGCGGCTGCGGGTGCCGTCGCCGCGAAGGAAACCGGTACCGAGGTCAAGCTCGACGCCGGCACGACACTGACGCTGATCCTGTCAGCGCCGGTGGAAATGCCGCGCACCTGATCGCCGGTCATCCGCCAGCGCGTTTGCGCTGGCGGATCAGCTGCTGCACCAGTTCCAGTCCGCTCGCCTCGCAGGGCGGCAGCTGCGCGGTGGACGAAGCGAGCGGCGCAGTCCTGCCGCCCCATCGCGCCAGATGCGAACACCAGGTCAGCCCCGCACCGAATGCCGGCAGCAGCAGCCGCATGCCAGGCGCAATGCGCCCTTCTTCCAGCGCCTCGACCAGCGCCACCGGCACGGTGGCCGCCGACATGTTGCCGTAGCGCTGCACATTCACGAACGCGCGATCGGCCGGGATGCCCAGCTTCTGTGCCACGGCCTCGATGATGCGCAGGTTGGCCTGGTGCGGCACCAGCAGACCCACATCGGTGGCCGTGAGGCGCTGCGCCTCGAGCACCGCGGCGGATGCACGCACCATGCCCGATACCGCGCGGCGGAAGATGTCCGGTCCCTCGAAGATCCATTCGGTCACGCCCATGCGGCGCTCGAAATCCGCGTAGCGGCTGCCCATGCCGCGGATCACCAGCGAATCGCGGCCTTCCACATCGCAACCCAGTTGCTCGCCGAGCAGGCCGGTCTCTTCCTGCGTTGCCTCGAGCACCACTGCGGCACAGCCGTCGCCGAACAGCACCGCGACATTGCGGTTGTTCCAGTCCAGGAAGCGGCTGATGACCTCCCCGCCCAGCACCAGCGCATTCTTCACCACGCCGGTGCGGATCAGCGCATTGGCGGTGCTCCAGGCATACAGGAAGCTGGTGCAGGCCGTGTTGATGTCCATGGCAGCCGCATTGCGCGCGCCCAGCCGCTGCTGCAGCCCGGATGCCTGGTTGGGCGCCTGGTCGTCGAAGCTGGTGGTGCCGAAGACGACCAGTTCCAGCGCATCCGGTTCAAGGCCAGCCGCCGCCAGCGCGTGGCGCGCCGCCACCTCGCCCAGTTCGGTCAGGCCGACATGCGAGATGCGTCGTTCGCGGATGCCGGTGCGCGTGAGGATCCACTCGTCACTGGTATCGAGGAAGGTGGCCAGATCCGCATTCGTGAGGATGGCCGGTGGAAGGCATTTGCCCCACCCTGTCACGGCCGCATGCGTCATGGCGCCACTGTAGCGCAGGGACGTGGCCGGAGTCACAATGTCCGCTGACGCTTCAGGTTCCCACGAAAGCAACGAAGGATCCCGCATGCGCGCCATCGTCTGCCACCAACTCTTCCGCGCCGCGCACGCATCGGCAGGCAAGGCGACGATGCAGACGACGAAGCGGATGCCATCGGCACTGCTGCTGGCCATGCTCGCCGCGCTGCTGCTCAGCGCCTGCGTCAGCGGTCCGCGGCAGATCCCCGGCCCGACGCAGGCAGACGCGCAGCTCGGTGAGCGCATTGCCGCCACGGCCCGGGCGCAGCTCGGGCGACCCTACCGTTACGGCGGCCAGGGGCCCGATGCGTTTGACTGCAGCGGGCTGGTGCTCTTCTCGCATTCGGCACACGGCATCGCCGTGCCGCGCACCACCGCAGACCAGTACCGCGCGGCAGCGCCGGTTCCGGAACGGCGGCTGATCGCCGGCGACCTGCTGTTCTTCCGTTTCGAAGGCCAGCGCAAGGTCAATCACGTCGCCATCTACCTGGGCGACGGCCGGTTCGTGCATGCACCACAGACCGGCCGGCCGGTGGAGCTGCGCCGGCTCGATGATCCCGGATACCGGCGAAGCCTGGTGGCTGCCGGCCGCCTGCATTGACATCACCGAAGGACCAGCGCGTGTACAGCGACGCCCGGCAGGACCTGCAGGACACCAGTGTCGCCTGGCCCGGACTGATCCGCGTGTTCCGCGGCGAGGGCTGGCTGATCGCCAGCTTCGCGCTGGCCTCGCTGGCAATGGTATGGCTGGGCCACGTGTTCAAGGTGAACGCCGGCAACCTGACCGTGATGTGGCCGGCCACCGGCCTGCTGCTGGCGGTGCTGATCCTGGCACCGCGCGCGCGCTGGCCACTGCTGATCGGCATCCAGCTGGTCGCCGAATATGCGATGGCGCTGGTCGTGGACGAGCCGTCGCTGCCCACTGCCATCCTGTTCTTCATGCTGGCCAACACTGCCGATGCGGTGATCGCGGCGCTGATCACCCGCTCGCAGCTGTGGCGTTTCAATGTGGTGCGTGTATCGCTCGCGCTGCAGTTCCTGCTGGCCAGTGCCATTGGTGCGGCGGCGAGCGCCACGCTGGGCGCCACCATTGCCGCCGTGACCTACGGCGCTGGCAGCTACTGGGAGCAATGGCAGCTCTGGTGGGCAGGCAACTGGCTCGGATCCCTGGTGATCACGCCGCCCCTCCTGTTCTGGGCATTGCCGGTGCGGCGCATGTACGCCTCGCTGCGCGTTGACCGCCACTGGGAGATCATCGCGCTCGGCGTGGTGCTGGCGGTCACCACCTGGGTGCTGTTCCGCGCGCCGCTGGGACAGATTGACTCGCTGCTGCGCACTCCGGCGCTGCTGCTGGGCGTGCTGCTGGCGATCGCATTCCGCCTGCCGCCTCGCTGGGCCAGCCTGCTGACGCTGGGTGCGGTGATGATCGCCGCCGCGCTGGCTGCGGCCCGTCCGGATAGCATCCTCGGCGAGTCGCCGATCGCGCGCATGCTGGTGCTGCAGACCTACCTGATCCTGATGGCGGCGCTGCCGCTGATCGTGGGCATGCTGGTGACCTCCATGCGCCTGGCACTCGACCAGGTGTCCGCCAGCGAGGCGCGTTACCGCACCTTCATCGAAATGAGTTCAGAGGCGGTGTGGCGCATCGAGATCGAACCGCCGATGCCAGACGGGATCACGCTGGATGCACAGCGGCAATGGCTGCGCGAGCACGCCCGGGTCGCAGAGAGCAATGCCGCCTACCAGCACTTCGAGGCGGCCTGCACCGAACCTGCGCCCCATACGCCGCAGTGGACGCCGGCACGCTCGTGGTGCTCGCTGTATGAGAAGAACCTCGCCACCGCCGCCACCCAGGGCTATTCGCTGGACGGCCTGCGCATCGGCGTGGAGATCGAGGGCCGCCAGCGGACCTTCATCATTGCCTACAGCGGCGTGACCGGGGATGCCGGACTGCGCCGCATCTGGTGCGTGGCGCGCGATGTGTCCGAGATCGTGGACCTCAACACCCGCCTGCTGCGCGAACGCGAGCGGCTGAAGGCCTATGCCCACCAGCTGGTCAGTGCCGAGGAGCGCGCACGGCGCTCCACCGCCGTGGACCTGCACGATGGCATCGGCCAGTACCTGTCCGGCATGGCCATGTCGCTGGAGGTGGCGCGCATGCAGGCGCCGCAGGTGGCGCCGCTGCTGGATGACATCCGCGGCAACCTGCGGCGGGTGCAGGAGCACACCCGCAACATGATCGCGGACCTCAGCCCGCCGGGCCTGTACGAGCTGGGGCTGGGTCCGGCACTGCAGTGGCTGGTGGTGCACTTCCGCAGCCAGGACAAGCTGCGTGTGCAGCTGGAATGCGACGTGAAGGAAGACGCCATCGGCATGGACCTGCGGGTGCTGATCTTCAAGCTGGTGCGCGAGCTGCTGCGCAATGTCGTGAAGCACTCCGGGGTCGATTCGGCGCGCGTGAAGGTGCGCGGCAGCCACCAGCGGGTCACCATCGAGGTGACCGACCTCGGCCGCGGCTTCGAATGGCAGATGGAGATGTTCGGTCCGCGCCCCGGCACCTTCGGGCTGTGGAGCATCTCCGATCGCGTGGCGGACTTCGGCGGCGAGTTCAGCGTCGAGACTTCCCCGGGACACGGGGCGCGCTTCACGCTGCAGTTCCCGCTGGCTTCCTGAGGCTACCCGCCCGGCAGCTGGCGCAACCGCGCCGGTTCGCAGCCGGCGCCGCGTTCGCGCAGCAGGCGCTCGAACTGCGCCGGCGGCAGCGCCGGACTGAAGTGGAAGCCCTGGTATTCGTCGCATCCCAGCGTGCGCAGCGCCTTCAGCTGCGAACTGGTTTCCACGCCCTCGGCCACCACCTTCAGGCGCAGGCCATGCGCCAGCGAGACGATGGCGCGCACGATCGAGGTGTCGTCCTCGCGCGTATCCATCTCGGCGACGAAGGTGCGATCGATCTTCAGCATGTCGATGGGGAATCGCCGCAGGTAGCTCATGCTCGAATAGCCGGTGCCGAAGTCATCCACCGACACCATGATGCCCATGCTGCTGAGTTCCTGCAGCAGGCGGATCGATTCCTCCGGATTGCTCATCACGCAGCTCTCGGTCAGCTCGATCTCGAGCCAGCAGGGATCCAGCCGCGCCTCCTCCAGCGCCATGCGCACGTTCTGCACCAGGCCTGCCTGGTGGAACTGCGCCGCGGAAATGTTCACGCCGATGCGCAGCGGTGCCAGCCCCATGTCGATCCAGCAGCGCACTTGGCGGCAGGCCTCCTGCAGCACCCAGTTGCCGATCGCATCGATCTGGCCGGTCTCCTCGGCCACCGGGATGAACTCCTCCGGCGGAATGTAGCCCCGTTCCGGATGCTTCCAGCGCAGCAGCGCCTCGGCGCTGCCGATGACGCCGGATGCCGTGTCGACCTTGGGCTGGTAGTGCAACTCGAACTGGCCTTCGCGCAGGGCCGCATGCAGGTCGTTCTCCAGCTGCAGGCGCCGATGCGCGGTGCCGCCGAGCGCAGCGGAGAATCGCTGCAGGCAGTTGCCGCGCTGCTTGGCGCTGTACATGGCCGCGTCGGCATTGGCCATCAGCGCCTCGGCACGCGTGCCGTCGCGCGGATACACGGCGAGGCCGAAGCTCGCCGCGACATGGATGTCCATGCCGGCCACGTTCAGCGGCACGGCCAGCGCCGCCAGTGCGCGCCGCGTCAGCGCTTCGGCGTCGGCCTCGGCGGATGGCGGTGTCATCACGAACACGAACTCGTCACCACCCTGCCTTGCCAGCGTGTCGCCTTCGCGGCGTACGCCAGCCAGGCGGCGCGCCACTTCCTGCAGGAACTGGTCGCCGGCATGGTGACCCATCGAATCATTCACCAGCTTGAAGCGGTCCAGGTCGCAGACCAGCACCGCGAAGCTGGTGCCATTGCGCTGCGCCTGGGTCATGGCCTGCTGCAGGCGATCCTCGAGCAGCGTGCGGTTGGGCAGGCCGGTCAATGAGTCATGCGTGGCCAGATGGCGCAACTGCCGGTTCGCGGTCTCCAGTCCCTGCGTGCGGGCGGCGACGACGCGCTCGAGCTGGCTGATCTGGCTGCGGATCAGCCGCTCGTTGTGCCACTTCTGGCACAGCGCGCTGGCGCATTGCTGCACCTCGATGGTCTCGAAGGGCTTGCGCAGCACCAGCAGCTTGTCGGAGTGGTTCAGCCGCTGCATCACATCGCTCCACTCGTATTCGGAGTGGGCCGAGCAGATCACCACCTGGATGCCCGGATCAGCTTTCCAGAGGTGTTCGATGGTCTTCAGTCCATCCCAGCCGGGCGGCATGCGCATGTCGACGAAGGCCACCGCATACGGACAGCCCCCGGCCAGTGCCGCGGCGGCCCGCTGCACACCTTCCTCGCCCTGCAGCGCCGTGTCGACTTCGAATACCGGCATGCGCGGCGATTCCGTCCCGCCAAGCAGCTCCGACTCGAGCAGGTCCAGCGCCTCCTGTCCTTCCACCGCATCGGCACCGCCCAGCACCTTGCGGAAGTCACGGTGGATGGACTCGTTGTCGTCAATGACGAGGATGCGCCGGTTGGCGATGCTCAGCGCCTCGCGGATGCCGGAGGCAAAGCGGCCGGTGGTGTCGGTCATGACTGGCTGCCTGGCGACTGGAAAGGCAGGCAGAGGCGGAACGTGGCGCCGCGCCCCGCGCCCTCGCTGTGGGCAGTGAGTGAGCCACCCAGTTCCGAGGCGGCCAGCGCCGCGCCATGCAGCCCGAACCCGTGGCCGGACTGGCGTGTCGTGAACCCGTGGCTGAACAGGCGCGGCATCACCTCCGGTGCAATGCCGACGCCATTGTCGATCACCGAGATCCACACTTCGTCGAGCACCTGCTCGATGCGCACGCGCACCAGCTTGTCGGCGATGCCGGACTCGTCGCAGGCGTACTTGGCATTGCGCAGCAGGTTCACCAGGATCTGCAGCACCTTGTGCTTGTCGGTGGCAATCCGCGGCCGGTCGCGGAACTCCCGGACCAGCTCGACCCTGTGGCGCGTCAGCGCGCCGGAGTTCATGCGCAACGCATCCTCGACCATATCGGTGACCGCAACTTCCTCCACCACGCCGCAGCGACGCGCATAGGTCTGCTGCATCGTGACGGTTTCCTTGATGTGGTCGATGTTGCTGCGCAGGTCTTCCAGCTCCATGAGCATGGCCTCGCGCTCACCGGCCAGCTGCGTGGCCAGCGCGGCCAGGTAATCGGGGATGCGCGTTGCGCGCGGGTCCTTCGCGACGAAGCCGGCGAGGTCGTCCTTGTGGCGCTTCAGCAGCGCGGCCACTTCGCCAAGGCGCGCTCCCTTGCTGCCCTTGATCTTCTCGCCCAGCACACTGGCCGACACATTGACGCTGTTGAGCACATTGCCCACGTTGTGCAGCACATTGGTGGCCACCTCGGCCATGCCGGCATGGCGCGAGGCGAGCACCAGCTCCTTCTGCACGCGCTCGATCTCCGCCTCCATGTGCTTGCGGGAGGAAATGTCCTCGAGGAAGCCCACCGAACACACCGGGTTGCCCTCGGAGGTGCGCACCATCGCCGCGGAAACCCGGACCCAGAGGTCCGTGCCGTCGCGCTTCAGGTAGCGCTTCTCGACCGAGTAGGACTTGATCCTTCCGGCCCACAGGTCACGTTGCAGCTCATCATTGGCGCGCGCATCTTCCTTGTGCGTGATGTCCGCGATCTGCAGGTGCCGGTGCTCGCCAGGCGCAAGGCCGAGCATCATCTCGAAGGCCTCGTTGCACCAGATGAAATGGCCTTCGCGCGTGGCATAGCCGACGCCGAGCGGCAGCTGCACGAAGGTCGCGCGGTGCAGCGCCTCAAGCCCGAGGTCCTTCGGCGGCTGTGGCAGCTCGGTTTCCGGCAGCGCGAGCAGCTTCAGCGTATCGGAAGGATTCAGGGTGCCGGTGCTGACCGGGTCGAACGGTTGCGCCCTATCCCTGGAACTGGACCTTCTGGCCGACATGCACCCTTGATTCCCTGCTCGGCCCACGGGTGGGCGCGCGGTGGTTTACATCTTGTGCATGTGTATCGGGCGACACGCACCGTGTATGTGATGCAGGTACGGTTGCGCCTTTCGAAACCACCTGCCACGCACCGGTTCGTGAACTGCGTCGCGTGCCCTGGGCCTGCCGGCTGCGCGCGCGAGCGACGTAGGACGCAAGCCGGCACAATCCTACAGCTCAACCCGTGGGCCGGGGACACTGGGTGCAATGCGCACACAGCAGACTGCAATCCCACCCCCTCGAATCGCAACGTCCGCTTCACGGTGCCAGGCCGACTCCCATCCCACGGTCATCCTGATGCGCGTTGCTCGAGGGGCGTGGACTGGATCATTCCGATGGAGTTTGCATGCCGAAGACTTCTGCGCCAGGCAAGGATCCGCCCGTGGAGACGGACCGCAGCCGCGACGAATCCCTCGCCCACCGCTATGAAGGCGGGCATGGAGCCCCGTACAGCCCGGTCACACCGGAGACTGCGGCACCGGGCGCGCCGGCCATCGACGAGATGAAGAGCCGCGACCAGCAGGATGGCAAGACTGATGCGCGGCGCGCGCGGCGCGAAGGCGCGGAAGAGAATTCCGGTCCGCCCGAACCGGAGCAGTCGGCGGCCGGAGACTCAGAGCGCGCACCCGCACGCGACAACGCGTTGCCGCAGGGCAAGCAGCGGCAGCGCCGCTCGCACCGCACCGTGCACTAGGGAACCTCTGCACAGGAGGGTACGCAGCGGTCCGTTGAGTGGAAATTCGTG
>CAYQJU010000006.1:0-54524 GCA_964417875.1 uncultured Steroidobacteraceae bacterium
GGAACTTGTAGATGTCCATGCCCAGCTCGCCCGAGGCCAGGCGCTTGCGCTTCTCTTCTTCCATCGCCACGCGCTTCGCGGCGGCTTCGGCCACCTTCGCAGCGTCGGCGTTGCGCACCACGCAGACGCCATCGTCGTCTGCAACCACCACATCACCGGGGTGGATCACCTGTGCCGCGCAGATCACCGGCACGTTCACCGAGCCCAGGCTGGCCTTGATGGTGCCCTGTGCATACACGCACTTGCTCCAGACCGGGAAGTCCATCTCCTTCAGCGTCGCCACGTCGCGCACGCCGGCATCGATGATCAGCGCCTGCACGCCGCGCGCCTGCAATGAGGTGGCCAGCAGGTCGCCGAAATAGCCGTCACTGCACGGCGAGGTGGGCGCGACCACGAGGATGTCGCCGGGTTTGCACACCTCGACGGCCACATGGATCATCCAGTTGTCGCCCGGCGGCGCGGACACGGTCACGGCAGGACCCGCGATGGAGCGGCCGGCATAGATCGGCCGCATGTACGGGGCGAGCAGGCCGGTGCGGCCCTGTGCCTCATGCACCGTGGCCACGCCATGGCCGGCCAGCGCCTTGCTCACGGCCTCATCCGGACGGGGAATCTCGCGCACGCAGACGTGCTTGCTCATTGTTTCGTCTCCTTCAGGACAACTTGAACACCCGCCGCGCATTGCCTTCGAAGAAGGCCTGCTTGTCGGCGTCGGAAATGGTCATCGCATCGCAGATCGCGACTTCCTCGGGAACATACTGGTAGGGATAGTCCATCGCATACATCACGCGATCGGAACCCAGCACCTTCTGGCAGAACTCGATCGAGGGCTGCCAGGCCACGCCGCTGTTGGTGACGTAGACATTGTTCTTCAGATAGTGGCTCACCGGATGCTGCAGCGCCTTCACGTTCGGATATCTCTCCGAGCGCACCGTGGCCGCGTGCATGTAGTCGAGGCGGTACAGCCAGAAGGGCAGCGCCTCGCCGGTATGGCCGATGATGAACTGCAGCCGCGGGAAGCGATCGAACACACCGGCAATGATGATGCGCAGCATGTGCAGTCCGGTCTCGCAGGCAAAGCCATACACCGCGCCATCCAGGCCCGCATCCAGATAAGGCTGGATCATCGCCGGCGGCGGCGTGTTCGGATGCAGGTAGATGGGCACATCCAGCGCCTCGGCGGCCTCGAGCACCGGCAGGAACTGCGGCTCGTCCAGGTAATGCCCCTGGATATGCGAATTGATGATCACGGCCCTGAAGCCGAGCTTGCGCACCGCGCGCTCCATTTCCTTCACTGCAGCAGCAGGATCATGCGGCGCAATCGCGGCCATGCCGGTGTAGCGGTCCGGATGCCGGCGGCAGGCCTCGGCGAGCTGGTCATTGGCATCGATGGCAAGGCTCGAGGCCGTCGCCGGCTCGAACACCTGCACGCCCGGCGCCGTCAGCGCGATGACCTGGTGGTCGATGCCGGCGGCATCCATGTGCGCGATGCGCCGCTCGCCCAGGTCGTGCAGGCCATCAAGGATGAAGCGTGCGCGCTCGCTCATGCTCGCCGAATAGAAGCCCCACAGGCTGCGAAAGCCCGGGTCGTGGTACTTGCCGCTGTCGAGCAGCTGGCGGTATGCGGCGCTGATCTCGCGCGTGAAAAACGCCTCTTCGGTGGCGATGCGACGGTAGGCTGGCTTTGTTGTCATTCTGGATTCCCTTCGGTCCGGCCGCTGTCGAAAGCCCGGTATTTAATCACATGCCCCCGGGGGACTCGCGCCGTGGCCGCCCGCCGCGGCGGCGGCGGCGCGGCGGCGCGGAATAAGGTTATCGGCGGCGCCGCGCGCCACGGTTGCTATCATGCAGGGATGTTCCCGCGTGACCGCCGCACTCGCGGCGACTGAGCCCCACATGTCCTATCCCGAACTGGCCCTGCTCATCGATGGCGAGCGTCTCGGCGCTTCCGGCCGTCGCACCATTCCCGTGATCAATCCGGCGACCGGCGCGGCACTGGCAGAATTGCCGCTGGCCGGCCCGGCGGATCTGGACCGCGCGCTGGACGCGGCGCGTCGCGCCTGGCCGGTGTGGCGCGCGCTGGGCCCGCGCGAGCGCGGCAAGATCATGCACCGCGCTGCCGACCTGCTGCGCGAGCGCTCCGAAACGATCGCGCGCATCGCCACGCAGGAAGAAGGCAAGACGCTGCCGGAGACGCGCCTGGAGCTGTCGGGTGCGGCAGAGATCTTCGACTGGTATGCCGAGGAAGGCCGGCGTGCCTATGGCCGCGTGCTGCCGCAGCGCGTGGCCGGCATGCGCATGACCGTGGTGCGCGAGCCGGTGGGCCCGGTGGCGGCATTCGCGCCGTGGAATTTCCCGCTCGGCAATCCGGCGCGCAAGCTGGGCGCCGCGCTGGCCGCTGGCTGCAGCGTGATCCTGAAACCTGCCGAAGAAACGCCGGCCAGTGCGCTGGCCGTGGCGCAGGCGCTGGTGGATGCCGGTGCGCCGGCGGGTGTGCTGCAAATCGTCTTCGGCGTGCCATCCGAAGTGTCGCAGCACCTGATTGCATCGCCGGTGATCCGCGCGGTGCATTTCACCGGTTCCATCCCGGTGGGCAAGCAGCTCACCGCGCTGGCCGCCGCGGGCATGAAGCGCACCACGATGGAGCTGGGCGGCCATGCGCCGGTGCTGGTGTTCGACGATGTGGACGTCGACGCGGTGCTCGACATGGCCGTGGCGTCGAAGTATCGCAATGCCGGGCAGGTGTGCGTGTCGCCGACGCGCTTCTATGTGCACGAGTCCATCTACCAGCGCTTCGCCGAGGGCTTTGCCGCACGCGCGAAGCAGATCAAGGTGGGCGATGGCCTGGATGAATCGGTGCGCATGGGGCCGCTGGCCCATGATCGCCGCATCCCGGCGGTAGCCGGCCTCATTGACGAGGCCGTCGATGCCGGTGCGCGCGTGCTCGCCGGCGGCAAGGTGTTGCCCGGCCCGGGCTATTTTCATGCGCCGACGGTGCTGGCCGATGTGCCGGAGACCGCGCGCATCATGAACGAGGAGCCATTCGGACCGGTGGCGCTGATCCGTCCGTTCACAAGCTTCGAGGAGGCGATCTCGAACGCGAACCGCCTGCCATACGGACTGGCCGCCTATGCCTTCACGCAGAATGCGAAGCGCGTGAACCTGGTCGGCGAGCAGGTGGAATCGGGCATGCTGGGCATCAACAGCTTCGTGATCGCGATGCCCGAGGCGCCGTTCGGTGGCGTGAAGGAAAGCGGGCACGGTTCCGAGGAAGGCGTCGAGGGACTCGAGGCCTGCCTGGTCACCAAGTTCATCACCGAGTCCTGAAGCCACGCCGGCCGTGCGCGCGGCCGGCTGCAGTGCGCGCCGTCTAGAGCAGCAGCCAGGCGGCCACCGCGGCCGCCGCAAAGCGCCACCACGCGAACAGCGCCAGGCCATGGCGGTTCAGCCAGGCCACCATCCATTTCACCGCCAGCGCGGCCGAGACCCAGGCGGCGAGAAAGCCGGTCAGCAGCGCCGGCCAGCCATAGCTGCCAAGCATCCCGTCGCCGCTCTTGACGATGCTGTAGGCCGAAGCGGCGGTCAGCGTCACCACGCCCAGCAGGAAGGCGAATTCCACCGCCGCAGCCAGTGACAGGCCGACGGCAAGACCACCCAGGATGGTGACGAGGCTGCGGCTGGTGCCCGGCCACATCGCGATCGCCTGGATGAAGCCGATCACCACCGCGGCGCGCCACGTCAGGCTGGCCAGATCGAGTCCCTCGCGCCGCGCGGCAATCCACTTCGACAGCGCCAGGATCAGCACGCCACCGACGATCCACGCGGCAATCACCGGCTTCGCGCCGAACAGGTGCTGCTCGATGTGATCGCCGAAGATCAGGCCGAGGACGGCGGCCGGGAGGAAGGCTGCGATCAGGCACAGCGCCAGATCCCGTCCGGCCGGGTCCTTGCCCATCAGCCCCTGCACCATGCCGGCCACGCGGTGCCGATAGGTGCCCAGCACCGCCACGATGGCGCCGGCCTGGATGGCAATGGCATAGGCATTGGCTGCCTCGCCTTCCTCGATGCCCAGCAGGCGCTGCGCGATCAACAGATGTCCGGTGGAGGACACCGGCAGATATTCGGTAATGCCTTCGACCAGCCCCAGGATCAGGGCTTGCAACAGATCCATGATGTCGTCCTAACGGTAACGGGAGATGGGCGGCCGCAGCCTGCAATGGCGCGCGGCCAGCAGCATCGACAGCAGCGCCAGCGCGGCGGGCGGCAGCGCGCCGCCGCCCCCTCCGCCAGGCCCTGTGTCGTCGCCGGGCGGTGCTGCGGGAATGGCCGCCTGCGCAGCGGCCACGGCGGCGCCGGCATCGAGCATGCCGGCGCCGCAATACTGCGTGCTGCAGATGCATTCAGCTTCCTGCAGCGGCGTGATGTCCGGCGATTCGCAGGCCGGCGGCTGTGGCTGCGTGTCGCTGGTGGTGGGGAAGGGGCGGGCGCTGTCGCGCACCAGCTGGATGAGCTGGCGAGGAGCAAGATCCGGATTGACCGCCAGCATCAGCGCCGCGGTGCCGGCAACCAGCGGCGCCGCAAAGCTGGTGCCCACGGTCGGCTGCACCAGCGGTGATGAATAGCCTTCCTGCATCGGCACCGTGGTGCCGAGGTTGGTCAGCGTATTCAGCGCGAACAGGCACGGGTCGCCATCGCCGGGATTGATGCAGTTGCCGGCGGGCGCGGCGATGCCCACCTCGGGGCCGAGGTTGCTGTAGCCCACCTTGGTGCCCACATGGCGGATGCCCGCCACGGCCAGCACGCCGTCGCAGCTGGCCGGCGTGCCCACGGCCGCGCCGGAGTTGCCGGTGGAGGCCACGATCAACGTGCCGTGGGCGGTGACCTGGCGTACGGCCACGCGATACATCTGCGACAGCTCGTCAGTGCAGGGTCGGTCCGTGCCCAGGCTCATGTTGATCACGCGCGCCGGATGCGGGTTGATCGGCGGCAGCGGTGACTGCAGCACTGGCGGCGGCGGCGCCATGCCGGCGGCCCAGTACATGCCGGCGATGACGTCGGAGACGAAGCCGCCGCACTTGCCCAGCACGCGCACCGGCAGCACCTTCACGTGGAAGCCGGCGCCGGCCATGCCGATGCCATTGTCGCTGGCCGCGGCGATCAGGCCTGCCACGCGCGTGCCGTGCCAGCTGCTTTCCAGCGGCAGGTCGAAGTTCGGGCCGCCACCACATTCGTTGTCGGAAAACTCCGGGGTGGCCAGGTCCTCGGCGGTGATGAAGTCGCCGGGATCGGTGGGGTCGGCGTCCCAACCCTCATCGCCATCGTTGCCCACCTGCGCGGTGGAGACGAAATCCCAGCCGGGCAGCAGCTTGCCCTGCAGGTCCGGGTGATCCGGCCGCACGCCCGAGTCGAGTACCGCCACCACCACGGAAGAATCTGCCGCGCTGCTGCCGCCGCGGGTGATCGACCAGGCGGCATTGGCGCGGATGGCCGCCGGCCAGAAGTCCTGCAGGTACCACTGGTCGCTGAAGTATTGCGGATCGTTCGGGACATAGGCATGCGCGCGCACGCGCTGGTCCGGCACCGCAAGGTCGATGTCCGGGTCGGCGCGCAGTGCGGCCAGTGCCGCGGCCAGCTCGCGGCCGGCCAGCGGCTCGGCCAGCTGCAGCACCGAGAGGCTGCCGCCGAGGTTCCAGCCGCGCGCGAGGCGGTGGTGGTTGCGGTCGGCCAGCGTGCGAAGCCGCGACGGGGTGGCGTGCGCAGTGCTGCCGGCGGGGGAGGCGCGCCACTTCACGATGATGCGCGTGGTGGCATCGGCCGGCGCGGCGGCAGCGGCGGAAGCGGCCACGGGCAGCGCCCACAGCAGCGCGCAGAAGAAGACCCGCAGGGACGCAAAACAGGCACTCACGTTGCGCAAATGTTACCGCCATTTGTGCGGCAACAGAGGATTTAACGGCCGCCGCGGCTGCCGCTGCACACGGCCTAATGAGCCTCCCATCGGTGACAGGAGGAGAGTGTGATGCAGTCCATGCGGCAGAAGGGTCAGGGCATGACCGAATACATCATCATCGTGGCGCTGATCGCCATCGCGGCGATCGGTGTCTACACGGCATTCGGCAAGACGGTGCGCGGCCAGATGGCCGTCACGGCGCAGGCGCTGGGTGGCAACAGCACCGAAGAGGCGCGAGCCGAAACCGAGGTCGCGGGCGAGGATGCCGTCGAACAGGCGGCGCGCGAAATCCAGCTCAACGACTACGACGAGCAGTAACGTTCATGCGTCGGCTGCATTCGGGACAGGCGCTGATCGCGTCACTGGCGCTGCTGGCAGGGATGCTGGGCGGCTTCGTTCTGGTCTTCCACTCAGGCCAGCTCGTCAATGACAAGATGCGCCTCACCAATGCAGTCGACGCTGCCGCCTACAGCGCCGCGCAGTGGCAGGCACGCGCGCTGAATTTCCAGGCCTACATCAATCGCGCCATCGTCGCGAACGAGGTGGCCGTCGCACAGCTGGTGAGCCTGCGCTCCTGGTCGCACTATGTGGATTCGGCCACCACGCGCATCGACCAGGTCACGCAGTTCGTGCCCTATCTTGCCGCGCCAATGCGCGCGCTGGAGCGTGGCTGGGATGCGGTCGATGCCGCACTCGGCAGTACGCTGCCGCCCATCGAGGGCGCGATCTCGTTCTGGAACGCCCAGATGCTGGCCGCGGCGCAGGCGTCCGCGCACATGAGTGCGCCGCCCGCCGCGGCCGACATGGTCGGGCAGGTGCTGCGGGCCAATGAACCGCGGGCACGCATCTCGGCAGCCACGCGGCTGCTGCAGGCCCGCAACGCAGCGGCCTGGCATCGCTTCACGCAGCGCAACGAGCGCGGTGGTGGCGACCTGCGCCGCTTCACGCAGCTGCTGGCCGATTCGCGCGACGGCTTCACCCGCGCGCGCAGCGCCACACTGTTCGACTTCGGTTTCCTCTCGCTGCAGCGGCGCGGCGGCACCGACCTGATCGGCGAGTACACCTGGCGCGGCATCGATACGCTGTCGCTGCATATCAACCTGTTCCTGCGCCGTGACGAGGTGCCGCTGGCGTGGGGCGCCGCCGAACAGCGGCACTCGCGCGTCAGCACGCGATCGCGCGGCCAGCATGGCGGCAGCGTGTCGCGCAATCCTGCCGCTTCCCGCCGCGCGCAGCGCGACATGCAATCCTCCACGCTGTACCAGGGCATCCCGCAGATCCGCACGTTGGTGAATCCGCGCTCGACTGCACCGCGTGCGCTGGTCTATTCGGTGGTCGCGCACCTGCCGGCAGAGGAAGTCCGCACGCTCGACCGGCTGCTGATGCCCGCCGGCCTGCCGACCGTCGAAGGCGGCCGTGAATCGGTGGCGCCGCGCCTGGCCGATGCCCAACTGCATGCCATCGGCAGTGCCGAGGTGTTTTTCCAGCGGCCTGCCGCGCGTGCCGACGGGCGCGTGGAGCATGCCAGCCTGTTCAATCCCTACTGGCAGGTGCGCCTGGTTCCCACAACAGCAAGCGATCGCCAGCTCACCGCGCCATCACGTGGTCTCACGGCCGATCCCTTTGCGGTGCTGCCATGAGGCGCCAGGCCGGCCAGAGCATGGCGGAATTTGCGGCGGGTGGCGCGGTGCTGTCGCTGCTGATGCTGGGTGCAGTGGCCATTGCCGGCTACCAGGAAGTGGACCGGCGTGGCCTGTCCGCGGCAAGGCAGTCGGCATGGCAACTGGCCCTGCAGACCGGAGCCGATACCGAAACCCTGCGTGGCGGCCTGCACCGCGATTTCTATTCCGATGCCGGCATGCAGGATCCCTTCGGCACGCGCCTGCTCGTTGCCGAAGATGCCCTGCAGCTGCAGGTCGACCGGATCAGCTCCGAAGGCTTCGCCGGCCTTGCGGAAAACGCCATGCGTGCGCCGATGCTCGGCGTCGGCACGCTGCTCGGCGGCGACTTCGATGTGCAGGATCGCGGCCTGCGCCAGAGCACCATCCGCAGCCGCATCGCGCCGCTGGCGCGCATGCCGGCGCCATTCGACACCCTCGAGCTGGAACTCACCAGTTCCTTTGCACTGCTCGATGACGCCTGGCATGCAGCCGGCGTGGCGCATGTGCGCGAGCGTGCCGGCGGACTGGTCCCCATCGGACAGCTGCGCGCGCTGAATGTCATCTGGCAGCCACTGAGCATTCCGCTGCGGCTGGTGGAGCCTTCACTGGGCGAGCTGTGCCTCGGGCTGCTCGAACCGGATCGCATCCCGGAGGATCGGCTCGGTCCGGGTCGTGCAGCGCCACCGCGGGGATGTCCATGAGGCCGTTGCTTGCCGTGCTGCTGATGACCGCTGCACTGGAAAGCGGCGCCATCGAGGCGCGCGATGCGCGGCAGCTGGATGTGACCATCGAACGGCTCACCGAGCCTGTCATCGTCGATGGGGTGAGCCTGCAGATCCACAGCGCGGTGGGTCCGGATGTGTCCCGTCTGGCCGACCGCATCCGCACGCGCTGGCGCCAGGAGGGCAGCCCGCTCAGGCAGCACATGCAGGACGGATGGCATCTGCTGGCGCGGTTCGACAACGGGCACAACGAGGTCATCCAGTGGCGTGGCGAAGGCAGTTCGGCGCAGCTGCTGCATTCGGTGCTCGATGCGGCGCAAACCCCGGTCCGGCCGTCGGCAGCGCCGTTCCGGCTGCCGAGCTCCTGCGCATGGGTGCGTGTCATCGAGGGCCAGGCCGGGCGCGGCTCCTATCAGCAACGCAGCGCCCGCTGTCGTGCCGGCCCCGCCAGCGTGCTGGACGCCATCCGCCGCGAACTGCGGGCGCGGGGCTGGACCGTGCGCGAGGGCGAAGGCCAGTCGCTGCAGGTCTCCGCAAAGGGCCTCGACGGGCAGGTCACGGTGGCCGCGGGCGATGCGCGCGGTGAAAGCGGTGTGGTGTGGGTGGGCCATCAGGCTGCGGAGCCGCGGCGATGACCCGCCGGCACCGCGGACAGGCCAGCAGCGAGTTCCTGCTCGTGTGCGGGGCATTGGCGCTGGCGCTGTTCTATCCCTATGTGAACGGCGAGTCCGTCACCACGCTGCTGCTGCGCACACTGATGAATGTGGCAAGGGCAAGGTCCTTCCTGGTTTCCATCCTCTGAAGAGCACTGGAGGTTTTGCGTGGATGATCAAGTTTCCTGGCGGCGCCGATGGCTGCGGGCGGATGTGGCGTTGACCGTGGTCGCGCTGGCGGCCGGTGGCGCCGGCGCAGTGCTGGCCGGCAAGTATCTCTCGCAGCGTGCCGAGGCCGATCGCGCGCGGCTGGAGCAGCGGTATGCCGGCCAGGACATCGTGGTGGTCTCCGCCGACCTGCCGCGCGGCGCGGTGCTGTCCTCGGGCAATCTCGCCGTGCGTTCGGTGCCACGCGATTTCGTGCCCGCGGATGCCGTGCCCGCAGCGCGCGCCGGACAGCTGCTGGGCGCCACGGCCGCCATCGACATTGCGCGCGGCACACCGGTGGTGGCTGGCGCGGTGACGGCGACGGGCGCACCGGTATCCAGGCTTTCCGATGCACTGGCGCCCGATGAGCGCGCAATGACCGTCGCGGTCGATGAGCTCGATTCGCAGGCTGGCGGACTGCGCAGCGGCGATCGCATCGATCTTTACTACAGCCAGCGCGCCAGCGGCGGTGCGCGGCTGGTGCCGCTGCTGCAGCAGGTGGAGATCCTCGGCGTCGGCGATTCGTTCATGACGGACCGCGAGGGCGCGCCGCGCAGCTTTGCCACCGTGACGCTGCGGGTTTCATCCAGCGATGCGCCACGCCTGCTGCTCGCGCAGCAGGCCGGCGACCTGTCGGTGTTGCTGCGAAGCCCGCACGACACCGCCTCGCTGCCGGTGGCGATCCGCAACAGCAGCGAGCTGCTGCGGGTGCCTTCAGCGGTGCGCAGCACGGTGTCCCAGATCGAGTTGCTGGTGGGTGGCGGCGGGCAGCAGGTGCCCGAACGACGGGTGCTCACGGTCACGGCGCGCCGCGCCGCGGAGGCCACATGAGCGCGCGTGTCCTGCTGCTGGTGCTGCTGCTGTCTGCGGTGACGCCGCTGCACGCCGCGCAGGCGCCGGCACCGGCGCTGCCTGAAGAGGTGTCGATCGCCGTCGGCGAGACGCTGCTGCTGATGGCCGACGTGCGCCGCGCGGCACTGGGCTCCGGACGGGTGGTCTCCTTCGCCACGCCGGAGCGCGGCCAGCTGCTGCTGTTCGGCGAGGCGCCCGGCGAGACCACCGCCGAGCTGTGGCTGACCGATGGCAGCCAGCATCACCTGCGCATCCGGGTGCGCGAGCAGGACCTCACGCAACGCCTGGCCGAAGTGCGAGAGCTGCTTGCCGGCGTGCCTGGCGTGTCGGCGCGCGTGTCCGGGCGCTATGTGGTGCTCGAGGGCTCGCGCGCCGGTGCCGCCGATCGGAAGCGCGCCGCCGAAATCGCCGCGCTGTATCCGGGCGAGGTGCTCGACTTCGTGGGCGAGGTCGACTGGGAATCCATGGTGCAGATGCAGGTGCGCCTGGTGGAGGTGCGGCGCGACCAGCTGGAGACTCTGGGCCTGCGCTGGGGAGCGGATGCTGCCGGACCCACCGTGAGTGCCAGCGCCGGTGGCGGGCAGGGCGGGTTGGCGCTGCGCGCCTCGCTGCTCAGCGAGCTGACCTCGCGCATCGACCTGCTGCAGCAGCAGGGCCTGGCCTTCACGCTGGCGGAACCCATCCTCAGCTGTCGCAGCGGTGATTCGGCCCGCTTCGTGTCCGGCGGCGAGATTCCGATTCCGGTCACCGATGGCCTGGGGTCCACCGATGTGCAGTACAAGGAATACGGACTGATCCTGCAGGTACGGCCGCATGCCGGCCGCGACGGCACCATCCATGCCGAGATCGACCTGGAGTTGAGCCAGATCGATCCGGCCGTGCGCGTGGGCGATTTCCCGGGATTCATCAAGCGCCAGACCAGCACGGCATTCAATGTGGCCGACGGCGAGGCCATGGCCATCGCCGGATTGCTGATGCGGGAAAGCGGCCGCGACCGTGCTTCGGTCCCGGGCCTGGGATCGATCCCGGTTGCCGGCGCCCTGTTCCGTTCGAAGCGCCGGCTGCAGCGCGAGACCGAGCTGCTGGTGATCATCTCGCCGCGGCGCTTCGAGGCCGGCGTGCCCGCACCGCGCATCCAGCCGGACCAGCAGGCGCTGATTGATCGTGCCATTGATGTCGAAGCTGCGGAGCCGGGCCATGACTGAGGCGGCCACGGTGGACATGGAAGCGCTGCACGGCGAGCTGCTGCGGCGACTGGACCTGCGGCGCGTGGATGTGAACCGCATGAGCGACGAGGAACTCTGGCGCCTCGCGCAGCACCACCTGCGTGACGTCCTCGACGGTCGCATTGATGCAACCGAGCGCGCCGTGGTGGAACGCCGCCTGCTGCAGGAGGTGGTCGGCGTCGGCGTGCTCGAGGACCTGCTGCGCGATGATTCGGTCACCGAGATCATGGTCAATGGTCCGGACCACATCTTCGTCGAGCGCGCCGGCCGTCTCATGCGTGCGGCCGAGCGCTTCTCCGGCACGCGGGCGCTGCAGGGGGCCATCGAGCGGCTGCTGTCGCGCAGTGGCCGGCGCGTCGATGAATCCTCGCCGATGGCCGATGCACGCCTTGCCGATGGCTCGCGCGTCAATGTCGTGGTGCCGCCGCTGGCGCTGTGCGGTCCGGCGGTGACGATCCGCAAGTTCTGCCGCCGTCCGCTGGACATGGTCGCGCTGGTGCGCAATGGCTCGCTCTCGGCGCCCATGGCGGCATTCCTGCGCCTGGCGGTGCATGCCCGCCGCAACATCGTGGTGTCCGGCGGCACCGGCACGGGCAAGACCACGCTGCTGAACTGCCTGTCCTCGCTGATCCCGGCCGGCGAGCGCATCGTCACCATCGAGGATTCGGCCGAACTGCAGCTGTCACACGAGAACCTCGTGTCGCTGGAGGCACGGCCCAGCAATGCAGAAGGCCGGGGACTGGTCTCGATCCGCGACCTGGTGCGCAATGCGCTGCGCATGCGGCCGGACCGCATCGTGGTCGGCGAATGCCGCGGCGGCGAGACGCTCGACATGCTGCAGGCCATGAACACCGGGCACGACGGTTCGCTGACCACGGCGCATGCCAACTCGCCGCGTGACCTGCTGTCCCGGCTGGAGGTCATGACGCTGATGGCCGGCATGGAACTGCCGCTGATCGCGGTGCGCGAGCAGATTGCCAGCGCGGTGAACCTGGTGGTGCAGCAGGCGCGGTTTCCCTGTGGCGCAAGGCGCATCGTGGCCATCACCGAGGTGACGGGCACGGAAAGCGGCCGCATCCAGACCCAGGACCTGTTCCGCTTCGAGAGTCGCGGCATGGCGCCGGATGGCAGCACGCTGGGTGTGTTTCGCGTCTGCGGCAATGAACCGGCGTTCTTCGAGACGCTTCCGCCCGGGGTGCGTCCCGGTCCGCTGAACCAGGATGCGGGGGCCGGCCCATGCTGATCGCCACGCTGCTGATCGCGGCCGCCACCGCCATTCTGGTCCATGTCGTCGCATCGAAGCTGCGGCTGGCCGGCAGCTGGTGGGCCGCACTGGCCGGCCAGCGTACCGAGGCCGAGCTGGCCAGCCTGTTCGTGTTCATTCCCGCAAGACAGCTGCTCGGCATCACGCTGCTGCTGGCCGGCTGCGTGGCCGCCGTCGCGTTGCTGTGCCAGGCCCCGATGCCGGTCACGCTGATGGCCGCGCTGCTGGCGCTGGCATTGCCAAGATTCCTCTCGCGTGCGCTGACCGCGCGCTGGAGGCGCCACGTCGCACAGCAACTGCCGGATGCGCTGTCGCTGTGGGCCGGCCTGCTGCGTGCCGGACAGGGCACGCAGCAGGCGCTGGCGCAGGTGGCCCGGCGACAGCCGGCGCCACTGGGCCAGGAGCTGCGCTTCATCCTCGGCCAGACCCGCATGGGCATCCCGATGGAATCGGCGTTTGCATCGCTGCGCGAGCGTGCCGGCCTTGCCGATCTGCGGCTGCTGGCCACGCTGCTGGCCACGCATCGCGATGTGGGCGGCAACCTTGCCGAGTCGCTGCAGCGTCTGGCCGACCTGCTGCGCGGACGCCTGGTGATGGAAGCGCGCATCGCTGCGCTGACTTCGCAGGGACGCATGCAGGGCGTGGTGGTGGGGCTGCTGCCGTTGCTGCTGCTGGCCGTCCTCTATGTGATGGAGCGGGATGCCATGCAGGTGCTGCATACCACCTGGCAGGGGTGGGTGGCGCTGGGAATGATCGGTCTTCTGGAGCTCACCGGCTTCCTGCTGATCCGCCGCATCGTGAGGATCGAGATATGAGCGCCGATGTGCTGCTGCTGACGGCCACCTGCCTCTGCATCGCAGCGGCGATTGCCGGCCTGGTGCTGCAGATGGCGCGCCGGGCGCGGGCCGGCGGCCCGCCTGAACCGCAGGTGCGCGCACCGCTGCCGATGCGATGCACGCTGCCCATCGCATGGATCGTCGAGCCGCTGGTCGATGCGCTGCTGTGGCCGGCGCGCCGCCGCGCACTGAGCCGCCGGCTCGAGGCGTTGGGAATCGCCGATGCCTTCACGCCGCAGCGCTGGGAGTCCATGTGCGTGGCGCTGGCCATCGCTGCCGGTGGACTGATGCTGGCAGTGCCGGACCTGTCATGGCTGGCACTGCCGGCAGCGGCATGCGGGTTCCTGCTCGGCGGACAATGGCTGTCGCGGCGTCGTGCCGCACAGGAACAGGCCATCGCGCGCGAGTTGCCGGCATGGCTGGACCTGATGACGGTCTGTGTGGAGGCCGGCTCCACGCTGACCGCCGGCCTGCGCCTGATCGTCAGCGAGGCGCCACCCGGTCCGCTGCGCGACTACTTCGAGCGGGTGCTGCGTGAGGTGCGCGGCGGCCGGCCGCGCGCGCAGTCGTTCTCGCATGTCGCGGCCATCATCGGCAACGAGAGCCTGACCACGCTGGCCAGTGCGCTGGAACATGCCGAAAGCTCCGGCATGAGCCTGGGCCAGGTGCTGCGCGCGCAGGGCGAGCAGCGATCCGCCGAGCGCTTCGCGCGCGCCGAGAAGCTGGCGATGCAGGCGCCGGTGAAAATGCTCGGGCCGCTCATCTTCTGCATCTTCCCCTGCACCTTCATCGTGATCGGCGTGCCGATCGCGGTGCGGCTCGCCGAGGCACTGGGCGCATGATCATCTTCCGCATCGAACACAACCGCCATCGCCTGCGGCGCATGCAGGTGCATGTCTGTGAAACCCGCCTGGAGCGTGGCCGTGGGCTGCTGCTGCGACGCCGCCTGGATGCGGAGACCGCCTACATGCTGCCGCGCTGCAGGGCCGTGCATACCTTCGGCATGCACTATCGCATCGACGTGCTGTTCTGTGATGCAGAAGGCCGCATCCTCAGCATCCGCGAGAGCCTGGGGCCCTGCCGCGTGGCGGCTGAGCCGGCTGCGAGCCATGTATGGGAACTGGACGCGGGCACCGCGCGCCGCTGGGGCTGGTCGGTGGGCGACCGCATCCTGCCGTGCTGAGGCCACGTGCCCAGCATGGCGCGGCGATGGTGGAATTCCACATCGTGGCGCTGTTTGCGCTGTTGCCACTGTGCCTGGGCACGCTGCAGCTGGCCTTGCTGCTGGCCGAGAACCACCACATCGACCACGCGGCATTCCTCGCCACGCGGCATGCGGCGATGTCACAGGGCGACCTGGATGCCGCCCGCAGCGCCTTCGCCAGTGCGTCCACCGTGCTGTTCGTCGGCGGCGATGTCGACCGCGGCAATGCGGCGACGCGCGTGGCCGGCGCCTATGCGCGGGCCCTGGCAGACCAGGCGATTTTCGCGCGCATCCGCCTGCTGAATCCCGGCGTCGAAGCGCAGCAGGACTTCGCGCTGCAACGTGGCGAGCTGCGCGTGATTCCCAATGATGGCCTTGAGTACCGCTCCGCCGCGCCGGGACGGCGCAGCGGCATCAGCATCCAGCAGGCCAATGTGCTGCGGCTGGAATTCAGCTGGTGCCGGCCGCTGGTGGTGCCCTTCGCGCGGCAGATGCTGCTGGGCCTGCTGCGCCGGATCGACTTCGATCCCTGGCACCAGGCCTGCTATGCGCAGGGCCGGGTGCCGGTGAGGGCGGAGGCCGCCCTTCCGATGCAGTCGGATTTCAGGGTGTCTTCGTGATCGCGGCCTTGCCCACCAGTCCATCCACCCAGGCATCGAACTGCTTCTGCTGCACGGCCTGCACCAGCTGCTCGCGCACGTCCTCGAAGGGCGGCACCGTGGTCTCGCGCGAATCGGTGAGCCGGATCACATGCCAGGCGACATCGGTGCGCAGTGGCGTCTTGCTGTGTTCGCCGTTCTTCATCTCGCGCACGGCCACGGCGAAGGTCGGCGGCATCCCGGACGGGGTCGACCACAGCAGGTCACCGCCCTGGGTGCGCGTGTTGTTGTCCAGCGAGTGCTGGCGGGCCAGCGCGGCAAAGTCGCCGCCCTTGTCCAGCTGCGCGATCAGCTCGCTGGCGGCCTCGGCCGAATCCACGGCGATGTGGCTGAGGCGATACTCGGTCTTGTCCATGGTCGTGGCGCGCAGGTCGTACTCGGCGCGCAGTTCGTCCTCGCTGGGCTGCCGGTCCTGCAGCAGGTCCTCGGCGGCGGCGCGCTGCAGGATGGTCAGCTGCTGGATCTGGAGCGCGGCGGTCACCTCCGGCCGGTCGGCAATGCCCGAGCGCCGGGCTTCCGCGGCCACGACCTGCGCGCGCACCAGCGCATCGAGCAGATCGATGCGTTCCGGCGGCGTGATCTCGCCGAAAGGCTTGCCGGTGACGCCGGTGGCATAGTGCTCGAAGGTGTTGCGGCTGACGGGCTGGCCATCCACGGTGGCCACCACGCGGTCGGTCGATGTTGCCGCCTGCTGGTTGCAGGCAGCCACCAGGGTGGCCGTGGCGAGCACGGCCAGCAGCAGGCGCAAGCGATTCATGGTCAGTCCTCTCTTCTATGTTCTTCTGGAGTCAGCGCGTCGATCTGCAGCGCGTGGATGCGACCGGCCATCAGCGGCGCGGCGGCATCGTAAACCAGGCGGTGCCGCTGCAGCATGCCCAGACCGGCAAAATGCGCCGACACGATGCGGACCGCGAAATGGGCGCCTTCACGCGCACCCGGATGGCCGGCATGCAACGCACTGTCGTCGCGCAAGGTCAGCGACACCGGGTCGAGCGCGGCGCGCAGGCGGGTTTCAAGCTCGCCGGCGAGCGTGCTCATGGGCCGGCAGGCTCGGGCTCATCCTGCCGCAGCTTGCCATTGGCATGCAGCCAGTAGATCTGCGCGAACAGGAACAGCAGCATCAGGCCGGTGAGGCCGAAGAACTTGAAGTTCACCCAGGCCTTCTCGCTGGCATTGAGCGCGACCAGGATGTTGGCAAGCCCGGCCACCACGCCATAGAACACCCAGCCGGTGTTGATCTTCAGCCATTCCCCGCGGCTCATCTTTGCGTCATCCACCATGCTGTGCATCATGCGCTGCGCCAGCGGTTGCCGGCCGATGAAGGCACTGCCGAGGAAGGCGAGCGAAAGCACCCACATGAAGATGCTGGGCTTCCACTGGATGAAGCGCGCGTCGCGCAGCGCCAGCGTGGCGGCGCCGAACAGCAGCACCAGCACCGTGCTGGTGGCCAGCATGGTGGGCATGCGCCCGAGGCGCAGCCACATGATGGCCAGCGAGATGGGCATGCCCACCATCAGCACCGCGGTGGCGACGTAGATTCCGCCGAAATAAAGATAGGCCACCAGGAAGGCCAGGACCGGCAGCAATTCGATGAGCACCTGCATGGCCGGTATCATAGCCAACCGGCCCGTCCCGGCGAGGGCGATGCGCAGCTCGCTTGGCCGGGCCCGCGCATTGGGGTCGCCCGCCGCGCCCGGGTGGCTATAATCCGGCCCGATGACTTCCCCCCCCCTGACCGCGCAGCGGGAGCGCGTGCTTTCGGGCATGCGACCCACCGGCAAGCTGCACCTGGGCAACTACCACGGCGCGCTGCGCAACTGGGTGGCCCTGCAGGACCGTTACGAAGGCTATTTCTTCGTGGCCGACTGGCACGCGCTCACCACGGATTACGAAAAGCCGGAAAACCTTCAGCAGCACATCCACGATCTGGTGGTGGACTGGCTCGCGGCGGGCCTCGATCCGCAACGCGCGGCCATCTTCGTGCAGTCGGAAGTGCCGGCGCATGCCGAGCTGCACCTGCTGCTGTCGATGATGACGCCGCTGTCGTGGCTGGAGCGGGTGCCCACATACAAGGACCAGCAGGCGCAGCTGAAGGAAAAGGACCTGGCCACCTATGGCTTCCTCGGCTATCCGCTGCTGCAGAGCGCCGACATCCTGCTGTATCGCCCGGCCTGGGTGCCGGTGGGCGAGGACCAGGTGGCGCATGTGGAGATCACGCGCGAGATCGCGCGCCGCTTCAACCATCTCTATGGCCGCGATCCGGCATTCCCGAAGCTGGTGAAGGCGGCGCTGGGACGCCTGCCGCGCGAGCTGCGCGAGCGCTACACCGCGCTGCGGCGCGGCTTCCAGGAGGGCGGCGACCAGGCGGCACTGGCCGAGGCGCGCGCACTGGTCAGCGGCGCTGCCATGGTCGATGCCACGCAGCGCGAACTGCTGCTGGCGGCACTTGAAGGCGAGCACCACCGGCTGCTGCCGGCGCCCGAGGTGCTGCTGACCCCGTCGCCGAAGGTGCCGGGCCTGGACGGCCGCAAGATGTCCAAGTCCTATGGCAACACCATCGGGCTGACCGAGGATCCGGCCTCCATCGAGAAGAAGATCCGCGGCATGACCACCGATCCGGCGCGCGTGCGCCGCACCGATCCTGGCAATCCGGAGAAATGTCCGGTGTGGGACCTGCACAAGCTCTATACGGGCAAGCCCACGCATGAATGGGTGTGGCAGGGCTGCACCACGGCCGGCATCGGCTGCCTGGAGTGCAAGCAGCCGGTGATCGAGCGGGTGTGCGCCGATGCGGCGGCGATGCGCGAGCGCGCCGCGCCATATCGCGACAACCCGGGTCGCGTGCGCGAGATCCTCGAGGCCGGCGCCGCGCGTGCGCGGGCCACCGCGGATGCCACCATGCAGGTGGTGCGGGGGTCAATGAACCTGCTGCCGCCGGGTGCTGCAGGCAATGGCGCGAGCGCAGCCGCTGTCACGAGCGCAGGCGCAGCCACAAGCCCAGGCGCCGCAACATGACCATGCAGTCCCCGCAGCAGGCTGTGCAGGTCGAGATGCCCTTCGCCGTGGTGCTGGGTGAACCGCTCACCGAACTGCCGCGCGACCTGTACATCCCGCCGCAGGCGATGGAGGTGTTCCTCGATGCCTTCGAGGGACCGCTGGACCTGCTGCTCTACCTGATCCGCCGCCAGAACCTCAACATCCTCGACATCCCGATCGCGGAGATCACACGGCAGTACACGCAGTACATCGACCTGATGACCGAGCTGCAGCTCGACCTCGCCGGTGAATACCTGGTGATGGCGGCCACGCTGGCGGAGATCAAGTCGCGCATGCTGCTGCCGCGCGCGGTGCCGCAGGGCGAGGGCTCCGAGGAGGACCCGCGCGCCGAGCTGGTGCGCCGGTTGCAGGAATACGAGCGCTTCAAGCAGGCCGCGCAGGACCTGGACGCCGTGCCGCGCCTGGAGCGCGATCACTTCCAGGCGGTGGCCGAGTTCTCCGCGCGCCGCGCCGTGAAGGTGCTGCCGGACATCACGCTGAAAGAGCTGCTGCTGGCCTTCAAGGATGTGGCGATCCGCGCGGAGATGTTCGCGCACCACCACATCCAGCGCGAGCCGCTGTCGGTGCGGGCGCGCATGAGCGATGTGCTGTCGAACCTGCGGCAGGGCGAGTTCACCAGCTTCCCGCAGCTGTTCCAGGCGCATGAGGGCCGCATGGGTGTGGCGGTGACCTTCATCGCCATCCTCGAACTGAAGCGCGAGGGCCTGATCGAGATCGTGCAGAACGAGGCCTTCGCGCCGCTCCACATCTGCGCGGCTGATCCGGCGCGTGCGGACCGCGTCATCGAGGGCAGTGCAGAGGATGTCACCGCGGCGGACGGCCGGCTGCTGGCCGAGTCCATTGCCGCCGACGGCGTCGACGAGCCGCAAGATGACGAACAAGATGATGATGAAGGCCTGCCGGATGAAGCAGGCGCGCCCGTCAGCGCACCGCCAGACGGGAACCAGACGGAGCCCTGAGGCATGAATACCGAATACACCCGCAAGGTCCTGGAAGCGGGCCTGATGGCCGCCGGGCGCACGCTGTCGCTGGCGGAACTGGCGCAGCTGTTCGACGAGGTGGACCGGCCCGACAACGAGCAGCTGCGTGCCGCGCTGGCCGAACTGGGTGAATCCTGGGCCGATCGCGCCGTGGAACTGGCCGAAACGGCGGCCGGCTTCCGCGTGCAGGTGCGGCGTGACTATGCCGACCAGGTTTCGCGGCTGTGGCCCGAGCGCCCGCCGCGCTACTCGCGGGCGCTGCTGGAGACGCTGTCCATCATTGCCTACCGCCAGCCGCTGACGCGCGGCGAGATCGAATCGGTGCGCGGCGTGGCCGTGAATCCCAACATCGTGCGCACGCTGTTCGAGCGCAACTGGATCCGCGTCGTCGGCCATCGCGAAGTGCCGGGCCGGCCGGAGCTGCTGGGCACCACGCGCGACTTCCTCGACTACTTCGGCCTGAAGACCCTCGACCAGCTGCCGCCGCTGGCAGAGATCAAGTCGCTGGAGGAACTGGACCCGCAACTGGCGCTGCCGGAACCGGTGGGCGTGGCGCTGCCCGCGCCGGAGAGTGTGGGAGAATCCGCCGATGACAACGCGCAATCCGAAGCGGCGGGCGAGCAGGCCGAAGACATCGCCGCAGGGAGCGGCGGCGACACCGGGCCGGAAGCCGGGCCGGAAGCCGGGCCCGAAGGCGAAACGGACGAGTCGCGGCAGGCCGCAGCCGGCTGAAGCCCACGCTGAAGCCGAGCGGGTGCAGAAGATCCTGGCCCGCGCCGGTCTTGCCTCCCGCCGCGAAGCCGAAGAATGGATCCGCGCCGGGCGCGTGACCATCAATGGCGAGGTGGCGACGCTGGGCAGCCGCGCCCATGGCACGGACCTTCTGCGACTGGACGGACGCCTGATCCACCGCGCGCCGGTCAGTCGCTCTGCCACCTGGCTGTGCCATCGCTCCCCCGGCGAGAACCTGCTGCCGCCACGCGATGCGGCTGCAGACGACGCCGGCGATCGCGATGCCGTTTCGGAACGCCTGTCGCGTCGCGTGGGGCGCCGCTACATCCCCGTCAGTCCGATGCCGCGCGGCGATGGCGGACTTGAGATCCTCACCTCCGATGGCGAGCTGGCCGCGCGCCTGCAGCGCGCCGTGCATGAACTGCCGGTGGAATTCAGCCTGCGCGTGCGCGGGGATCTGACGCCGGCGCAGGTCGAGGGTGTGCTTCGCGGCCGGCTCGAAGGCGGCAGGCGGCTGCGCATCGAGGCCTGCGAACCCACCGGCGGTGAAGCGGCGAATCGCTGGTATCGCATCCTCGCCATCGGTGCCAGCGGACGTGAGCTGCGCGACCTGCTGGAGCTGCAGCAGGCCAGCGTGAGCCGCGTGCTGCGCGTCGCGCTGGGCGGACTGAAACTCGAACGCACGCTGGCCCGCGGGCATGCGCGCCAGCTCAGCGAGGTTGAAGTGGCGCAGCTGCTCAGCTCGCCACAGCCGCCCGCGGGGTCCGGCGCGGCCGATTCCGGCTGAATCTGTCGATGGACTCCATCCTCGAAACCATCAACTCCTGGATCTGGAGTCCGCCCCTGATCTGGCTGTGCCTGGGTGCGGGACTGTATTTCTCGATCCGCACCCGCTTCATGCAGGTGCGCGGCCTCGGCGAGATGTGGCGACTGCTGTTTGCCGGCAGGCGTTCGCCGGCGGGCGTGTCGCCATTCCAGGCGCTGGCCATGTCGCTCTCCGGTCGCGTTGGCGTGGGCAACATCGCCGGCGTAGCCACAGCGATCGCCTTCGGCGGACCGGGCGCGGTGCTGTGGATGTGGGTGGTGGCCTTCCTCGGCGCCTCCACCGCCTACGTGGAATCGACCCTGGCACAGATCTACAAGGAAAAGGACGCCCGCGGGCAGTACCGCGGCGGACCGGCCTACTACATCGAGAAGGCGATGGGGCAGCGCTGGTATGCGTGGCTGTTCGCGCTGGTGACGGTGCTGGCCACCGGTTTCCTGCTGCCGGGCGTGCAGGCCAATGCCATCGCGGAGAGCCTGCACAATGCCTGGGGCGTTCCGCGACTGTTCACCGCCGCGGCGCTGCTGCTGCCGCTGGGGTTCATCATCATCGGCGGCGTGCGCCGCATTGCCTCCTTCGCGCAGGTCGTGGTGCCGTTCATGGCGCTGGGCTACATCTTGATCGCCGTGATCATCGTGGCACTGAATGCCGCGCAGGTGCCGGGCGTCATCGCGCTGATCTTCCGCAGCGCCTTCGGCGCCGAGGCGGCATTCGGTGCCATCGTGGGCCTGGCCATCGAGTGGGGCGTGAAGCGCGGCATCTATTCCAACGAGGCCGGGCAGGGCACCGGTCCGCATGCCGCCGCGGCCGCCGAGAATGCGCATCCGGCACAGCAGGGGTTCGTGCAGGCCTTCTCGGTCTACGTGGATACGCTGGTGGTGTGCTCGGCCACGGCCTTCATGATCCTGATCACCGGCCGCTACAACGTCTACGGGGCCGACAACGCGCCGCTGGTCGAACACCTGCCGGGCGTGGAGGAGGGACCGGCATTCGCGCAGCATGCGGTGGAATCGGTGCTGCCCGGTTTCGGCCAGAGCTTTGTCGCACTGGCGCTGCTGTTCTTCGCGTTCACCACCATCGTGGCCTACTACTACATGGCCGAGACCAATGTGAGCTACATGAACCGGCATGTGCACAACCGCTACATGATCGGTGCACTGCGGCTGCTGGTGCTGCTGGCGGTAGGCTATGGAACGCTGCGCACCGCCTCGGCCGCCTGGACGCTGGGCGACATCGGCGTGGGGCTGATGGCCTGGTTCAACCTTGTCGCCATCCTGCTGGTGCAGAAGCCCGCGCTGCTCGCGCTGCGCGACTACGAGCGCCAGCGGCGCGCCGGCACCGCGGTGCGGTTCGATCCGGAGGCCCTCGGGATCCGCAACGCGCACCTGTGGCCGGCGGCTTCGGCGCATGACAGACTCGATCCATCAACAGGGGCAGACCATGTCGGAAAACCCGGGGAAAACTGACCGCGCAGAGCGGCGCGGCGCATCGCGTCGCGGCGTGATGGCCGGCGCCCTGGCCACGGCGGGCGGTGCCTTGTGGACCCGCGCCTTCGGTGCGGCTCCCGCTGCGGCAGAGGCCGGCGCACTGGTGGTTCCGCCATGGGACGACGTTCCCGGCTGCACGCCCAGTCCAGGCGATCGCGCCGGCCAGGGCCCGTTCTTCATCCATGAGGATGAACGCGACGATGATGTGGGCCTGTTCCGCCAGGATATCCGCGGGCAGTACGACCCCGGCGCCGAACCGGGCACCGAGATGCAGCTGCACCTGCGTCTGCTGCGCGCCGGCGCCGCCGGCTGCGCGGCGATGCCGCTGGGCAATCTTGAAGTGTATGTCTGGCACTGCGATGCGCAGGGGTTCTACAGCGGCTTCGGCGAACCCGGTGAACAGACGCCCGACGAGGTGTACCGCTTCCGTCCCAACCAGAACGACCTGGACAACAACACGCGCTTCTGCCGGGGCGCGGCGGTCAGTGATGCACAGGGCGTGGTGTCCTTCCGCAGCATCTTTCCCGGCTGGTACAACGGGCGCGACATCCATGTGCATGTGATGGTGCTGGAGCGCGGCTCGCAGTCACGCGGCCGGCGCTGGTATCGCGGCGGCGACCATGTGTTCACCACCCAGCTCTATTTCGAACCCGACCTGATCGACAGGGTGCACCGCGCCGCCGAGCCCTATCGCAGGCGCACCACGCATCCGGCCTATGCCGGCCTGATCCTCGGTGATGAGCCCGGCAGCAGTGGCCTGCGCATGAAGGGAAGTCTCGCCCAGGGCATCGTTACCGCGCAAATGCAGCTGGTTCTCGCGCGACCCTGACCGTCGGCGGTTCATCGCGCCCGAACCGTGAGCCGCGTCACACCCGCGGTGGCGGTAACCCGTAATGTCGCCATCTCCCCCCAGCAGGAAGTACCCGGCATGAGCCACCCGCAGGGCGCAATCCGCCTCCTGCTGATCGAGGATGTCGCGGCCGACGCGGAGCGCGCGTTGTACCAGTTCCGGCGCGCCGGCATTGCCTTTGAAGCACGTCGCGTGGAGACCGGCGAGGCCCTGCGCGAGGCGCTCGGGCAGTTCCGCCCGGACGCCGTGCTGTCCGATTTCACGCTGCCACAGTTCGATGGCATGTCGGCACTGCGCATCTGCCGTGAGCAGGCGCCGGAGATTCCGTTCGTCTTCCTTTCCGGCACCATCGGCGAGGAGCGCGCCGTGGCCGCATTGCAGGCTGGCGCCTCGGACTATGTGCTGAAAGAGAATCTGACGCGACTGGTCCCGGCCGTGCAGCGCGCCATCGTCGATGCCGGCGTGCGCGCAGAGCGGGCCAGGGAGCAGGCGCAGATCGCGCGCCTCAACCGCGTGCTGCGCATGCTCAAGGGCGTCAATGACATGGTCATGCGCAGCCGCGACCGTGGCGAGCTGCTGAACGAGACCTGCCGGCTTGCCATCTCGCTCGGCGGCTATGCCATGGCGATCGCCGTGATCCGGGCCGGCGATGTACCAGCGGTGAAGGCGGTCGCCTCGCATGGCCTCGACACTGCGATGGGTGCGCAGCTGTGCGCCGCCATCGAGGCCTCCGCATCCCCGGCATCCAGCGTGGCCGGCCCGGTGCTGGGCACCGGCCGGGAGTTCGTCTGCAATGACATCGCCAGCGGCGACGGCGCCGGTCCATTCGATGCGCTGCTGCAGCAGGCAGGCCTGCGCAGCTTCGTCGCATTGCCGCTGAGCCTCGACGGGGAGCCCGTCGCGGCATTGATGCTGGCGGCGCGTGACCCGGGCCAGCTCGGCGAGGAGGAGCTGGGCATGCTGCGCGATCTTGCGCACAGCCTGTCACTCGGCCTGCAGTACGTCCATCGGGATACCCACATGCGGTTCCTGGCGCATTTCAGTCCCCTGACCGGCCTTGCGCGGCGGACCCTGTTCTGCAGCAGGCTGCGCGAGATGCTGTCGCAGCCGGATGCGCAGGCACCGGGCCAGGCGGTGGCGGTGCTGGATGTCCGGCGGCTGGGCGCGATCAATGATTCCTTCGGCCGCCACACGGGTGACCGGCTGCTGCGGCAGGTGGCCGAGACCCTGAAGCGGCATGTGCGGCAGCCGGAGCACCTGGCGCATTTCGGCGGCGGCACTTTCGCGATGCTGCTGGAGAAGCCAGCTGGTGCGACGCGTTCGTGGCAGGCCGGCATCGAGCAGCAGGCGGCGGACATCTTCGGCCAGCCCGTCCTGGTGGATGATCTTTCCATCCCGGTGTCGGTGCGCATCGGCTGCGCACTGCATCCGCAGGACGCCGAGAATGCCACCAGCCTCGTCCAGCACGCTGAAACCGCGCTGCTGGCGGCCCGTGCCTGCGGCGAGGCGAGCGCGCGCTTTGACCTGGCCCTGCAGACGCGCAGCGTCGATACGCTGGCACTGGAGCACCGCCTGCGCTTCGCACTGGAGCGCAATGAGTTCCAGCTGCACTACCAGCCCAAGGTCAATGTCATCACGCGTCGCATCCAGGGGGCCGAAGCGCTGCTGCGCTGGCGCGATCCGGAGCAGGGGCTGGTGTCGCCGGCCGCGTTCCTGCCGGTGCTCGAGTCCAGCGGACTGATCGTCGAGGTGGGCAACTGGGTGGTGCGGCAGGCGGCGCGCGACTGCGCGCAGTGGAGGCAGCAACGCATGCCGCCAGTGCGCATCGCAGTAAACATCGCGCCGGCACAGCTGCGCCTGCCGCATTTCGAGCAATTGTTCATGGGGGCGGTGCGTCCCTGGGCGAGCCGTACATGGGGCCTGGACATCGAGATCACCGAAGGCGTGCTGCACGAGGATGGCGAGGCGGAGGTCCGCAAGCTCGAGCGCCTGCGAGCCCAGGGTGTGCGCATCGCCATCGATGACTTCGGTACGGGCTACTCCTCGCTGAGCCGGCTCTCCGGCCTGCCGGTGGACACGCTGAAGATCGACCAGCGCTTCGTCGGCCAGATCGTGCGCAATCCGACCGGCGCCAGCGTGGTGAAGACGGTGATCGCGCTGGCGCATGCCTTCAACATGACCTGCGTCGCCGAGGGTGTGGAACTGCAGGACGAGCTGGACCTGCTCTGGCACCTGGGCTGCGACCAGTCACAGGGTTACCTGCACTGCATGCCCTTGCCGGCGGATGAGTTCGCCAAGGTGCTGCGGCATGGCAAGGGCGTGCTGATCCAGCCGCCGGAGCCGGCCGGGGAGGACGATGAGATGCCGGAGGCGGAGGCTTCCGCAGCCTACTGACTGTCCAGCGCCTGCCCGGTGATGCCGCGGCCCTGCGGGCCGAGCAGGCGCAGGAAGGGCTCCAGCAGCGTTTCCGGTGGCGGCAACGTGGTGATGTCTTCGGAAGGGTAGGCCTGGCGCCGCATCACCGTGCGCGCGCGCCCGGGATTGATCGTGTTCACGCGGATGGCTGAATTGCCTTCCACTTCGGAGGCCAGCACCTGCGAGAGGCCTTCGATCGCGAACTTGGATACTGCATAGGCGCCCCAGTTCGGTCGCCCGCGACGCCCGACACTGCTCGAGGTGAAGATCACCGAGGCGTCCGCGGACTTGCGCAGCGCCGGCAGCAGCACCTGGGTGAGCGCGAACGCGGCGGTCACGTTCACATGCATGACGCGATAAAAGGTCGGCACCTCGTAATGCTCGATCGGTGTCAGCGTGCCGAGCAATGCGGCGCAATGCACCAGTCCATCGAGCCGGCCGTGGCGCTCGAGTACTGCATCGGCGATGCGGTCATAGTCGGCCGCCAGGGCTTTTTCAAGGTCGAGCACGGCCATCAGCGCGCGACCCGGTGCGATGGCCTCGCATTCCGCATGCAGGGTTCGCAGCTTGCCCTCGCTGCGTGCGATCAGCACCACCTCGGCGCCCTCGCGCAGGCAGGCCAGCGCCAGCGCGCGGCCGATGCCGCCGGTGGCGCCGGTGATGGCGATGACGCGGCCGGACAGTGCTGCGTTCATTCGAATGTTCCGTCGAGCCAGTCGATGATCTGGGTGGGGTGGTCGATCATGGCATCCGGGTTCCACAGGTACGGATCATCGTCGGGCCCCAGGTATCCATAGCGGGCCACCAGCACCGGCATGACGGCCGCGCGCGCCGCCTGCACGTCGCGTTCAGCATCGCCCACATACAGGCAATGCTGCGGCGGCAGTGACAGGCTGTCGGCCGCCAGCAGCAGTGGCGCCGGGTGCGGCTTGCGCTGCGGCAGCGTATCGCCGGACACCACGCAGCCGGCCTCGCTGGCCAGGCCCAGCTGCGCCAGCAGCGGTTCGGTGAGGAAACCCGGCTTGTTGGTGACGATTCCCCAGGGCAGGCCGCGCCGCTTCAGGGCGTCGAGCACATCGCGACAGCCGTCGAACAGCTGCGTGCCCACGGCCAGCCGCTCGCCATAGAGCTCGAGCAGGCGCAGCCGCAGGCGTTCCTGCAGGTCGGGGGCCACATCGGGAAAGCCGAGGCGGATCAGGCCGGAGGATCCATGCGACACCTGCGTGCGCGCGGTGGCATAGGGCAGCGGCTCGCGGCCCTGTTCCTCGCGGACGTGATTCAGCACGCGCACCAGGTCGGGCGCGGTATCGAGCAGGGTGCCGTCGAGGTCGAACAGCACGCCACGGATGGAGGCAGGGGACAAGGCGGTTCCTGGCAGTCGTCGCGCCCGTCAGGATGCGGGCGCCAGATGGGCAATGTAGTTCACGGAGACATCGCGGTCGAGGCTGCAGCGATCGCGGAAGGGATCGTAGTGCAGGCCGGTGGTGTCGACGAGTGCCAGCCCTGCGATGCGGCCCCAGGCGGCAAGCTCTGAAGGGCGGATGAAGCGTTCGTATTCATGCGTGCCGCGCGGCAGCAGGCGCAGCACGTATTCGGCGCCGACGATGGCCAGCATGAAGGCGCGCAAGTTGCGGTTCAGCGTCGAGACGAACACCGCGCCGCCGGGGCGCGTGAGGCGGGCGAGTACATCGAGGAAGGCGCCGGGCTCGGCCACATGCTCGAGCATCTCCATGCAGCAGACCACATCGAAGGCATGCGGCTGCTGCAGGGCCAGTTCGGCGGCATCCTGCACGCGGTAGTCGATGGCAAGGCCGGCCTCGGCGGCATGCAGCCGCGCGGTCTCGATCATCGCCGGCGCCATGTCGATGGCGGTGACGATGGCGCCGCGACGGGCCAGCGCCTCGGCCAGCAGGCCGCCGCCGCAGCCCACATCGAGCACGCGGGCGCCCTCGAGGCCGGCGCGCGAGGCGACATAGTCGGCACGCACGGGATTGAGCCGGTGCAATGGCCTGAACTCGCCCTCGCTGTCCCAGAAGCGATGTGCGAGGGCCTCGAACTTGGCGATTTCCGCCGGATCGGCGCTGCTTTCCAGACCTTGGCTCACGGCGGCGAGTATAGCGCCTGAAGGTCATGCCGGGCACCGGAAAGGGCATCCTGCATGGTAGAATCAATCGTTTGCGACGGGCCCCGGACGGGGCGTTTGGAAAGCCTGGCCGAATGAGCGAAATCGCACGCGAAATACTGCCCGTAAACCTCGAAGACGAGATGCGCCAGTCGTATCTCGACTACGCAATGAGCGTGATCGTCGGGCGCGCCCTGCCCGATGTGCGCGACGGCCTGAAGCCGGTGCACCGGCGCGTGCTGTTCGCGATGCGCGAGCTGGGCAACGACTGGAACAAGCCCTACAAGAAATCCGCCCGCGTGGTGGGCGATGTCATCGGCAAGTACCACCCGCATGGCGACTCGGCGGTATATGACGCCATCGTGCGCATGGCCCAGCCGTTCTCGATGCGCTACATGCTGGCCGATGGCCAGGGCAACTTCGGCTCGGTCGATGGCGACATGCCCGCGGCAATGCGCTACACCGAGGTGCGCATGTCGCGCATCGCGCACGAGCTGCTGGCCGACATCGACAAGGAAACCGTCGATTTCGTCCCCAACTACGATGAATCCGAGCAGGAGCCGGCGGTCCTGCCGGCGCGCATCCCGAACCTCTTGACCAACGGCGCCTCGGGCATCGCGGTGGGCATGGCCACCAACATCCCGCCGCACAACCTCACCGAGGTGGTCAACGCGCTGCTGGCCGTGCTTGAAGATCCGGATATCCCGCTGCCGCAGCTGATGCAGCACCTGCCCGGTCCCGACTTCCCCACCGCCGGCATCATCAACGGTGCGGCCGAGATCCTCACCGCCTACAAGACCGGCCGTGGCCGCCTGTCGCTGCGCGGCCGCGCGCACTTCGAGGAGGTGGGCCGCAACGAGCGCCAGGCCATCGTGGTCACCGAGCTGCCCTACCAGGTCAACAAGGCGCGCCTGATCGAGCGCATCGCCGACCTCGTGCGCGAGAAGCAGATCGAGGGCATCGCCAGCGACGGCCTGCGCGACGAGTCCGACAAGGACGGCATGCGCATCGTCATCGAGCTCAAGCGTGGCGAAGTCGCCGAGGTGGTGCTGAACAACCTCTATGCGCAGACGCCCCTCGAGACGGTGTTCGGCATCAACATGGTGGCGCTGATCGACGGACAGCCGCGGCTGTGCTCGCTGCGCGACATGCTCGATGCCTTCCTGCGCCACCGCCGCGAGGTGGTCACGCGGCGCACGGTGTTCGAGCTGCGCAAGGCGCGCGAGCGCGCGCACACGCTCGAGGGCCTGGCCATCGCGCTGGCCAACATCGACGAGGTCATCGCGCTGATCAAGGCCTCGCCGGCCATGCCCGAGGCACGCGTCGCGCTGATGTCGCGCGCCTGGCCTGCCGGCGCCGTGCCGCAGATGCTGGCGCGCGCCGGTGCGATCGATTCGCGGCCCGAGGGCCTCGATGGCGCGCTGGGTCTCGACAAGGATGGCCTCTACCGGCTCAGCGAGGCGCAGGCCAATGCCATCCTCGAGATGCGCCTGTCGCGCCTCACCGGCCTCGAGCAGGACAAGATCCTCACCGAATATGGCGACCTGCTGCAGCAGATCGTCGACCTGCTCGACATCCTCGCCCGGCCCGAGCGGCTCACCGAGGTGGTGCGCGAGGAGCTGATCGAGATCCGCGACCAGTTCGGCGATGCGCGCCGCACCGAGATCTCGCTGGATCACCTCAACCTGCGCACCGAAGACCTGATCGAGCCGCAGGATGTGGTCGTGACCTTCTCGCATGCCGGCTATGCCAAGAGCCAGCCGGTGTCCGACTACCAGGCGCAGCGGCGCGGGGGGCGCGGACGCAGCGCCGCCACCACCAGGGATGAGGACTTCATCGAGAAGCTGTTCGTGGCGCACACGCATGACACGCTGCTGTGCTTCTCGAACCGCGGCCAGGTGTACTGGCTGCGCGTGTTCGAGCTGCCACAGGCCGGCCGCGCCTCGCGCGGCAAGCCGATGGTGAACCTGCTGCCGCTGGCCGAGGGCGAGAAGATCACCGCCGTGCTGCCGGTCAAGCAGTACGACGAGGGTCACTTCGTGTTCATGGCGACGAAGAACGGCACGGTGAAGAAGACGCCGCTGACCGCCTATTCGCGACCGCGTGCGAGCGGCATCATCGCCGTCGACCTGCGCGATGACGACCAGCTGGTGGGCGTGCAGCTCACCGACGGCAAGCGCGAGATCATGCTGTTCACCAGCGGCGGCAAGGCGATCCGCTTCAGCGAGGAAGAAGTGCGCCCGATGGGCCGCGATTCCACCGGCGTGCGCGGCGTGCGGCTGGCCGAAGGCCAGTCGCTGATCTCGCTGATCGTGGTGGGCGAGGGCCACATCCTCACGGCTTCTGCCCAGGGCTACGGCAAGCTCACCCCGCTCGAGGATTTCCCCTCGCACGGCCGCGGCGGCCAGGGCGTGATCGCGCTGCAGACCACCGAGCGCAATGGCGAGACGGTGGCGGCGCTGCAGGTGCTGCAGAGCCACGAACTGATGATGATCAGCTCCAATGGCACGCTGGTGCGCACGCCGGTGTCCGATGTGTCCGTGCAGGGGCGCAACACGCAGGGTGTCCGGCTGATCCGGCTCGATGCCGGCGACCGGCTCACCGGCGTCGAGGCAGTGCAGAGCCTGGCGGACGAAGACGGCGCCGCGGCCGGCGATGAACCCGGCGAAGATGAAGCGGGCCAGCAGGGCGGCGCCGGATCATCCACTGAGGATCAACCCCCGGGCGAAGCCGCGCCCTGATCAGCGCGGGCTGGCCAGTTCAGCCCGTCCGGTATTGGCCGTGCCGTGCACGGGCACAGCGCATCGCTCCGGCGTGTCCTGACCTCAGGTGTCGGCCCACATGCGCAGCAGGTTGTGATAAACGCCGGTGAGCTGCAGTGTCGATGGATGATCCGGTGACTGCTGCGCCAACCGCTGGATCGCCGTATCCATGTCGAACAGCAGGGCCCGCTGCGCATCCTCGCGCACCATGCTCTGTACCCAGAAGAACGAGGCGATCCGCGCGCCGCGCGTGACCGGATTCACCCGATGCAGGCTGCTGGCCGGATAAAGCACCATGTGCCCGGGCGCAAGCTTCACGGCATGCGCGCCATAGGTGTCCTCGACCAGCAGCTCGCCGCCGTCGTATTCAGAAGGCTCGGCAAGGAACAGCGTGGCCGACAGGTCGGTGCGCACCCGGTGCGGCGTGCCGCGGATCATCCGTACCGCGTTGTCCACGTGCAGGCCGAATGACTGGCCACCCGCGTAGCGATTGAACAGCGGCGGGAACACCTTCAGCGGCAGCGCCGCGGACACGAAGCGCGGATTGCGCTCCAGCGCGGCCAGGATCATCTCGCCCAGCCGGCGCGCGGCCGGTGAATCCTCGGCCAGCTGCTGGTTGTCCTTGGCACGCGCGGACTGGTGGCCGGCCGTGACGCGGCCGTCCACCCATTCGGCCGCATCGAGCAGGCCGCGCGCCTCGCGCAGCTGCGCATCCTGCAGCACGCCTGGAATGGTGATGATCACGGCTTGCTTCGCATGTGGCCTGTTCCCGAAGGAGGCGCCCGCCGCCAGCATGGGCGGCGGGCGTCGCCTGCATCAGAAGCGCAGGTTAGCCGAAAGCACGAATGATCGCGCCTCGCCCGGCGTCGCCCACGCCAGCCGCTGCGTGCGCAGCCGCGTCAGGTACTGCTTGTCGAACAGGTTGTTGACGTTGAGCTGCAGGTCCAGCCGTGGATTCACGCTGTAGCTGGCCATCGCGCGATGCACCACGTAGCCGCCCACGGTGGGCAGCGGTCCATCCGGATTCGAGGCCGAGTGCTGCTGCAGGTACACCTGTCCCTGCCAGGTGAGGCCGTAACCGAGCTGGATTCCATGTGCCAGGTCATAGGTGGTCCACAGGCTCGCCGCGTGCTTCGGCGTATTGGTCAGTGCATCTCCACGCGTGTAATCCTCGCCGGCTTCTGACAGGAAGTCCGATGCGCCCTGCAGCACCTGGCTGTCGAGGAAGGTGTAGTTCGCGAACAGGCTCCAGTTCGGCAGGATGCGTCCGGCCACGCCGAGCACCAGCGAGTCGACGCGCGCGCTGCCGTCCAGCACTTCCATGCCCGATGGATTGTCAGGATTGCCCGGATCATTGACGCGATAGTTGGTGCGCTCGTTGCGCGCCACCGCGGCGGTCAGCGACAGGCGGCCATCCAGCGCATCCCACTTGGCGCCGAGTTCGATGATCCTGGCTTCCTCCGGATCCACATTGCAGTTGTCCGCGGCACAGCTGCCGTTGACGGTGGCCACCGACGGCGTCTGCGAGTTGCCATAGGCCAGGTAGAGGCTGGCCAGCGGCATCGGCTTGAACACCAGGCCGGCGCGATACGACAACAGTGATTCCCGGTTCGAGGCGGGCAGCAGCGGCTCGGGTGGCTCGCCGCTGGCCGGCGTCGGGAAGTTCACCTGGTGGAAGTCCGCCTCGTTGCGCTCCAGCCGCAGGCCACCATTGAACGACCAGCGGTCGGAGAACTGGATGTTGTCGAACAGGTAGAGCGCGCGGTTGTCCAGTTCGCCGTTCAGCGTCTGCGAGACGATGAAGTTGACCGGCCCGGTGTAGGGCACCGCCGAGGGATCGGCAATGGTGGTCCGGGCCAGCGCCGGATTCGGCGTGGCGCCGTCCGGATTGCGCTGCGAGTTGCCCGAGCGGCGGAAGTACGATTCGTTCGACAGCGCGAGGCCGAACACCAGCGTGTGCTGCAGCCTGCCGGTGTTGAAGTTCGAGGTCAGGTCCGCCTGCGTGGTGAGCAGCTGGTTGCGCGTGTCGCGCGTGGTGCCGCGCGGACCGCTTGGCTGGTATTCACCGGGCAGCAGCTGCGTCTGGCCGTTCGGGGTGGGGCAGGTGGCGGTGAGGTTGCTGCTCATCAGCCCGGTGCCATCGGCCAGGCAGTAGGCGCCCTGTGGCGGATTCACCCGCAGGAACTGGTCGGTCTGCTGCCAGCGGGTCTGGCTGCGCAGCGACACGGCCTCACTGGCGAAGTGCTCGAGTGTCAGCGTCACCGCGTCGGTCTCGTTCACCTGGCGATCGACATTCGCATAGCCGAAGTAGCTCTCGCGGCTGGCGCCGGGCAGGATGCGGCCCTCCCAGGTGGGCACGCCATACTGCGGCGTGTTGCGATCGTACTGGTGCAGGTATGACAGCGACGCGGTGGTCGCCGTGCCCAGCCCGAAGGCCACCGAAGGCGCCACGCCCCAGCGTTCGTTCTCTTCGACCTCGCGGTCCGGCACGTCGTTGCGATGGGCCATCACGTTCAGGCGCACCGCGGCGCTGTCGCCGAACTGGTGATTGAAGTCGCCGGCTACCCGACCGTAGCGGTCGGTGCCCGCGCCCAGCGTCACCGCATCGAAGTCGCCGAGGCGCGCCACCTTGCTGACCAGGTTGATGGTGCCGCCCACCGAGCCTGCGCCCGAATACACCGAGTTGGCGCCACTGGTCACCTCGACCTGTTCGAGGTTGAAGGCATCCGAGCGGGTGTACTGCGCGCTGTCGCGAAAGCCGTCGACGGTGATGTCGTTGCTGCCGGTGAAGCCGCGCAGGTTGATGCTGTCGCCATAGCCGCCGCCACCTTCGCCAGCGCCGAAGGTGATGCCGGGCACGGTGGACAGGATGTCACGCAGCGACAGCATGTTCTGTTCGGCAATCGTCTCCTGCGTGACCACCGTGATCGTCTGCGGCGTGTCGAGCAGCGGGGCGGTGTGCCTGGGCGACGAGGCGCGCTCGACGCGCGTGCCGTCTTCTTCTTCGGTGACGGTCACAGTGCCCAGCTGCGGCGCGGATTGCGCGGCGGAAGCCTGGCTGGCCGCGGCACACAGCGCCGCGGCCACGGCAAGGGCGATGGGGGAGCGGGAGTCCGGAGTCTTGTTCATGGGGAGGGTCCTTCCCTGGGAGTGGAACGCCGCGATCCTAGGGCACGAAAGTCTGTAAACGCAAACAATTCTTGTTTACAGATCGAAACGAGACTTGTTTTAATATCCAGCCATGGGACTGCGTCAATCAGCCCGCCCGCTCCTGCGCGAGGCCAGCCGCCGCGGCACGGTGTTCGCGGCCATCGTGGGCCTGCATGCCGCCGCCGTGGCCGGCCTGCTGAACATGAACATCCGGCCGCCCACGCTCGTGACCACCGACCCCATCCAGGCCGTGCTGCTGCACGCCGAGCTGCCCGAGCAGCCGCGGCCGCAGATCGAGCCGCAGTTCGCACTGCCCGCCATCGAGGTACCGCCGGTGCTGATCCACGTGCAGCAGGCACCGCCGCCCACCGCGATCCGCGTCGCCACGCATCGCCCGCCGCAGACCGCAGTGGTCGCCACCATCCCGGCCGTCGTCGATGCGGACGTCCCCGTCGAAGTGGAGTCGGTGGACTACCTGCAGCGCGTGGAGCCGCGTTACCCGCCGATGGCGCGGCGTGCGCATGCGCAGGGCACCGTGTTCCTGCGCGTGATCATCGGCACCGACGGGCGCCCGCGCGAGGTGCGCGTGGAGCGCAGCAGCGGCCATGAGCTGCTCGATGTGGCCGCCCGCAACGCGGTGGAGAAGTGGCTGTTCCGCCCATATCGCGAGAACGGCATCGCGCGCGCGGCCAGCGTCATCGTGCCGATCGAGTTCGCGATCACCCGCCGCAGCGGATGAAGCGGCAGCCGGCGCATAAGTCCATGCGCGAACCGCGGCGGGGTGCTGCTGCTAGAATGGCCGCCCGATTTCGCAGGGAACATCGTGCGCGTCTTCAACTTCTCGGCCGGTCCGGCCATGTTGCCCTCCGCGGTGCTCGAACAGGTTCGCGACGACCTGCCCGACTGGCAGGGCAGCGGCATGTCGGTGATCGAGGTCAGCCATCGCGGCAAGGCGTTCATCCGCGTCGCCGAGGAGGCCGAGGCCGACCTGCGCGAACTGCTGGCGGTGCCTGCCGGATACAAGGTGCTGTTCCTGCAGGGCGGCGGCACCGGACAGTTCGCGGCCATCCCGATGAACCTGGCCACCTGGGCCTCCACCGTCGACTACGTGAACACCGGTTCCTGGTCGAAGAAGGCACTGGAGGAAGCCCGCACCTTCTGTGGCCGCGTCAATGTGGTCGCCGATGCGCGCGACAGCCGCTACACGCATGTGCCCGCGCAGCAGCACTGGCAATGCTCGCCCGATGCGGCCTACCTGCACTACACGCCCAACGAGACCATCGGCGGCGTGGAATTCCCGTTCGTGCCCGCGACCGGCGATGTGCCGCTGGTGGCCGACTTCTCCTCGACGCTGCTGTCGCGGCCGCTCGATGTTTCCCGCTTCGGCCTGATCTATGCGGGCGCGCAGAAGAACATCGGCCCGGCAGGGCTGTGCATCGTGCTGGTGCGCGAAGACCTCATCGGGCGTGCGCGTGCTGCCACGCCTGCCATCTGGAACTATTCGAAGATGGCGGCGGATGCCTCGATGTCGAATACGCCGCCGACCTTCGCCTGGTATGTGGCGGGGCTGGTGTTCCGCTGGCTCAAGCAGCTTGGCGGGCTGCAGGCAATGGGCGAGCGCAATCGCGCCAAGGCGGCGAAGCTCTATGCCGCCATCGATGCCTCGCCGTTCTATTCAAATCCGGTCGAGCCGGCCTGCCGTTCGTGGATGAACGTGCCGTTCACGCTGGCCAGGCCAGAGCTGGACAAGACCTTCCTGGCCGAGGCGGATGCCGCCGGCCTGAAGAACCTCGGCGGCCATCGCTCGGTGGGCGGCATGCGTGCCAGCCTCTACAACGCGATGCCGCCCGAGGGCGTCGATGCGCTGGTCGATTTCATGCAGGAGTTCGAGCGTCGCCATGGCTGAGACATTTCGCGTCCTGACGTTGAACAACATCAGCGCGCGGGGCCTCGAGCGCCTGCCGCGTGAGCATTACGAGGTGGCCTCGGGCATCGAGCGGCCCGACGCCATCCTGGTGCGCTCCGCCGACATGCACGTGCTTCCGATTCCCGACACGGTACGTGCCGTGGCACGTGCCGGCGCCGGCACCAACAACATACCGGTGGCCGCGCTGAGCGCGCGCGGCATCCCGGTGTTCAATGCGCCCGGTGCCAATGCCAACGCGGTCAAGGAGCTGGTGATCGCCAGCCTGTTCCTGGCGGCGCGCAACATCGGTCCGGCATGGCTGTTCGCGCGCGCCCAGAGCGGCGATGACGCCGCCATCGATGCCGCGGTCGAGAAGGGCAAGAAGAACTTCGTCGGCTTCGAGCTGCCGGGCCGCACGCTGGGCGTGGTGGGGCTGGGCGCCATCGGTGTCGAGGTGGCCAATGTGGCGCTGGCACTGGGCATGAAGGTGCTGGGCCACGACCCGCAGATCACGGTGCGGCGCGCATGGGAGCTTTCCTCCAGCGTGCAGCAGGCGGTGTCGCTGGATGACCTGTTCGCGCGCAGCGACGTGGTCTCGGTGCATGTGCCGCTGAACGATGCCACACGCGGCCTGGTCAATGCCGCGCGTATCGCGCTGATGCGTCCGGGCGGCGTGGTGCTGAACTTCGCGCGCGGCGGCATCGTCGACACGCAGGCCGTCATTGCCGCGCTCGATGCCGGTCACCTGCATGGCTATGTCTGCGACTTCCCGAGCAATGCGCTGAAGGATCACCCGAAGGTGATCACGCTGCCGCACCTGGGCGCATCCACCGCCGAGGCCGAGGAGAACTGCGCGGTGATGGCAGCGGAGCAGCTGCGCGACTTCCTCGAGAACGGCAATGTGCGCAACTCGGTGAATTTTCCCGAGGCAGTGATGCCGCGCGCGCCGGGTACCACGCGGCTGGTGATCGCCAACAGCAACGTGCCCAACATGGTGGGCCAGATCTCCACCACGCTGGCCGCCGCGCAGGTCAACATTGCCGACCTGCTGAACAAGTCGCGCGGCGAATACGCCTACACGCTCATCGATGCCGATGACGTCATCGATGCGACGACCTTCGACGCATTGCGCGGCATCGAGGGCGTACTCACCGCGCGCCTGATCCCGGGCTGACGCAGTGGCCACGCGCAAGGCTGCTCCACGGCGCGCAGGGCCGGGCCGAGGCGCCCCGTCGGCCGGCCAGCGCCGCGTCGCCTATCTGGGTCCCGAGGGAACCTACAGCCACTCGGCCGTGCAGGCGCGCTTCGGCGATGCCGTCGAAGGCCTGCCGCTGCCCACCATCGAGGATGTCTTCCAGGCCGTGCAGGATGGGCGCGCCGACACCGGCGTGGTGCCGGTGGAGAATTCCTCGGAAGGCGCGGTCAACATCACGCTCGACCGGCTGATGGGCAAGAGCCCGCCCATCTGCGGCGAGATCGAACTGGCCGTGCACCACTACCTGATGGGCCGGATGAGAAAGCTGTCCGCGGTGCGGCGCGTCTGCGCGCATCCGCAGGCGCTGGCGCAGTGCCGCCGCTGGCTCGAGCGCAACCTGCCCGATGCCGTACGCCTGCCGGTGAGCAGCAATGCCGAGGGTGCAAGGCGGGCGCGCGAGGAGAAGGGCACCGCGGCAATCGCCGGCGCAGTCGCCGCCGGGGTCTATGGCCTGGGACTGCTGGCCGAGAACATCGAGGACCACAGCCACAACACCACGCGCTTCCTGGTGCTGGGACGCCGGCGTCCCTCGCCCACTGGTGCCGACAAGACCAGCATCCTGGTTTCCGGCCGCAAGGATGAGGCCGGTTCGCTGTTCCGCCTGCTCGAGCCACTGGCCGCCCACCGCATCAACATGACGCGCATCGAGTCGCGGCCCTCGCGCCGGCGCAAATGGGAATATGTGTTCTTCATCGACCTGGAAGGCCATGCCAGGGATCCGGTGCTGGCGCGCGCACTGGCTGCGTTGCAGAAGCGCAGTTCGCTGTATCGCGTGCTGGGTTCCTATCCGAGGGCTGCGCTGTGAGCGCCGGCGGGCTGGCCACCGCGGCCGTGCGGAGCCTTGCTCCCTATGTCATCGGCAAGCCCATCCAGGAGCTGGCGCGCGAACTGGGCATCGACGAGGCGAACATCGTCAAGCTCGCCTCGAACGAAAACCCGCTCGGTCCGTCTCCTGCGGTGCTCGAGGCGATGCGCCAGTCGCTGGCCGAGGTGTGGCTGTATCCGGATGGCAATGGCCATGACCTGAAGCAGGCCATCGCAAATCGCCATGGCGTCGCCATGCAGCAGGTGACCCTGGGCAATGGCTCCAACGACCTGCTGGTGCTGCTGGCCGAGGCCTTCCTCGATGCCGCATCCAGCGCCGTGTTTTCGCAGCATGCCTTCGCCATCTATGGCCTTGCGGTGCAGGCCACCGGCGCACGCGCGCATGTCGTGCCGGCCCATCCGTCGGGGCACCCGATGGCATTCGGGCATGACCTTGCCGCGATGCTGCGCGCCATCGATGACACGACGCGACTGGTCTACATCGCCAATCCCAACAACCCCACCGGCACGTGGAATACGGGCGAGGAGCTGGAAGCCTTCCTCGCCGCCGTGCCACCACATGTGGTCGTCGCGCTGGACGAGGCCTATTTCGAGTATTCGCGGCGCGTGGATTGTCCGGATGGCATGCAGCTGCTCGCGCGGCATGCAAACCTTGTGGTGCTGCGCACCTTCTCGAAGGCGCATGCACTGGCCGGTGTGCGCGTGGGCTATGCCATTTGCGCGCCGGATGTGGCCGACATGCTCAATCGCGTCCGCCAGCCATTCAATGTGAACATCCCGGCGCTGGCCGGCGCGCGTGCGGCACTGGATGATGCGGAGCAGCCGCGGCGCGCGTTGCGGCTGGTGGAGCAGGGCCTGCAGCAGCTCGAGGCCGCATTGCCGGCGCTGGGCGTGAAGCTGTATCCCACCGCGGGGAATTTCGTGCTGGCCGAAGTGCCCGGCGATGCGCGCGGGGTCTATGAGGGGCTGCTGCGCCGGGGCGTGATCGTGCGGCCGGTGGGTGGTTACGGGCTGCCGCGCTGCCTGCGCATCACGATCGGCACCGCGGCACACAATGAAAGGTTGATCCAGGCCCTGGCGGGGGCGCTGGGTCGTGATTGAGGTGACATGAAGAACTGGCGAGTGGATCCGGCGGTGCAGGTCAGTGGACGCGTGCGCGTGCCGGGTGACAAGTCGATTTCCCACCGCTCGGTGATGCTGGGCGGCATTGCCGAAGGCCGCACCGAGGTGACCGGCTTCCTGGCCGGAGCCGATTGCCTGGCGACGCTGGCGGCATTCCAGAAAATGGGCGTGGATGTGCAACGGCTCGATGAGACCTCGCTGGTGGTCCAAGGCCGCGGCCTGCATGGGCTCGCCGCACCGGCCGATGTGCTCGACATGGGCAATGCCGGCACGGCGATCCGCCTGTGCATGGGCCTGCTGTCGGGCCAGCGCTTCCAGGCCACGATGACCGGCGATGCCTCGCTGCGTTCCCGGCCGATGGAGCGTGTTGCCGCACCGCTGCGGCAGATGGGCGCGCAGATCCAGACCACCGACGGCAAGCCGCCGGTGACGGTGGGACCGGCGGCGCGCCTTGCGGGCATCGACTATGCGTTGCCGATGGCCAGTGCGCAGGTGAAGTCCGCCATCCTGCTGGCGGGGCTGTATGCCGAGGGACGCACCACGGTGACGGAGCCGGCGCCGACCCGCGATCACACCGAGCGCATGTTGCGCGGCTTCGGGGTCGAGTTGCATACCGACGGCGCGCGAGCCAGCCTCGAGGGCGGACAGAAGCTGCACGGCGCGCGCATCGCCGTGCCGGGTGACATCTCCTCCGCGGCGTTCCTGCTGGTCGCTGGCTGCCTGGCTGGCGCCGATGGCTTCGTGGTCGAGAACGTGGGCATCAATCCCACACGCACCGGCATCCTCGACATCCTGAAGCTGATGGGCGCTGATCTCACCGTGCATCCGCGCGCGACGCAGGGCGGCGAGCCGGTGGCCGACATCGAGCTGCGCCGCTCCGCATTGAAGGGTGTGGCCGTGCCGCCCGGGCTGGTGCCGCTGGCCATCGACGAGCTGCCGGTGCTGTTCATCGCTGCCGCCGGCGCCGAGGGCGAGACGCTGTTCACCGGCGCGGCCGAGCTGCGCGTGAAAGAGAGCGATCGGCTGGCCGTGATGGCCGAGGGCCTGACGCGTACCGGCGTGCCGAACGAGCTGCTGCCCGATGGCATCCGCATCCAGGGCGGCCACCGCCTGCGCGCCGCCACCATCGACAGCCACAGCGACCACCGCATCGCGATGTCGTTCGCGGTGGCCAGCCTGCTGGCCGATGCGCCGCTGTCCATCCGCGACGTGGAGAACGTGGCCACCTCGTTCCCCGGCTTCACGGCCATCGCCGCCGCGGCCGGGCTGCAGATCACCGACGCATGAGTGCCGCACCGGTCATTGCCATCGACGGGCCGTCCGGCTCCGGCAAGGGCACGGTCAGCCGCCGCATTGCCGCACGGCTGGGCTGGCATCTGCTCGACAGCGGTGCGCTGTACCGCCTGGTGGCCCTGATGGGTCGGCGCGCCGGACTTGAGACGGGCGATGAGGCCGGCCATGCACGCGCGGCGGCCGCTATGCAGGTGCGCTTCGGCGAGGATGCGCGGGGCGAGGAGCAGGTGCTGCTCGGGGATCCCGGCGAGGATGTGACTGCAGCGATCCGCTCCGAGGAGGCCGGGCAGGGTGCGTCGAGGGTGGCCGTGTGGCCCGCGGTGCGCGATGCACTGCTGCAGCGCCAGAGAGAGTTCGCCCAGCCGCCGGGCCTGGTGGCCGACGGGCGCGACATGGGCACGGTGGTGTTCCCCGATGCCCGCCTCAAGATCTTCCTCACCGCGAGCGCCGCGGAGCGGGCCCGAAGACGCCATAACCAGTTGAAGGACAAGGGTTCTGGTGCTAGCCTTGCCGCCCTTTCGCAGGAGATAGCCGAGCGCGACAGGCGGGATTCCACCCGCGCCGTGGCGCCCCTGGTGCCCGCGGCGGACGCGATCACGGTCGACAGCACCAGCCTCACGATCGACGAGGTGGTCGACCGCATCATGGCCGAAGCGCGGTCGCGCGGATTCTAGCTCCCGCCTGGGTTTTTTTGGTCGGGCTACGCAAGGGATTGCGGTTCAAGCCCGTGTTTCCACACAACCGTGCCGCAGGCAGGACGTTCCGGCAGCACGCAACGAGTACTACATGAGCGAATCTTTCAGCGAACTGTTCGAACAAAGCCTGGCCAACCAGCGCATCCGGCCCGGCCAGATCCTCACTGGACGGGTGGTCAGCGTCGGCGGCGACATGGTCATCGTCAATGTGGGCCTGAAGTCCGAAGCCGTCATTCCCATCGAGCAGTTCCGCAATGAGCGCGGCGAGGTCGAGGTCGTCGAAGGTGACGATGTCGAAGTCGCGCTCGACGCCATCGAGAATGGCAATGGCGAGACGCATCTGTCGCGCGACAAGGCCAAGCGTGCCCGCACCTGGACGCGCCTCGAGAAGGCCTTCAATGACTCCGAGATCGTCACCGGCATCATCACCGGCCGCGTGAAGGGTGGTTTCACGGTCGAGCTGGAGAACGTGCGTGCGTTCCTGCCCGGCTCGCTGGTCGACGTGCGCCCCGTGCGCGACACCAGCTATCTTGAGAACAAGCCGCTCGAGTTCAAAGTCATCAAGCTCGACCAGAAGCGCAACAACGTCGTGGTCTCGCGCCGCGCCGTGGTGGAGCAGGAATTCTCCGCCGAGCGCAGCGCGCTGATGGACAACCTGCAGGAAGGCGCGGTCGTGAAGGGCGTGGTGAAGAACCTCACCGACTACGGCGCGTTCGTCGACCTGGGTGGCATCGACGGCCTGCTGCACATCACCGACATGGCGTGGAAGCGCGTCAAGCATCCTTCCGAAGTGGTGCAGGTCGGCCAGGAAGTCGAAGTGCGCATCCTGAAGTTCGACCGCGAGCGCTCGCGCGTCTCGCTGGGCCTGAAGCAGCTGGGTGCCGATCCCTGGGAGAACATCGCCCGCCGCTATCCGCCGAACACCCGCGTGTTCGGCAAGGTCACGAACATTGCCGACTACGGCGCGTTCGTCGAGATCGAGGATGGCGTCGAGGGCCTGGTGCACGTCTCGGAGATGGACTGGACGAACAAGAACGTCAATCCGTCGAAGGTGGTGCAGACCGGCGAGGAAGTCGAGGTCATGGTGCTGGATGTCGACGAAGAGCGTCGCCGCATCTCCCTCGGCCTCAAGCAGTGCAAGAGCAACCCCTGGAAGGAGTTCGCCGAGAACTACAACCGCGGCGACAAGGTCTCCGGCCAGGTCAAGTCGATCACCGACTTCGGCGTGTTCATCGGCCTTGCCGGCAACATCGACGGCCTGGTGCACCTGTCCGACATCAGCTGGGACATCCCCGGCGAAGAGGCGGTGCGCAGCTACCAGAAGGGCCAGCTCATCGAGGCCATGGTGCTGTCGATCGACCCGGAGCGCGAGCGCATTTCCCTCGGCATCAAGCAGCTGGCGAAGGATCCGTTCTCCGGCTACGTGGCCGAGCATCCGCGCGGCAGCATCGTCACCGGCACCGTGACCGAAGTCGACCAGCGCGGCGCGCTGATCGACCTGGGCAATGGCGTCGAGGGCCAGCTGCGGGCCACCGAACTGGGCCGTGACCGCGTCGATGACGCGCGCATGGTGCTGAAGGTCGGCGAGACCGTCGAGGCGAAGTTCGTCGGCGTCGACCGCAAGACGCGCTCGATCACGCTGTCGATCAAGGCCAAGGAAATCCACGAAGAGGCCGAGGCGGTGCAGAGCTATCGCACCGAATCCGGCGGCGGTTCCTCGGGCACCAGCCTGGGCGACCTGCTCAAGGAGCAGATCGGCAACGATCGCGACTGAGTCCACGTTGAAGAAGGGTGGCGCGGCGCAGGCCGCGCCACCCCCGGTCGCATCCAGGACGGACTTTCATGACGAAGTCGGAACTGATCGAGATCATCACGGCGAAGCAGAAGCATCTGCCGGCGCGCGACGTCGAGCTGGCGCTGAAGCAGATCCTGGAGATCATGAGCGATGCCCTCTCGCAGGGGCAGCGCATCGAGATCAGGGGCTTCGGCAGTTTCTCGCTGCATTTCCGTCCGCCCCGGCAGGGGCGCAATCCCAAGACCGGCGAGGCCGTGGCGCTGGCCGGCAAGCATGTGCCGCATTTCAAGCCGGGCAAGGACCTGCGCGAGCGCGTCAACGAAAGCGTCGGCATTCCGATCCGCGATTGACGCCGGCGTTTCGGTGCGAACTGCACCAATAGCGCATCCCGACTTTTCCCCGCATCCCTCCAGACTGGCCTCGCGGCCGTTGTGGCCGTTTCAGGTCCGAAGGAGGTTCCATCCATGCTTTCCCACAGACAGTCCCTCGTCGCGCTGCTGCTCGGCCTGCTGCTGCTGGTGTTCGGTTCGTCCGTGCCCGCCGCCGAGGTCAACATCAACACCGCCGATGCGGCGACGATGGCGCGCGAGCTCAAAGGCATCGGGCTCAAGCGTGCGCAGGCCATCGTTGAATACCGGCAGAAGCACGGGCCGTTCAAGTCGGCAGACGAGCTGGCGCTGGTCAAGGGCATCGGTCCTGCCGCGATCGGCAAGAACCGCGACGTGATCCGCACCGATGCGAAGGCTGCGGCGCCTGCCGCGCGCAAGCCCGCCACGCCGCAGAACAAGGCTGCGGTCGGAACCGTCCGACAGGCGGCGCCGTAGGGCACGCCGTCGCGGTGGCTGCGCGGTCCTGTACCATGGCCGGGTCCGGGCCCACCGGCGTCAGGGAGGTATCAACGGCACGATGACTACGATGAGACGTGCAACGGATCTCAGGAAGATCCGTACGGCAGTGTTTCCTGTTGCCGGAAGAGGCACGCGTTTCCTGCCCGCCACCAAGGCGAGCCCGAAGGAAATGCTGCCGGTGGTCGACAAGCCGCTGATCCAGTACGCAGTCGAAGAGGCGCTGGCCGCGGGCGCAACGCGGCTGGTGTTCATCACCGGCTCCTCGAAACGCGCCATCGAGGATCACTTCGACACCGACGCCGAACTTGAAAAGATGCTCGAATCGCAGGGCAAGTCCGAACTGGCCGACACGCTGCGCAGCGTGCTGCCGCGCAATGCCACCTGCATCTACATCCGCCAGCCCGAACCGCTCGGGCTGGGCCATGCCGTGCTGTGCGCGCGGCCGGCAGTGGGATACGAGCCTTTCTTCGTGCACCTGGCCGACGACCTGATCGATGCCGACACGCCCTGCCTGAAGCAGATGGCCGAGGCGCATGCCAGCAACGATTGGTCCTCGGTGCTGGGCGTCGAAGAAGTCGAGCCCGGCGAGACCGACAAGTACGGCATTGTCGACACGCAGGGCTCCCGCGAGCAGGTGGCGGCCATCCGCGCCATCGTCGAGAAGCCCAGGCCCAGCCAGGCGCCGTCGAACCTCGCCGTGGTGGGCCGCTATGTGCTCACGCCGACCATCTTCGATCACCTGGAGCAGATCGGCGCCGGTGCCGGCGGCGAGATCCAGCTCACCGATGGCATTGCGCGGCTGATGCAGGACGAACCCATCTACGCCTACCGCTTCCAGGGCAAGCGCTATGACTGCGGCAGCAAGCTGGGCTACCTGCAGGCAACGGTGGAGTTCGCGCTGAAGCACGAGAAGCTCGGCGAACCGTTCCGTACGTACCTGAAGGATTTCATCTGCTGAGCGCAGGCGGGCGGGGCATCAGGCGGTCACAACAGGAAACGGGGGTTGCGCATGAATGCATGCGTGCGGACTGCAGTGCGTTTTGCAGTTCTTTCCGCGGCACTGGCCGCGCTTGCCGCCTGCGGGCGTGAGGCGCCGGTGGCGCGCGATCCGGCCGCTGCCTGTGCGGCGCTGGCCGGCAGCCAGGCGTTTGCGCAGGTGGAGATCACCACGACCAGCCACCTGGGCGCCGAGGGTGATCAGCCCGCCCTCTGCGAGGTGCAGGGCATCATCCGGCCCGAAACGGGCTCCGAAATCGGTGTGGTCTACCGGCTGCCGGACGACTGGAACGGCAAGCTGCTGGCCCTGGGGGGCGGCGGCTGGATGGGAAACACCTCACCGCAGGCTGCGGCGGATGGTCTCCGGCGCGGCTATGCCACGCTGCAGACCGACGCGGGGCACACCACGGGCACGGGCTTCGATGCCTCCGCGTGGGCGCTCAATGCCGACGGCAGCGCCAATGAACCGAAGCTGGTCGATTTCTCGCACCGGGCCATCCACCTGATGACGGCGCGCGGCAAGCAGGTGATCGCCAGCCACTATGGCGAGCCAGCCCGCCGCGCCTACTACCAGGGTTGCAGCACCGGTGGCCGCATGGGCCTGATGGAAGTGCAGCGTTACCCGGATGACTTCGACGGCGTCATCGCCGGCGCGCCGGTGCACACGCTGCAGACCCAGACCAGCGCGCAGCTGCGATCGCTGGCATTCGCGGCTCCGGGAGCGCGGCTCGATCCGGCCCACCTGGCGCTGATCCACGGCGCGGTGATGCAAGCCTGTGATGCAGCAGACGGCGCCGCCGACGGCGTGCTGCGCGATCCCCGCGCCTGCGATTTCGATCCGGGCGCGCTGCAATGTGCCTCCGGTGCATCCCCTGCAAGCTGCCTGTCGCCAGCGCAGGTGCAGGCCGTGCGCAGCGTCTACGCCGGCCAGAGGGCCAGCGATGGCAGCGTCGCGGCCTATCCGCTCGAGAAGGGCGGGGAGAAGGGCTGGGTGCGCTTCGTGCCCTCCACCGAGGCGGGTGACCCGGGTGCCAACAGCGGCGGCATGCATGCGCTGCGTGGCCCGTTGCTGGGCGATCCCGGCTTCGACCTCGACCGCTTCACGCCGGATGATGTGCCACGGCTGCGCGGGAGCTGGCTGGCCGGCACCTATGAGGCCAATGATCCGGACATCGCTGAGTTCGCCGCGCGCGGCGGCAAGCTGCTGCTGTGGCATGGCCTCAATGACCCCGGCCCCAGTGCGCGCGCCACCGTCGAATATTACGAAGCGGTGCGCGCCACGGTGCCGCAGGCGGATGAATCCGTGCGCCTGTTCCTCGCGCCCGGCGTCGCCCACTGTGGTGGCGGCGATGGCCCGGACCGCGTCGACTGGCTGGCCGCGCTCGACGCCTGGGTCGAACAGGGCGAGGCGCCGGCGCAACTGCCGGCGACGAAGGCCGATGCGCCGCTGGCGTGGAACCTGTGTGCCTATCCGCGACTTCCGACCGGTCAGCCGGACGGCAGCTACCGCTGCGAATAGCCGCCTTCAGCGATCCCAGTCATCCCACGGCGAGGTGGTGTTGTAGGGGATGGTGATGAAGTGGGCCTCGATCTGTTCGATCATGCCGTCCTTCAGCTTGAACAGTTCGAAAAGATAGAAAGTGTGCGGACGGTACAGCAGCGGCTTCACCGGCGTGCCGTCGGTGAGCTGGTAGTCGCCCATGCGGCCCATCTTGTCCATGAAGCCCACGCCCAGCACCAGGCCGCGTTCCTCGTCGACCAGCGGGAAGCGGCGGTCGCGCACGCGGTCGTTGTAGCGGTAGTAGCCGAGGCTGAATTGTTCCTCGCAGCCCAGCCTCGACACCGGCGTGACGGTGAAGCCGGAGTTGTGCGTGGTCTTCACGCCATTCTCGACGCGCGCGCAGTTCGGGTGGAACTTCGTGAACAGCGTGCCGTCGTTCAGCTGCAGCGTGTCGAAGTAGCCATCTGACAGCGCGATCATCTGCGCGCGCGGCACGCGCTGCGCCTCGGGCAGGATCTCGTTCATCACCGGCTTGTGCTCGAACACCTGGTCCTCGAAGACGATGCCGGAGTCGGCCTGGCGCACGATCAGCGTCTCGGCTTCGGAGATGCGGCCGCTCTCGACCTTCAGTCGCAGCGTGTAGGCCGAGGTGTCGGTGGTTTCGGTGACGGTGCCGAAGAACCCCACCTGGCCGGTGAGCGGATCGGCAAAGCGCAGGTCGTAGTCGCCCAGCGCGGTGATGGTGCCCCACAGGCCATCACCCACCATCAGCGGCACATTGTTCTCGGTGTTGCGCACCTGTTCGGCCCAGGGCACGCGGTTCGGATCGCGCACCTTCAGGGCGCCGAGGTATGCATCGAGCGCGCGATACAGGTCGGCGCGCGCGGCAGGCGGCGGCGCGGCATTCTGCCGCGGGTCGGGCATCCATTCCTCGGCTGCCGAGCCGGCAGTGGCCGCGGCGAGGCCGCCCAGCAGCAGTGCAGCCAGCAGCGAACGGCGATGTGGAGCATTCATCGGTGGAGATTCCCCCCGTCAGGAATTGTTTGGAATGGCCTGCCGGACATTCTAACATCGGCGGGGCCAGGCCCGGCCGCAGCGGGCATTTCGTCACGGGGGGAAGAATGGATCCGGAACAGCTTTCGACGATGGATACACCGCGCTTCGAGTTCGCGATGGAAGTGCGGCTGCGGTTCACGCGGGTCCAGCAGATCACGCAGCTGCCCACCGGTGGCATCCGCAGTGCGGTCTATGTGGATTCTGGCGAATTCCACGGGCCGAACCTCAAGGGCAAGGCGGTGCCCAATTCCGGCGGCGACTATGCGCTGTTCCGGCCCGACGACGTCGCGGTGTTCGATGCCCGCTATATGCTCGAGGAAGACGACGGCACGCTGATCCTGCTGCACAACAAGGGGTTCCTGTGGGGCCGCACGCCCGATGTCATGGACCGGCTGCGCAAGTGGGCCTTCGAAGGCGGCGCGCCGGTGCCGCATGCGGAGTATTACCTGCGCGCCTCGCCCACCTTCGAGACCAGCGTCGGCAAGCATGACTGGCTCACCAAGCATGTGTTCGTGGGCATCGGCGAGCGCAAGCCCGATGGCAACCTCGTGCGTTATTACAAGGTGACCTGATGAAGCTGGCCCTGCCTCCGGGACTCTCCGCGTCGCAGCTGGATCGCGCGCTGAAGGATTTCGGCAGCGTCGTCGGCGAGGAATGGGTGCTGGCCACCGACCTCGACCGCGATACCTACCTCGACCATTTCGCCGTCGACGAAGCCGCGCATGCCCCTTCGGCCGCGGTGGCGCCGCTGACCGCGGCCGAGGTGCAGGAGGTGGTGCGCGTCGCCAACCGGCACAAGGTGCCGCTGTGGCCGATCAGCCGCGGCAAGAACTTCGGCTATGGCGGCGCCGCGCCGGTGGTGAAGGGTTCGGTGGTGCTCGATCTGTCGCGCATGAAGAAGATCGAGTTCGATGCCGACAACGGCGTGGCGGTGGTCGAGCCGGGCGTGGGCTTCTATGACCTCTACGATTACATCCAGCAGAACCAGCTGCCGTACTGGACTTCCGTGCCCGGCAACAGCTGGGGCTCGGTGCTGGGCAATGCGCTCGATCGTGGCGTGGGCTACACCACCTATGGCCAGCACACCGAGAAGCTCTGCGGCATGGAGGTGGTGCTGCCCAGTGGCGAGCTGATGCGCACCGGCATGGGCGCGATGAGCGGCTCGCCTACCTGGCATCTGTACCGCTACGGCTTCGGCCCTTCGTGGGAACAGATGTTCGTGCAGTCCAACTACGGCGTGGTCACGAAGGCCGGCGTATGGATGATGCCCGCGCCCGAATCGATGATCGGCCTCGACATGGAACTGGAGAACGCCGATGACCTCGGCTGGGCAGTCGACCTCGTCGCCGGCATGCGGCGTGACGGGCTGCTGCAGCAATCGCCGTCGATCGGCAGCTGGCTGCGCGGCGCGGCGGTGCTGACCACGCGCAAGGAGTGGTATGACAAGCCCGATGCACTGCCCGACGATGTGATCGCGGCCATCCGCGAGCGCTTCGGCATCGGCTGGTGGTCGATCAGCCTGCGCCTGTACGGCCACGAAGCGGTCAACGAGGCGCAGGCCGCGGTGATCCAGAAGCAGTTCCAGGCGAAGAGCGCGCAGCCAATGCGAATCTCGCGCTGGAAACAGGGCGAGCCGCTGAACCCGGCGCCGGGGCAGGCCGCCTTCGCCGGCGTGCCGATCACCTTCCCGATGGCCAATGCCGCCTGGCATGGCGGGCGTGGTGGCCACCTCGGCTATTCGCCGGTGCTGCCGGCGAACGGGGCTGCGGCGATGGAGCAGTTCCGACGCACCTATGACCGTTACCGGGAGTTCGGCATGGACTATCACGGCTCGTTCGCGATGGGCGAACGCAGCATCGTCAACGTGAACCAGGTGCTGTTCAACAAGGACGACGCCGAGATGATGGGGCGCGTGAACGGCTTCTTCCGCGCGCTGGTCAACGACGCCACCGAAAAGCGGTATGGCGAATACCGCACGCACATCGATTACATGGACCTGGTGGCATCCACCTACGATTTCAACGACAACGCATTGCGGCGGGCGAACGAGACCATTAAGGATGCGCTGGATCCCAACGGCATCCTGGCGCCCGGCAAGAGCGGTATCTGGCCGGAACGCTACCGGCACCTGCGCGCATGAGCGGCCGCATCGCAATGCTGGCCGCCGTGATGGCGGCCGCCCTGATGACCGGCTGCGGGGCAAGGCAGCAGGCCGAAGCGAACCCGGCGGCAGGCACCGCTGCAACGCCGGCCAGCGCGGAGATCGCCGCGGCGGCCAGCCTCGATGGCAAGGCGCTGTACGTCGAACGCTGCGGCATGTGCCACCAGAGCATCGGCATGGCGGTGGGCATCCTGTCGCGTCGGCCCGGTGATGCCAGCCAGGGGCTGCTCGAGGAGCGCACTGACCTTTCCGCCGCATTCGTGCAGACCGTGGTGCGCACCGGCATCATGAACATGCCGCGCATGCCGCGCGCCGAGGTCAGCGATGCGGAACTGGCGGCAATCGCCAACTACCTTTCGAAGGGCAAGCCATGAAGACCCTCGCATTGAACCGGCGCGAACTGCTCGCCCTGACGGGCGGCGCGATGATGGCCGCGGGCGCCGTGACGGCCGTGAATCCTGACGGGGACGCGGGCGATGCTCTGGCGGCAACGGCCGGGGCCACCGTGGTGCTGCAGGACCGGCGCCTGCCGCTGCCGCAGGACCTGCGGCAGAACCTGGCCGCCGGCGTGCGGCTGCTGACACTGGAGCGCGATCCGGTGCGCATGTGGCGCGGTGAGCATGCCGCGCTGCTGAAGGATCCGGCCACGCGGCTGCTGGGCGTGACGCCATGGATCGAGTTCGTGATGATCCGCGGCCTGGCCGAAGAATCGCGCAAGCGCGTGCGATACCAGCGCTTCGATGCGGACAGCAACGCGGTGGTCTGGCTGATCGCCTGAGGCGATGCGGCGCCGGTATCCACGCCTGCGCCGGCTGCTGGATGTCATCGGCAAGGTGTGGAACCTGCCGAATACGCTGCTGGGCCTGGTGTATGGTTTCGCCGGCCACCTCGCGGGTCTGCTGGCGCGGACCGGGCCGCACATCACGCTCGGCAACAATGCCATCCAGTTCCACAACAATGCATTGATGCTGTCGGCGATGACGCTGGGCAACGTGATCATCTATGGACCCTCGTGCCCGCCGCAGCGGCGCAACTGCCGCTTCCGTGATTCGCCCTCGACGCATACGGTGGGGCGCGAGGAGTACCGGCATACGCTGCAGGGGCAGATCCTGGGGCCGGCCTATCTGCCCCTGCACCTTGTCGCAGGCCTGCTGTCGCTGCTGCGGTCACCGCACCGGGATCTCGGTCAGCCGGTCGATGCGTGGCACCGGAACAATTTCATGGAGACCGGCCCGATGCGGGACCGCACCTTCTGAAACGGCCTCAGTGCACCGCGAGGGACGCCGCGGCGGTCGTGGCGCTGAGTGCGCCGCTGTGGGTTAGAGGCTGGTACTTGCGGCGCGTTCGAGCAGCAGGGCCCGTTCGCGCTGGTTCTGCGCCAGTGACGCGGCGCGCTCGAACTGCACGCGGGCTTCGGTGCGCCGGCCCAGGCCCAGCAGCAGATCGGCGTGCACGGCAGGCAGCAGGTGATAGTCACGAAGCTCCCCGGATGCCTCGATGGCCTGCACCAGCGGCAGCGCGACAGCCGGCCCGTGCGCACGGCTGACCGCCACCGCGCGGTTCAGCGCCACGATGGGGGAGGGCAGCACCTTGAGCAAGGCGTCGTAGGCGGCGACGATGGCCTGCCAGTCGGTGTCGTCGGCGCGGCGCGCACGCGCATGGCAGGCGGCGATGGCGGCCTGCAGCTCATAGGGCCCCGGTTCGCCGGGAAGGCGACGCGCGGCTTCCAGCGAGGCCAGTCCACGACCGATCAGCAGCCAGTCCCAGCGCGCGCGGTTCTGGTCCATCAGCAGCACCGGGCGGCCATTCCGGTCGGTGCGTGCATGCAGTCGCGAAGCCTGCAGTTCGAGCAGTGCGGCGAGGCCATGCACCTCGCGCGCGGCTGGTGCCAGTCCCGCCAGCATGCGCACCAGGCGCAAGGCTTCCTCGCACAGCGCCGGGCGTATCCAGTCATCCCCGGCCGTGGCCGCGTAGCCTTCATTGAAGATCAGGTAGATCGAGGCGAGCACGGCATCGAGCCGCTGCTGCAGCTGCGTGCCGCGTGGCACCTCGAACGGCACCTGCGCCTCGGCGAGCGTGCGCTTGGCGCGCACGATGCGCTGGGCAACGGTTGCCTCGCCCTGCACGAACGCGCGCGCAATCTCTGCGGTGGTGAGTCCGGCCAGCAGCTTCAGCACCAGCGCCACCTGCGCATCCTTCGACAGCACCGGATGACAGGCGGTGAACATCAGCCGCAATACATCGTCATCCAGTGCCTCGTCGGCCTCATCACTGCGATCGGGCGTGAACTGCTCGCCGCGCGCATCGGCATCGGCACCCAGCTCCTCATTGCGGCGGCGCTGCAGCGCCACCTGGCGCAGCCGGTCCAGCGCCCGGTTCCGGGCGGTGGTCATCAGCCACGCGCCCGGGTTGTCCGGCACGCCGCGCACGGGCCAGTGCTCGATGGCGGCCACGAGCGCGTCCTGCGCGAGGTCCTCGGCCAGACCCACATCGCGCACGATGCGGGCCACGGCCGCCACGATACGCGCGGATTCCATGCGCCACAGCACATCGATCTTGCGTCGCAGTGCCGGATCCATCGTCGCCCGGATCTCAGACCTGGGTCATTCCGGCGCGCACGCGGTCCTCCTGTGCCCGCACTTCCGGCGTGTAGGCCTCGCCGAAGTCGGCCGCCTCGAAGAGGGGCCGGATCTCGATGTCCGATTCGCCCGGCATCGGGTTGGGGCAGCGACGCACCCACTCGACGGCCTCGTCCATCGAGCGCACCTGCCAGATCCAGTAGCCGGCGATCAGCTCCCTGGTCTCGGCAAACGGGCCGTCGATGACCGTGCGTTCCCGACCGGAAAACCGCACGCGCTTGCCGCGGGAGGAGGGATGCAGGCCATCGCCGGCCAGCATGATGCCGGCCTTCACCAGCTCCTCGTTGTAACTTCCCATGGCCAGCATCAACTCTTCGCTGGGCATGCAACCGGCTTCCGAATCCGCCGTCGCCTTCACGATGACCATCACGCGCATGACTCTGCTCCCTGGTGTGGATCGCCGCGCGGCCCGATTGCGCGCGGTCATGGAGACGACGAACCGGCGAATGTGTTTTCGACAATGATGGTGGCGCCGGTAGAATCGGGCAACCATGCAATACCTGCTGCTGGTCTATACCGACCCGGAACTGATGGAAGCGCTTCCCGCCGAGCGCTTCAATGCCGAGATGCGCGACTGCCTGCAGCACTGCGACGGGCTGAAGCAGCAGGGCACACTGATCGCTTCGCAGCAGCTTGAGGCACCGGCCACGGCGAAGTCGGTGCGGGTGCGCAAGGGTCGCACCAGCATCCTCGACGGGCCTTTCGCCGAGACCAAGGAGGTGCTGGCCGGGTTCAACCTGATCGAAGCCGGATCGATGGAAGAGGCGGTGCGCATCGCGCAGCAACTGCCATGGACGCAATACGGTTGCATCGAGGTGCGGCCGGTGGGCGACATGCAGCTGATGCGCCAGCGCGTGGGAGCCTGACGGCCGGCCGGGGCGAGCCGATCGCCAGACGCCGCAGCCAGTGGCGGCACTCAGGTCCGGTTGGCGCAGTTGAGCATCCACTGCACGCCGAATCGATCGACGAGGCTGCCGAAGTAATCGCCCCAGAACATCTCCTGCAGCGGCATGTCCACGCGACCGCCTTCGGCGAGCCGGGCGAACAGCCGGTCGGTCTCGGACCGCGTGTCCGGCTGCAGGTTGATGAAGACGTTGTTGCCCATGTTCAGCTTCTGTCCGGAGGCGTCGATGCAGTCGGTGCCCATCAGCAGATGGCCACCGAGGATGGGCAGGCAGACATGCATCACCAGCCTGCGATCCGCCTCGGACAGTGGTGGCTGGCCGGGCTGCTGCGGGGCATCGCCCATGCGCAGGATGCCGGTGGCATCGAACTCGGTGCCGAAAACCGAGCGGTAGAACTGGAAGGCCTGCTCGGTGGTGCCGGGGAAGTTCAGGTAGGTGCTGACGCTCGCCATGCTCGATTTCCTCGTTGTTGACAGGGCGCACAGGGGCCCGTCAGTACGACGGGCGGACTTCCGTAAATTCGACAACCAGGGCAGGAACTTTCTGACCCGTGCGCCGATCTATAATGGGTATATGAAATACCTATTCAAAAAACTGGCCGGAGCCGCCTGTCTGGCCCTCGTAGCGGGGGCTGCGCACGCAGATCCGGACAAGCTGCCCACCTCCACCCGTTATGACGTGGAATATCCGGGGGTTGCGTATTCCGAAGCGGCCACCCAGAACCGGGTGTACCGGCTGCAGCAACGCCTGAACAGCGGCGAGCTGAAGCTGGAGTGGGAGCCGCGCTTTGGCTACCTGCTGTCCATGCTGAAGGAGCTGGAGATCGATGTGGATTCGCAGGTGCTGGTGTTCTCGCGCACCAGCCTGCAGATTGAACATATCTCGCCACAGACGCCGCGGGCGGTGTACTTCAACGACGATACCTACGTCGGGTTCGTGCAGAACAGCCCGTTGATCGAGCTGACCGCGATGGATGCGGACAAGGGTGCGGTTTTCTACGGCATCGAGAACCGGCGCGAGTATCCGGCGGAGTTCACCCGCGAGGGCGGTCGCTGCCTCACCTGCCACGATACCTATTCGATGGGTGGTGGCGGCGTGCCGCGCGTGATGGTGCTCTCGTCGCCCGTGGACCATCCGTCGGACGAGCGCCGCATCACTGCCGGCACCGACGTGGATGATTCCACCCCGTTCAACGTGCGCTGGGGCGGCTGGTATGTGACCGGCAGCATGGGCAAGCGCACGCACCTGGGCAACCTCGCGCTGCGCGAGGGTCGTGGCGGCGAGAAGCTGCGCGAGCTGGGCGACCGCAGCCACAACATCGAGGACCTCAGCGCCTATTTCGACACCAGCCGTTATCCCAGCGGCAAGAGCGATGTCGTGGCGCTGACCGTGCTCGAGCACCAGACCCGCCTGCACAACCAGATCACGCGCGTGGATTACAAGATACGCACCATCCTGGAACGTGACAGCGAGGCGCCGGCCTCCGGCACGCTGCGCAGCTGGGCCGACATCTCGCCCAATGACCACACGCGCCTGCGCCAGATGATGGAGCCGCTGGTGCGCACGATGTTCCTGCATGATGCGGCACCGTTCGAGGATCGCATGGTGGGCAGCAGCGGCTTTGCAGAGCGTTTCCAGAAGCTGGGTCCGATGGACTCGAAGGGCCGCAGCCTGCGCGAGCTGGACCTCAAGACCCGGCTGTTCAGGTATCCGCTGAGCTTCACGATCTATTCCGAGCAGTTCGACTCCCTGCCCGGCTATGCCCGCGAATATGTGGAGGGGCGCATCGCCGAGGTGTTGCGGGGTGAGGACACATCGGGTCTTCAGGAAAAGCTGAAGCTCACCGCCGAGCAGCGCAAGGCGATCAGCGAGATCCTCATCGATACCAAACCCTCGATGGCGAAGCTGCTGCGCAAGT